>JBIQIQ010000005.1:18415-49308 GCA_044507975.1 Deinococcaceae bacterium
GCGACGCGCGCCTGCGCGACGCCGAGCGCCAGGCGGACGTCCTGGGCAGGCTCGAGGCCGGGCTCCGGCACGGGATGCAGCGCACCCTGCTCTTCTCCGGGCCGGACGGGGTCGGCAGGCGCCAGGCCGCGCTGTGGCTGTGCGCCCGCCTCAACTGCCTCGCGGAGGAGGACCGGCGGCCCTGCGGGGTGTGCGCGGCCTGCGTCCTCGCCCTCGAAGGCAGGTCGCTCGATTACAAGGAGGTCGTCCCGCCGGCGACCGCCAAGTCCGGCAGGGCCAAGCTGCGCGCCGAGATCGGCATCGACCAGCTCGTAGCCCGGGAAGGGACCGGCTCAGACCCCGACCCCCTCGGGCCGTGGCTGGCGGCGCGCCCCTCCGGCCGGTTCCGGGTCGGCGTCATCGACGACGCGCACGCGATGAACGCGTCCGCAGCGAACGCCTTCCTCAAGACGCTGGAGGAGCCTCCGCCCCACGCCTACGTGGTCCTGATCGCGCCCGGGCCGGAGGCCCTGCTCCCGACCGTCGCGTCGCGGGCGCTGAACCTGCGCTTCGGGGCGCTCCCGGTGTCGGCGCCCGACCTGCAGCGGCATCCCGGGGTGAGGCTCGGCCAGCCCGGCCTCGTCGACCGAGCGCGTCGGAACGCTGCGGCCACCGACGAGGCCCGCCGCGCGGCGCTCGAGTTCCTGACGAGCGTGGAGGGCGACATGCTCGACGCCCTGGAGGGCGCGGAGGAGCTCGCCAAGGCGGTCACCGCCGCCGCGGGCTCGGGCGCCGAGCCGGGGCCGATCGGGTGGTTGCGAGAGCTGTGCCGGTCGTCGCTGCCGCCCGAAGCGTACGCCGGCGCGCTCGACCTGCTCGACGACCTCGAGGCCGCGCTGGCCGCCTACGCCAACGCCGGTCTCGCGACCGCGCACCTGGCCCTGCGCCTCCGGGCGCTGCTGAGCGCGGGCGCCGGCGGCGAGACCGTGGAGCGGCTGGCGGGCTGAGCGGCGCCTCGACTCAGCGGGGGCGGGATACCTCGGCGGCAGGGAACTCGTGCACCGTCCCCTCCTCCGTCTTGAGCTCCAGGGTGCCGGCCAGGGGGTTGAGCTTCACGACGCGCCCGCATGTCCCGCTGCTCTCGTGGCAGCCTCTGCTCCCCTTGCGCGGCATGCCCTTGAGGAGCTCGCGGTACATGTCGTGCTCGTACTGCAGGCAGCACATCAGGCGGCCGCAGGGACCCGAGATCTTCTCCGGGTTGAGGGGCAGCTGCTGGTCGCGCGCCATGCGGATGCTGACCGAGCTGAAGCTCTGGAGCCAGGTCGAGGAGCACGAGCCGTCGCCGCACACGCCCAGGGTGCCGAGCATGCGGGCCTGGTCGCGCGGGCCGACGTTGACGAACTCGACCCTGGCGGGCGTGCGGCCGACGAGCTCCTGCGCCAGGGCGCGCAGGGGCGGCTGGCCCTCGCTCGAGTAGCTCACGACCAGCAAGGCCTCGTCGATGGTGAACTCGAGCCCGACGACCTTGATGTCGGCGCCGACCTGGCGCGCGCGCGCCTTGAGGAGCCACTTGAGGCCCTCGGCCTTCTCCTTGAGCTCCTCGTAGCGCTCGACGTCGTCGCTCTGCGCCTCGCGCACGTAGTGCCCGGAGGAGCGCTCGACCTCGCGCACCGCGGTGCGCACCTTGCCGATCTCGAGCCCCCGCCGCGTCGTCACCACGCAAGTGGTGCCTACGGGCGGCGGCGTGGGCGGAGCTTCCATGTAGTGGATCTTGGGTCCGTTGTCGAAACGGACGCCTATGCACTCTGGCATGCGGCGATACTAACCGAGGCCCGCGCTTAGCCGGCGGCGCCGAAGAGGCACACGGCGGCAACGGGCGCGAAGCTGCGGCGGTGGTGCGGGCAAGGGCCGAGGCTCCGCAGCGCCCGCAGGTGCTCGGGCACGCCGTAGCCGGCGTGGCGACCGAACCCGTAGCCGGGGAACTCGTCCTCCAGCCTCTCCAGGTAGACGTCGCGCTCGTGCTTGGCGAGCACGCTGGCGGCCGCGACCTGGAAGCTGGCGCCGTCGGCGCGGGGGGCGGCGACCTCGGGAACGTCCCAGCCGAGCTCGAGGTAGTCGGTGACGAGCCCGTCGACCTGGCAGGCCAGCTGCGCGAGGGCCCGCCGCGCCGCGAGCTTGGTCGCGCCCAGCACGTTGTGCGCGTCGACCTCCAGCGCCGAGGCGAAGGCGACCGCGTAGGCGACGGCCTCCCCGCGCAGCCGGGCAGCCAGCCGCGCGCGCTCCTCGCGCGGAAGCGTCTTGGAGTCGCGGTACGGGTAGTCGCGACCGGGCTGGAGCACGACCGCGGCGGCGGCCACGGGCCCCGCCAGGGCGCCCCGACCCGCCTCGTCCACCCCGGCGACCGCCACGGACCCGCGGGCCCACAACCGGCGCTCGAGCGACCAACCAGGCAGGATCCGGGCCAGGGTTAACCCACCACTGCGTCGGCCACGGTGCCCTCGGGCACGAGGTCCGGCAGCGTGAAGTAGAACGTGCTGCCGCGGCCGACCTTCGACTCGACCCAGATCCTGCCGCCATGCTTCTCGACGGCGAGCTTGCAGAACGTGAGCCCCATCCCGGTGTCGTAGCGGTCGTGGACCGTGTGGCGGGACTGCTCGAAGGCGTTGAAGATGCGCTTCTGGTCGGCCTCCGGGATGCCCTCGCCGTCGTCGCGCACGGACAGCACGAAGCCGTCGTCCTGCCGCCAGGCCCGGAAGTCGATGTAGCCGCCGCGCCGCGTGTGCTTGATCGCGTTCGCCATGAGGTTGGCCAGCACGCGCCGCAGCAGCTTGGGGTCGCCGTACACCCTCTCGGCCTCGGGCCGCACGAGGAACCCGAAGTTGCGGTCCTTGGGACCGCCGACGACGTCGCCGAGCGCCTCCTTGGCGAGCTCGGTGAGGGACGCGATGACGCCGGGGGAGTACGGCATCTGCCCCTCCTTCATGCGCCGCACGTCGAGGATGTTGGCCGCGAGGTTGAGGAGGTGCTGCGACTCGCTGCGCGCCAGGCTGAGGAGCTCCTCGACGCCCATGTCGCCCCCACCCCGCAGCATCTCGATGCTGTGGTCTAGCAGCCCCATCACGCTGGAGATGGGGCTCTTCAGGTCGTGGACGAGCATGTGGATGAGGTCGTCCTTCATCCGCTCGCTCTCCTTGAGGGCCTGCTCGAAGCGGCGCGCGCGGTCGAGGGCATCGCGCATGTCGCGCTCGGCGCGCCGGCGCAGGAGCAGGCGCTCGATGTAGGCGCGCACGACCGCGGGCTGGGTAGGCAACGCGACGTAGGCGTCGGCACCGGACGCGATTACCCTGGCCTCGACCTCGCTGTCGACGGGCCCGAGGTAGACGAGCGGGGCCTGGCCGAGGTGCTGGCGGCTGCGGAGGATGTAGACGATGTCGAGGCCCTCGGGCACGCGCGTGGCCAGCGCGTGCTCGATGACGACGGCCTCGGGCAGCACCGGCGCCGCCCCGTCGGCGGCCTGCGCTGCCGGCGCCCTCGTGACGTAGAGGAGCTTCTCGACGTCGTCGATCACGGTGGCGGCCAGCCGCAGCTCCTGCAGCGCGCGGCTGAGCGCCTGGCCGCGCTCCTGGCTGCCGGACGCGATCAGGACGCTGGGTGCCGCGGTCGCCATCTGGACGCATAGTACCAGCGGACGGCTGGTACCATCCGAACGTGTCTGAGACGGTGCAGGCGGTCACCGGGTCGCAGCTGCAGCAGCCGGCGTGGCTCCTCGGCCTGCTCCTGTGCGCGGTGCCGCTGCTGTGGCGCCCGCGCACGCTGGGGTCCTACCTGCGGGCGCTGGCCGTGGCGCTGGCCGTGGTCGCCCTGGCCGGCCCGGTGGTGCCGGGCGGAAGGGCCAGGATCGCGGTGGTCGTAGACGTCTCGAACAGCGTCGGCGATGCCGGGCTCCGCCGGGCGGCGGAGCTCCTGGGCGAGCTGCCCGAGCAGGCCGACGTGGTCCTGGCCGGCGCCGAGGCCGCCAACGTGGCGGCGCTCCCCAGCGAGGTGCCCGCTTTCGTCGCGACCGGTGGCACCGACCTGGCCCGCGCGCTCCAGGTCGCGACGGCCGGAGGCGCCGGACGGGTCCTGCTCGTGTCCGACGGCGTCTCCCCGGAGGGTCCCCTGCTCGCGGCCCTGCCGCCAGTGGCGGTGGACGTCGCCCACGTGCCCAGCCGGTCGGGCGCGGGGCTCTCGGAGCTGATCCTCCCCACGCAGGCGGCGCCCGGCCAGACGGTCGAGGCCCTGGCCGTGGTGCGCTCCGACGTCGCGACCACGGTGCGCGTCTCAGCCGTCGCCGGCGGTCGGTCGCTACCCCCAGTCGAGGTCGCCGTGGAGCCGGGCCAGACCGCCGTCCCGATCGTGTTCAACGCCGGAGCCGGGTCCGTCATGAGCGTGAGCGTCCACCTCGACACGCTCACGCCGGCCGGCGCCACCAGCCTGAGCCGCGAGCTCTCGGTGCGGGCCAGGCCGCCAGTGCTGGTGGTGGGAGACCCCGCCATGGCCGAGCTGCTCGAGACGCAGGGGCTCGACGTGGTCCTCGGCACTCCCGCCGACGTCACGTCTCCCCTGGCCTACAGCGCCGTGGTGGTGAGGGCCGGGGCGCCGGACTTCACGCCCGGGCAGCTCGACCTCCTCGCCGCCTTCGTGGAGACGGGCGGCGGCCTGCTCATGACGGGCGGCCCGCAGAGCTTCGGCTTCGGCGCCTGGTACCGAACGCCGGTCGAGGCGGTCCTGCCGGTCACCACCGACCTCCGCACCGAGGTCACGCTGCCGCTCGTGGCGCTCGTGATGGTCATCGACCGGTCGCAGTCGATGGCGACGGGTTCGCCGTCGAAGATCGAGCTCGCCAAGGAGGGCGCGATCCAGGTCGTCGAGCTGGCCTACCACGAGGACCTCCTCGGCCTCATCGCGTTCTCGGACGAGGCCAGCACGCGCTGGGTCTTCGAGCTGAGGCCGGCCACGGAGCGCGGCAAGCGGGAGATGCTGCAGGGCATCCTCGGCATAGGCACGGGCGGGGGCACGGTGCTCGGCCCGGCCTACGAGCGAGCCGTGCGGGCGCTGCGCGACACCGAGGCGGCCGTCAAGCACGTGATCGTGCTCTCCGACGGGCGCCTCTACGACGGCGCCGGGCCCTTCGGCCCCCAGGGAGAGTCGCCCGACTTCGCCGGCCTGGCCGCGTCGGCGCTGGCGGCCGGCATCACCACCTCCACGATCGCCATCGGCGCCGAGGCCGACTTCGAGCGGCTCGAGGCGATCGCCGGGGCGGGCGGCGGCCGCTACTACGCCGCGCTCGACGTCGGCACCCTCCCACGCATCTTCACGAACGAGGCCCTCACGGCGACGCGCGCGCTACTCGTCGAGGAGCCGACCGCCCCGCGCGGCCGGCCCAACCAGCTCTACGACTTCCCCGCGTCCCTGCCGCCGGTCGACGCCTACGTCGCGACCAGCCTCCGTTCGGACGCCCAGGAGCTGCTGGCGGGACGCGACGGCGAGCCCATCCTGGCGGTCAGGAGGGCGGGGCTGGGTCGCACGGCGGCGCTGACCACCGACCTCAACGCCTGGGCCGGCAGCCTGTCGGAGTGGCCCGAGCTCCCCGGTGCGCTCGGCACGCTCGGGCGTTGGCTGCAGGCCGTGCCGCCCGGCTACGACGCCGTCGCACGCCGCGACGGCACCGAGCTCGAGGTCGTGGTGGACGCCGTCTCGGGCGGCGAGTACGTGAACGGAGAACGCCTGGTGGCGCGCTACGGTGGCCGCTCCGCGGACCTCGAGCAGGTGGGCCCGGGCCGCTACCAGGGCCGCCTCCCGTGGACTCAGGGAGCCGGTCAGGAGGTCGTGGTGGCGCGCGGCTCCGAGGTGGTGGCGCGAGCCGCGGTCGCCGGGCCCGACCCAGAGTTCGCCGCGGTCGGCGGACCAGAGCTGCTCGCGGCGGTCGCCGCCCGCACCGGCGGGACCGTCGTCGAGGGCGACGCCTACGCGCCGGACCTCACCGGGGCCGGCCGCTCGCTGTGGCAGCCGTTCCTGGTCGCCGCCCTGGCGGTGTTCGTCGCCGAGCTGGCCTGGCGGCGGTTCGCGCCCAGGCGCGACACGGGGCGAAGCCCCGCCGCTGGGACGCCGCTCAGCCCTCGGGGTCGGTCTCCTGCGTGGACGGCTCGTCTACGTCGACCTTCATGACCTCGCGCAGCACCGACGTCGCGTAGGACCCCTTCGGGAGCGTGAAGCCCAGCGACAGGACGTCGGCGTCCTGGGCCACGCTCGCTCCGCCGATGAGGATGCGGGTCGGACGGCGGTCGCCTCGGCGCGAGGTGAAGTCGCTCCACCGCAGGCCCAGGCGCTCCATGGCGGCCGCCTCGATCTCTCCGGCGCGGGCTGGCGAGGTCCTGACCTTGCGCCCGTAGAGTGGCACGGTCGCGCTGATCTCGAGCGCCCGCGCGCGAGGGCCTTCGATCGCCGGGTCCTCGACGAGGAAGGTGCCTCCGGTGTCGTGCTTCCTGGCCCAGTCGCCCGCGACGACGGTCTCGTAGAGGCCGGCCTCGATGCGCGCGGCGAGCACCTCGTTGAAGAGCAGCGACTGGAGCGCCGAGACGAAGAACCGTCTGAGCCGGTGGCCGCCGGGCACGCTCTCGCCGCGCAGCACGCGCCAGCCGTCGTACGCGTTGGACCCGAACCGCCCGAAGCGCTGCGGCCCGAACCAGTTCGGGGCCCCGCGCCGACCGAGCTCGCGCAAGGCGCGCTCGGCGGCCTCGGCCGCCCCCTCCCGCGCCTCGCGGACCGTGACGGCGAAGCGGTTGCCGCGCAGGTGCCCGAGCCCGAGCTTGTTGCGGTGGTAAGAGCGCTCCAGGACGCGCACGCCGGGCAGCCCTTCGAGCGCTGCCACCGCCGCCTCGTGGCGCTTGGGCAGGCTCAGCCACTGCGTGGTCACGGCATGCTTGTCCTTGAGCCCGGCCACCCCGATCGCCGCCTCCTCGACGCCCTCCCCCACCAGCGCCAGGACGAGGTCGCGGGTCGTGAGTCCGGTCTTCTCGACGAGGAGGTAGGCGTGGGAGCCGCTGCCCTCCGGTAGGTAGGCCGGCAGCTCCTCGACGACGAAGTCGGCAGGCTCGGACCTGATGACGCCGCCGGTGCCCGGCACGTCAGCCGTGACGAAGGGCAGCCTCGCCCAGCTGAAGGTCAGGGCTGCACGCCGATCGGCGGCCTCCGCGCCCTCCAGCGCGGTCCCGCTGCTCAAGCGCGCTCGCGGCGCCCGCGCTGCTGACGCTTGCGCATCCGCTCGAGCATCAGGGCGCGGGCCAGGTCGAAGCGCTCCGCCAACGACGGCGCCTCGAGGAGCGGCTGCTTGTTGACGGCCGGCACCCGGATGTTGGCGCACACGAACGAGGCCTGGTAGAGCGGGTCTTCCGGCAGGTGGGTGTCGATGTCGGTGCCGCCCTTGTACATGGTGCCGGCGTACGCCCGGAACGTGTCGATCGCGTCCCACGCGGCGACGGCCTCGGCGTTGGGGTCGCCACGCACGACGGGCGCCGGGCGGAACTCCGCGAAGTGCAGCTGGCGGGTCTCGCCGGCGCCGTCGGGCACGTCGAGGCTGTGCGCCACGGTCACCTCGCATCGCTCCTGACCGTGGAGCACGAGGTCGTAGCCCTCCTCCGTCTCCTCGACGCTGAGGAGGTGCACCAGCGTCCCGACCCGCTCGAGGTGGTCGGGCGTGTCGCGGATCGGCGCAGACGGCGGCGCCAGGACGGTGATGAGGCGCTTGGGCTCGGTCTCCTGAGCGAGCGCCAGGCGCACGAGGCGCTTGTAGCGCTCCTCGGTCGCCGTCACCGGTACCGTCATTCCCGGGAAGACGACCACGTCGAGGGGCAGCACCGGCAGCTCCTCGCTGCTACCGGGGACCCCCTGCTGGTCGACGATGCGTCCCATGAGCCCACGGTACCAGGAGGAAGCGAGAACGCCTGGCGCCCCTCATACCGGGCCTTCACCCACCATTGAGCGTGGTGCTCGGCCGGTCAGCGCCAGGCGATGGCGAGCACGGTGCCGAGCAACACGAGGGGCCCCAGCACCAGGTTGGCGTTGAACGCGGCCAGCGCCCGGGCGTCCCGGTAGCGCCGCAGGGCCCCGACCTGAGTGGCGAGAGCCGCTCCCACGAGCACCGCCGTGGCGGGGAACGCCCAGCCCAGCGGCGCGTGCGGCCAGCCCGCGCCGGCCCGCGTCGCGAGCCAGACCCCGAGCAGCGCGCCGACCGCGACGGCGTACAGGACCGCGACGGCCGTCGCTGCCCCGTCTACGCCGAAGCGCTGCGGGATGCTCCGCACGCCGTGCGAGCGGTCGAAGGCCAGGTCGAGGAGGGCGTAGATCACGTCGAAGCCGGCGACCCAGGCGGCGACCGCGAGCCACAGCAGCACCGCGACGAGGGAGAAGGCACCCGTGACCGCGACGTACCCGCCGGCGGCGGCCGCTCCGATAGTCACGCCCAGCCACAGGTGGCAGGCCCACGTGAAGCGCTTCGTGTACGGGTAGGCGACGAGGAACGCGAGCGCGACCGGCAGGAGCGCGAGGGTGAGCGGGTTGAGGGCGGCACCGGCGTAGACGAGGCCGGCGGCGCCCAGGAGAGCGACCGCGACACCGTCGGCGCGCGTCAGGCGCCCCGTCGGGATCTCGCGGGCGGCGGTGCGCGGGTTGAGCGCGTCGATGCGGGCGTCGATTACGCGGTTCGCCGCCATCGCGGCCGTCCGCGCGCCGACCATCGCCAGCGTCACGAGGAGGAAGGTGCGCCAACCGGGCCAGCCGTCGGCCGCGAGGAGCATGCCCACGTAGGCGTACGGGAGGGCGAACAGGGAGTGCTCGATCTTCACGAGGGAGAGGTAGGTGCGCAGGTCGCGGCGCGCGCTCACGCTCGACACGGCGACCCCGTCCCCCGCAGCCCGCTCCATCAGTGCTGCCTCGCCGACTCCTTGATGGCGTGCGTCGAGAAGCCGAATGACGGCAGGTGGCGCCCCTGCGGCCCCCGCAGGACGCTGGCGAAGAGCTCGGCGAGGTCGGTGCCGCCGACTGCGACCGGCATGCGCAGCTCGGCTTCGAGCTCCGGGAGGGTGCGGTCGTCGAGCATCGTCTGGGTGCCGTACTTGAGCATGTTCGGCGACAGCAGCAGCAGGTCGGCCTCGCCCGGCTCGACGCCCAGCAGCACGTCGCGCCCGGCCAACAGCCCGGCCACGGTGGTGACCTCGCCGAAGGTGCGGTTGCGCAGCGCGCGCACCTCGACCTCGAGGCCCCCCACCGCCCTCAGCGGCGCGACGGCCTCTTCGAGGACCGGCGCGAACAGCTTGCCGGTGGCCAGCAGCACCTTGCGAGGAGCCTCCAGCCGCGCCGGCAGGTCGGGCGCCTCGCGGCCCAGGAAGTCGCGGACCATGCCGACCCCGTTCTCCAGCATCGGGAAACCCTCGTAGGCCTCGGCGGACGGGAGGTCGCGGCCCGCCACCAGGTAGAGCTCGTCGGAGGCGAACGCGAAGCGCGTGCCCCTCTCGGCGAGCATGCGCGACTGCCACGCCTCCACGCGACGCAGCACGTCGGCGGCTCCGGCGGCGCCGTACGTGTCGACCTGCGCCAGGTGGCCGCGGTGGTCGGTCAGGCCGACCGGCACGATGGCCACCGACAGGACGTTGGGGCGCGAGGCCAGGTAGGCGAGCGTGGCGTCGAGCTCGTCCCCGTCGTTGCGACCGGGCACGAGCACCAGCTGCGTGTAGATGTCGATGCTCTCGAGGCGCTCGAGCATCGTGCGGATGCTCGTGGCCGCCGGGTTGGGGGTCTTGTTCGGCCACCACTTCATCAGCTCGGCGCGCTTGGCCTCGTCGGCCGTGTGGACCGATACGTAGAGCGGCGAGAGGTGCTCGTCGAGGATCCGGCGGACGTCGTCCTCCGTCAGGTTCGTGAGCGTGACGAACGATCCGTACAGGAAGCTCGTGCGGAAGTCGTCGTCCATGATGTACAGGCTCTTGCGCATGCCCTTGGGCGTCTGGTGCACGTAGCAGAAGTCGCAATGGTTCGCGCACAGCCGGATACCGTCGAAGATGACCTCCTCGAACTCCAGCCCGGGCTCCTCCCACTCGACCGAGAGCGCAGCCTCGGCGCCCGTGGCG
Organism: Deinococcaceae bacterium; assembly: GCA_044507975.1. GTDB lineage: Bacteria > Deinococcota > Deinococci > Deinococcales > Trueperaceae > DASRWD01. Next base: position 28,558 of record JBIQIQ010000005.1, read on the forward strand.
GGGTCGCGCAGAGCGAGCGTGGCCCGCCCGGCCGCGAGCTCGCGGCGGTAGGCGAGGACGTCGGGGATCGGCTCACCGTTGACGGTCAGTAGCTCCCAGCCGGCGACGACCCCGGCGCGCGCCGCAGGCGAGCCGGCGTCGACCGCGCTGACGCGGGCCGGCGTGACCTTCGGCGGTAGCGGGTTGGCGCGGCTGAGGACGACCTTCGGCACAGCGGGCCAGTCTAGCAGACCGTTCCCCGCGCGCCCCTCCTCGGGGGCGACGGTCGTGCCGCTGGAGAGCTAGATCGCCTCGTCCACCGCGTCGCGGCGCGGCGACGCGGCCCGGTCGGCGGGGACGACGAAGCCGTGGACCGGCGCCTCGGCCTCGAACGTCACGTGAGCCCCGGGAACCGCCTCGGGAGGCAGAGGGGCGAGCGCCGTCACGACCAACGGAGCGCCCGCCTGGACGACGATGACGTCGCCTTCGCGCTCGACGACGCGCCCCGTCGCCTTCAGCCGGCTGAGGCCGAGAGACTCGAGCCCCACCGGTTCCGCAGGGTCGGCGACCGCGACGTCGGTCGCGTTGGGGTTCACGATCAGCCTGGCCTTGCCAGGGCGGGAGAGGTACGGCCCGGTCCGCTCGAAGACCTGGATCACCGCGCCGGCGACCTCGCACTCGATCAGGGGAACTCCTTCGGGACGGGCGAACAGCTCGGCTTCGGCGGCGTGGGCTCGCCAGCGCGCGACGAAGCCCTCGGGGGAGTCCTCCACAGCGAGGTCGTCGATCGCCGCCAGCTCGCGGCCGCCGGGGACCGGTTCGCTCATCACCCGGCGAGTCTACCGCGCCCGGACCCCGTGCTAGACTTGAGTACGTGACTCGACCGCCAATGGATAGGCAATGACGCCCCCGCCCGACTCGCGCCGGACGGGGGTTTCTCGTTGACGGAGGCTGGATGCTGAGCAGACTGAACGACGTGCAGGCCCTCGACCTGCGGATCGACGCACTCGACCACGAGCGCGGCCAGGTGCCGCAGGAGCTCACCGACCTCGTGGCTCGTGTCGAGGACCTCGAGGCCCGGCTGCAGCGCAAGCGTGAGGAGGTGGAGGACCTCCGGAGGCGTGTCGACGCCAGCGAGCTCGAGCTCAAGGCGATGTCGGAGCGGCGCAAGGGCGCGGCCGACTCCGCGATGCGAGCGTCGAGCGCCAAGGAGGTCGCGCAGTTCCAGAACCAGGAGCTGCAGTTCGCCACCCGGGTCCAGGAGCTCGAAGAGGACACCTTGCCGCTCCTCGAGCAGCTCGAGCGCCTCACCGCCGAGCACGACGAGCTGGCCGCCGAGATCGAGAGCCTCTCGCCCACCCTCGCGGAGATGCGCCAGCAGGAGGACGAGCGCCTCGCCCAGGTCGACGCCCGCAGCACCGAGACCCGTCAGGAGCGCGAGCGCCTGGCGTCCGAGGTCGAGAAGCCGCTCCTCAAGCAGTACGAGCAGGTCAGGGCTGCCCGCCGCGGCCTCGCGCTGGTCGAGGTCGTCGGCAACCAGAGCTGCGGCGGCTGCAACGTCAAGCTGCCCATCCACGTGGTGCAGAAGGTACGGCGCGGCGACGGCGTGACGCGCTGCCCGAGCTGCGGCCGCATCCTCTGGAGCGGCCAGGCCTAGCGTTCGGGCCGGTCCGGCCCCCTCTCAGCGAACGAGCAGCGGCGCCCTGTCGGGCGCCGCTCTCTTCGTTGCGGTTCGGACCTTACTCAGCGCAGGAGCGACAGGGGGTCGACGGCGCGACCGGCTTCGTAGAGCTCGAAGTGCAGGTGGGGACCGGTGGAGATGCCCGTCGAGCCCACGTACCCGATCGTCTGCCCCTGACGCACCTGCTGGCCGACGTTGACGGCCACGGAGCTGAAGTGCGCGTACCAGGTCTCGTCGTTGCCAGCATGGCGCACCTTGACGAGGTTGCCGTAGCCCTGGGTCGACCAGCCGGCGAACGTGACCGTGCCCGAGCGCGCCGCGACCACGGGCGTGCCCCACGGGGCCGCTACGTCGATGCCGCGGTGGAAGCTGGAGGTGCCCATTCCGAGGTTGCGCGGCCCGTAGTAGGAGGTGAGCCGGCCGTGGAGCGGCCAGACGTAACGGTTCTCCTCCTCGCGCACCTTCTCGAGGCGCGCCATAGCCTCGACCGGGCGCACGTCGGGTAGGAAGAGGAGCATGCCGGGGACGATGTCGAACGGCGAGCGCAGCTCGTTGGCGCGCGCGAGGTCCTGCGGCTCCAGGCCGAAGCGCTCGACGACGTCGAGCACCGACTCGCCCTGCTGCAGGCTCACGACGAGGCCGAGGGCGGGAGGGACGAGCAGCTCGATGCCGACGGGGAGCCGGTCGAGCGAGGAGATGTCGGGGTTGGCGCCGACCATCGCCTCGAGGCTCACCCCGTAGGCTCCCGCGACGGTGCTCAGAGTCTCGCCCTGCTTGAGCACGTGCCACCGGAAGCCGGGGGGCGGGCTGACGGACGTCTCGGCGGGACCACCGACGGCGGCCACGTACGGCACCTTGAGGACCTGGCCCGGATGGATCGTGGCGCTCGAGAGCCCGTTGACGACCATGAGGTCGTTCACGGAGACGCCGTAGCGGTCCGCGATGAGGCCGAGAGAATCGCCGGAGGCGACGGTGCGCAGGGCGTAGGCTTCGGCGGCAGCGAGGGGGGACAGGGCTCCCAAGGCACAGAGGATGGTCATGACGGCGCGCTGCTTCTTCAACGTCTGTGCTCCGATGGGCCGCTGGCTGCGACGAGAAACCCTAACCCACGCCAAATGAGAGGGTCATGAGCTATCTCACCCGAGCGTCGCCGGACCCCGTCAGCGCCGCCCTCTTCCGCTCTCACGTCAGCGGGTCGCGCGTTCCCGTGGCCTGCCGCACGTACGCGACGACGTCGTCGGTGCTAGCGCCCGGGCCGAACACCTTCCCCACACCCAGCCTCTCGAGCTCGGGCATGTCCTGGTCCGGCACGATGCCTCCGCCGAACACCAGCACGTCGTCCGCCCCCTTGGCCCGGAGGCCGGCCACGACCTCGCGGAAGTAGTGCATGTGCGCTCCGGAGAGCACAGAGAGGCCGACGGCGTCGACGTCCTCCTGAACGGCCGCGGCGACGATCATCTCGGCCGTCTGGCGGAGGCCGGTGTAGACGACCTCCATGCCCGCGTCCCGCAGCGCCCGGGCGATGACCTTCGCGCCGCGGTCGTGACCGTCCAGGCCCGGCTTGGCGATGAGCACCCTGATGTTGCGGTCCACTTACCCTCCTGTACCCTGGCAACGCTCGGCACGGCTCGTACCGCGCCCGCGGGCGCGGACCCGGCGTCAGATCAGCACGGGCTCCTGGTAGACGCCGTAGACCCGTCTGAGAACGTCCATCTGCTCGCCCAGCGTGCACAGCGCGTGCGCGCAGGCCAGGAAGGCCGGCATCGTGTTTCGCCCCTCCTTGGCCGCGGCCTCCAGCTCGGCCAGGGCGGCCTCGGCCCCGGCCGCGTCGCGCTCGCGGCGCACCCTCTCGAGACGCTCCTTCTGGACCTCGGCGACCTGGGGGTCCACCAACTGGATCGGCACCTCGGGGTGGTCCTGCGCGAAGGCGTTCACCCCCACGACCAGCCGCCTGCGGTCGTCGATCTCACGCTGCTGATGCCAGCTGGCGTCGCCGATCTCGCGGGCGAAGAAGCCCTCCTCGATCGCCGCCTCCACCCCGCCGAGCTCGTCGATGCGTGCGAAGTACTCGAGCGTCTGACGCTCCATCTCGTTCGTCAGCCACTCGAGGTAGTAGGAGCCCGCCAGCGGGTCGGCGGTGTTCGCCACGCCCGTCTCGTGAGCTATCACCTGCTGGGTGCGCAGCGCCAGCGTCGCGGCCTCCTCGGTAGGGAGGGCGAGAGCCTCGTCGTAGGCGTCGGTGTGGAGGCTGTTGGTGCCGCCCAGCACACCCGCCAGCGCCTGGACGGCGACACGCGCCACGTTGACGAGCGGCTGCTGGGCCGTGAGCGACACCCCGGCCGTCTGCGCGTGGGTCCTCAGCATCCAGGAGCGCGGGTCCTTCGCGCCGAAGACGTCCCTCATCTGGCGCGCCCAGATGCGGCGCGCGGCGCGGAACTTGGCGATCTCCTCGAAGAAGTCGTTGTGGACGTTGAAGAAGAACGATACGCGCGGCGCGAACTCGTCGACGTCGAGGCCCCGCTCGAGCGCCTTCCGCACGTAGTGGACGCCGTCGGCCAGCGTGAACGCTAGCTCCTGCACGGCCGTCGAGCCCGCCTCGCGGATGTGGTAGCCGGACACCGAGACGAAGTTGAACCGCGGCGCGTGCCGCGGGCCCCACTCGAACGTGTCGATCACGAGTCCGACGCTGGGCGCAGGCGGGAAGATGTACTCCTTCTGCGCGATGAACTCCTTGAGGATGTCGTTCTGGATCGTGCCCCCGACCTTCCTCAGGTCGGCGCCGCGCCTCTGCGCCATCGCGAGGTACATCGCCCAGATGGCGTTCGCCGGGCTGTTGATGGTCATCGAGGTCGTGACCTGCTCGGGGTCGATGCCGTCGAACAGGACCTCCATGTCGGCCAGGCTCGCCACGGCCACGCCGCACTTCCCGATCTCGCCCAGCGCCATCGGGTGGTCGCTGTCGTAGCCCATCAGCGTAGGCAGGTCGAACGCGGTGGACAGACCGGTCTGTCCTGCCGCGAGCAGCCTCTTGAAGCGCTCGTTCGTCTGCTCGGCGGTCCCGAAGCCCGCGAACATGCGCATCGTCCAGAGGCGACCGCGGTACATGCTCTCTCGCACGCCGCGGGTGTACGGGAACGATCCCGGGTAGCCGAGGTCGCGCTCCGGGTCGAAGCCCTCCAGGTCGTCCGGCGTGTAGACCGGGTCGACCGGGATGCGGGACAGCGTCTCGAACGGGACGTCGCGCTCCGGGTGCGAGCGCGTGGCCTCGCCGTACTCCTCCTCCAACCAGCGGCGCTTCGACTTCATGCCGGCATTCTACGCGCCGCTACCGGCAGCACCCGGCCCCCGACGCCTCCGGCAGAGACGCTCGCGCCGTCCGGGACGTCGTTCCTGAGGACGACGAGCGCCCTCACCGAGCCGTCCGGCAGCGTCGCTACCGTGCCGAGCCGGCCCACGACCTTGCCGGCCAGGCTCACGTCGCGGCCCGCTGGCGCCCCTGCGAGCTCCAGGGAGCGCAGCCCGCGGCGCACGGCGCCCCTCGCCTCGATGCGGGCCATGATCTCCTGTCCGAGGTAGCAGCCTTTGCGGAACGACACCAGGCCGGCCAGGCCGGCCTCCTGAGGCAGGACGCCCTCGCCGCCCTCGCGGGCGGCCGCCGGCACCGCCGCGCTGACCCGCGCGACGTCGAGCGCGGCGGCGTCGACCGGCACGGCGCCGGCGCGCTCCAGCAGCGCCTGCAGGTCGGGTCCCGCGCCGACCGTCAGCACGTCGTAGCCGCCGGCCTCGGACCGTCTGACCGGGTAGGCGAACGACTCCCACCCCTCGCCGGCCCAGGCGACCAGGCCGCCGTCCGCTGGGAGGGAGCCGGGCTCGGCGCCCAGCTCCCGGGCAGCGCGCGCGACGGCTTCCGAAGCCCCCGCGCCCTGCACGGTCACCACCGCGGCCGGGACGCGGCGGAGCGCGACCTCGTCGAACACGATGTGGCGCTCGAGGGTCTCCTGCACCCAATCGACCCGTCCGTCGTCGACGACCAGCAGGAGCCTGTCCGCCCCCGCCCGCAGGACCTGGGCCTCGGCCAACGCGTGACCCTTGTGGTTGAGCAGGAGGCCGCGACCCGCACCCCCCACCGGCAGACCGCTCACGTCGTTGGCCAGCTGCCCGTGGAGGAAAGGCGCTGCATCCGGGCCGATCGCCTCCAGGGCCGCGCTCGACGCCAGCAACGCGGCGAACGGCGCGCCCCCCGCGGCCGCGGCCAGGACCGCGCTCGCGCCCGCCCCCGGCTCGGACGACCTGTCATCGTTGCTCCTCATACGGCGATCATCCCTTCCCGAGGTCGATCAGGGTGTAGCCGAAGGCGTTCACCACCCGGACGCCGTGCTCGGACACGTGCTCGCGCGGGCCGCCGCCCTCGAGGTGCACGTGGCCATGGACGTGGAGCAGCGGCCGCCACCGAGCGTGGAAGGCGTTGAACGCCGGCACGCCCCGGTGGGCGTGGTCCGGGCCGGCCGAGGGACCCTCGGGCGGGGCGTGCGTCAGCAGCACGTCGACCGCTCGGCCACGCCGGCGCCGCTCGAGGAGCAGACGCGGCGTCAGCCGGGCGAGCATGCGCGCGAACTCGGCCTCGCTGTACTGGAAAGGGCCGTCGTTGTAGCGCAGGCTGCCCTCCACGCCCAGGATCGTCACGCCGGCGACCTCGACGTAGCGCAGGTGGACGTCGACGCAGCCACCGGGCCTGCGCGACGGCGCGGTACCGTCGGCCTCCCGCAGGAGGCCGACGGCGTGGTTCCCCATCACGTAGTGGGGGACCGCGCGCGACTTCGTCGCCATGAACTCGAGCACCTCGCCCGGCATGTCGCCGGCGGAGAGGATGACGTCGAAGCCCGGCAGGTTGCCCGGGAAGTTGGGCGAGTGGACCACCGGCGACACCGCGTCGGCGACCGCCAGGATGGTCACGCCCTCGCGCTCTACGCCGCGACCTCCTTGGCCGTCCACTCGAGGCCGGCCCAGATCAGGTCGTCGATGTCGCCGTCGAGCACGGCATCGGGGTCGTGACGCATGGCGGCGGTGCGGTGGTCCTTGACGTACTGCTTGTCGAGAACGTAGCTGCGGATCTGCGAGCCCCACTCGATCGCCTTCTGCTGGCCGCGCGCCTTCATCTGCTCCTCGAGGCGCTTGCTCTCCTCGCGCTCGTAGAGGCGCGAGCGCAGCACCGTCATCGCCTTCTCGCGGTTCTTGATCTGCGACTTGCCGTCCTGGCAGGTCACGACGATCTCCTCGGGCGTGCCGGGCTTGTACGTGACGCGCACCGCCGAGTCGGTCGTGTTGACCGACTGACCGCCGGGCCCGCTCGACCGGTAGACGTCGACGCGCACGTCCTTCGGGTCGATGTCGATGAGGATGTCGTCGTCGATCTCGGGCACGACCTCGACGGACGCGAACGACGTGTGGCGCCGCCCCTGGGAGTCGAACGGGCTCACGCGCACCAGTCGGTGCACGCCCCCTTCGACGCGCAAGCGCCCGAAGGCGCGGTCGCCGCGCACGATCATCTGCGCGTACTCGATGCCGTTCGGGGCGTCGTGGTTCGCCACGACGTCGAGCAGCTCGACGTCGAAGCCCTCCCGCTCGGCGTAGCGCCGGTACATGCGCAGGAGCATGCCGGCCCAGTCGGAGGACTCGGTGCCGCCGGCGCCCGGCTTGATCGTGATGATGGCCGCGCGGTCGTCGTGCGGCCCGCTGAACAGGGTCTCCCGGAAGAGCACGTCGAGCTGGCGCTCCACGCGCTCCCGCTCGGGCTCGAGCTCCTCGGCCTCGTCACCCTCCGCGATCTCGTACAGCTCGCCGAGGCCGACGACGTCGCCGTGCAGCGCGTCGAACTGCTGGATCACGCGGCGCAGCCGCGTGGCTTCCTGGGTGACCTGCTTGGCCTTGTCGGGGTCGCTCCACAGCCCCGGGTCGTTCAGCTGCGGTTCTAGCTCTTCGAGCCTGCTGCGCTTGGCAGCCAGGTCAAAGATACCCCCGTAGGTTGTCGATCCTCTGCTTCAGGTCGGATACCATCCGTGTCCACCTCTCGGTCTGCGAGTTTAGCGCCTCGGGCCGGACCCGGGCGCCCTCAGCGAGACTCGGCAGCGATGGTATCGTGCCGAGAACGTGGTCGACCCCGCGCGAACCGCATGCGCCGGAGGGCCCCGCGCCTCCGCCTGAGCGCCTGTGCCGCTTCCGGGAAGCCACCGGCGGAGGCGCTAGAGTTGTCTGTCATCCAAGGGTTCCGGCTGCAGGACGCGCTGGACATCCTCATCATCGCCGGTCTCCTCTACCAGGGCTACGCCCTCCTGGTCGGCTCGCGGGCCTGGAACGTGCTGCGGGGCCTCGTCGGCCTGGCGGTGCTGTGGTTCCTCGCCGCCCAGCTCGACATGGCGGCGACGAAGTGGCTCTTCGACGCCGTGGCGCCCGTCGGGTTCATCGCCCTCGTCGTGGTCTTCCAACCCGAGCTGCGGGCCGTGCTCGAGCGCTTCGGCAGGGGCCGCTTCCGGACCGCCGCCAAGGGCGACCCCGTGCAGGAGATCATGTCGGCGGTGCGGGAGCTGGCGACGCAGCGGCGCGGCGCCCTGATCGCGATCGAGCAGCGCACTCCCCTCAAGGAGTACAGCGAGACTGGCACGCCCATCGGAGCCCCCGTGACCGGAGCTCTGCTCCAGACGCTCTTCGCGTCGAAGGGGCCTCTGCACGACGGCGGCGTCGTGATCCGCGAGGACGTGGTCACGCACGCCGGCGCGATCTTCCCCCTCTCCGACAAGCACGAGGGGTGGTCGGTCAAGCACGGCACGCGCCACCGGGCGGCCCTCGGCCTGTCCGAGGTGTCGGACGCGATCGTCATCGTGGTCAGCGAGGAGCGCGGCACCGTAAGCGTGGCGCGCGGCGGCGAGCTGCGCTCCGACATCGCCCCGGCCGACGTCCTCACGACCCTCCAGGAGGCGTACGCGTGACCGGGGCGACGCCGTGATCGGGATCGCGGCCACCCTCCGGGCCCTTCTGGCGCGGCTGCGGCGCAACTGGGCGCCGAAGCTGGTGTCGTTGGTCATCGCGTTCCTGATCTGGGTCTTCGTCACCAGCTCGAGCGCCTCGCTCACGCAGCGCAGCATGCTCGTGCCGCTCCAGGTCGACGGGGTCGAGGAGGGCTTCGTGCCGGTAGGGCTGCCGCAGTCCGTCGCGGTGTCGGTGAGCGGGCCGAGCCTGCGCGTCGACCGGATGACCCCCGACATGGTCCGCGCGTCGCTCGACCTCTCGGCGGCGAACGGCGAGTTCACCCGACCCATCGTCGTGCAGTCGCCGCAGGACATCAGGGTGCTCCAGGTCGAGCCGGCCGAGGTGATCGGCTTCCTCGAGACGATCACGACCTCCACGACGACCGTGACCATCGCGCTGACCGGCGACCGGCCGGCGGGCGTGCTCCTCGAGGCCGAGGCGACCCCCGCGGCCGTGACGCTGACCGGCCGCAGCCAGGTGCTCGACCAGGTCGTGCGCGTCCTGGCGTTCGCTCCCGCCGTGGGGGGCGGCGTGGCGCGCCTCGTGGCGGTCGACGAGCTCGGCGAGCCGGTGACCGAGGTCGAGTTCGCGCCGCCGACGGTCACGGTGGCGGTGAACACGCGGCCCGCCCTCGACATGCGCGAGGTCGCGGTCGACCTGCAGCGCCCCGCGTCTTCCCGCATCGCAGCGGTCACGCTCAACGACCCCGTCGTCAGGGTGGCCGGGCCACCGGCGGCGCTCGTGGACCTGGGGGCCGTGACCGGGACGGTGGACCCGCCTACCGGCGCCATGGACCCCGGCCGGTATACTCTGCCCGTTCGGCTGGCGCTGCCGGAGGGCGTCTTCGCCCTGCAGACGCCTACGGCCACGCTGCAGTTCGTGAGCGTGCCGCTCGAGCCGTAGCCGGCCGACCGGAGGACCCTTGATTCACCCGATCGTGCTCTACGGCGACCCGATCCTGAGGCGCCGCGCCAACCCCGTCACCAGCTTCGACGCCGAACTGCGGCGGCTCGCGGAGGACATGGTCGAGACGATGTACGCCGCCGACGGCGTGGGCCTCGCCGCACCGCAGATCGGCCTGCCGCTGCGCCTCTTCGTCGCCCTGGAGGTCGGGGAGTCCGACGAGGACGAGGCCCGCGAGGGCCAGGTCATGGACGAGGACGACCGGGCGGAGGAGCTGACGGCCGACCAGAAGCGGCGCGCCTGGGGCGTCATCCGCGAGCACGTGATGGTCAACCCCGAGATCGTCGAGACCGACGGCCGGCAGCTCGGGCGCGACGGTTGCCTCTCTCTGCCCGGCCTGTCGGTGGACGACGTGCCCCGCGCGCAGCGCATCGTCGTCGCGTATCAGGACCTGGACGGCGAGCGCCACAGGCTCGCGGCCGAGGGCTACTTCGCCCACGTCCTGCAGCACGAGCACGACCACCTCGAGGGCGTCCTCTACTTCGACCACCTGCCGCTCGAGCGCCGAGAGGCGTTCCTCGAGGAGAACCGCAAGGTGCTGGCCGACTGGCAGCGCGAGGCTCGGGCCATCGCCAAGGAACGCTCCACCAGGGGGCGCCAGACCGCCTCCAGCCGGTAGCCGTGCGGCCGCTCCGCGTAGCCTTCTTCGGCTCCCCTGCCTTCGCCCTTCCGAGCCTCGAGGCGCTGCTCCGGCGGCACGACGTCGTGATGGTCGTGTCGCAGCCGGACAAGCCCGCGGGCCGCGGCATGCGCCTGAGCCCTCCGCCGGTCGCCGAGCGCGCCCGTCAGCTCGGCCTCGAGCTGTGGCAGCCGACGCGGCTACGCAAGGACGAGGAGTTCCTGGGGCGTCTCGGCGAGCTGGACCTCGACGTCGGGGTGACGGCGGCGTACGGCCGGATCCTGCCGCCGGCCGTCCTCGAGGCCCCACGCCAGGGGGTGCTCAACGTGCATGCCAGCCTCCTGCCCGCCTACCGGGGGGCGGCGCCGATCCAGTGGGCGCTGATCGAGGGGGAGGACGAGACGGGCGTGACGATCATGCAGACCGAGGAGGGGCTCGACACCGGGCCGATACGCCTGCAGCGCCGCGTGGCCATCGAGCCGGGAGAGGACTCCACGGCGCTGGCCGGCCGGCTCTCGCGGCTCGGCGCCGAGGCCCTGACGGAGGCGCTCGACCTGCTCGCCGAGGGCACGCTGCCCAGCACGGCCCAGGACGAGGCGCGGGCGACGCTCGCACCGCTCCTCACGCCGCAGGACGGGCGCGTCAGGTGGAGCGACCCGGCCGAGCGTGTCCTGGCACGCTTCCGGGGCGTCAGCGCCTGGCCCGGGACCTCGTTCGAGCACGGCGGCGAGCGCGTGAAGGTGACCGCGATGACGACGGCCGCGAGCGACGACGCCGAGCTGCGCCGGATCGCCGGCGACGACGCCGATGCGTGGCTGGCCGCCGCGCCCGGCACCGTGCTCCAGGCCTCGGACGACGGGCTGACGGTGAGGACCGGCGGCGGAGCCGTGACGCTTGGCTCCCTGCGGCCGCCAGGCGGCCGCGAGATGGGAGCCAGCGCCTGGGCGCGCGGGCGGGGTGCCGCGGAGGGGGTCGGCCTTGGCTAGGGTCGCGATCGTGGGGCGCCCGAACGTGGGCAAGTCGAGCCTCTTCAACCGGCTGGTGGGCTCCAAGGAGGCGATCGTCGCCGACCAGCCCGGCGTCACGCGCGACGTCAAGGAGGGCGTCGTCGTCACCGACGACGGGAGGGCCTTCACGCTGCTCGACACCGGGGGGCTGTGGTCGGGAGACCGCTGGGAGCGACCCATCCAGCAGCGGGTGGAGGCGGCCGTCGAGGACGCCGACCTGATCCTCTTCACCGTCGACGGTCGCGAGGGGCTCACCGCGGGCGACCAGCAGGTCGCGCAGTGGCTCAGGCAGCTGGGCAAGCCGGTCATGCTCGTCGCGACCAAGGTGGACGACCCGCGCCACGAGGAGCGGGCCGAGTACTTCGAGCTCTACGGCCTCGGCTTAGGGGAGCCGTTCCCCACCGCCGCCGAGCACGCTCGCGGCACGTACGAGCTGATCGCTGCCGTCGAAGAGCGGCTGCCCGAGGAGGACGAGGCGCCGGAGGAGGAAGCCGTCCGCGTGGCGGTGATCGGCCGGCCGAACGTCGGGAAGTCGAGCATCGTCAACGCGCTGGTCGGCGACGAGCGCGTGATCGTGGCCGACGAGCCGGGCACGACGCGCGACGCCGTCGACGTGCGCTTCGCGTTCGCCGGCAGACCCTTCGTCCTGGTGGACACCGCCGGCATGCGGCGCAAGGACGCCGACGACCTCGAGTACTACGCTCGCATCCGCTCCGAGTCCGCGCTACGGCGCTCCGACGTCGGTGTGCTCGTCGTCGACCCCTTCGAGCTGGGCGACCACGAGCTCAGGCTCGCGAACCTGGCGCTCGACTGGGGCAAGCCCGTCGTCGTGGCGGTGAACAAGTGGGACCTGGTGACCGACGAGCAGCTCGTGCCGTTCCGCCAGATGCTGGACCAGGAGCTCGCGCCGATCTCCTTCGCGCCGCGCGTCTACACCTCGGCCCTCACCGACTTCGGGCTGCACGAGCTGCTGGCCACGGCGATCCGCCTCTACGACACCGCCCGCCGGCGCGTTCCGACGGGCGAGCTCAACGCTTGGCTCGAGGCCTGGACCCTGCGGCAGGCGCCCCCGAACTTCAAGGGCCGGCCCCTCAAGCTCCTCTACGCCTCGCAGGTCGACGTCGCGCCGCCGACGTTCGTCTTCTCGATCAACCACGAGGAGTTCCTGACCCGGCCGTACGAGCACTACCTGCGCAACCGCATCCGTGAGGACCTCGGGTTCTCCGAGGTACCGTTCCGCTTGGTGTTCAAGGAGCGCGGAGGCCGCGGCAAGCGCGTGCGCACCTGAGCCTGTGAGAAGGCGGGCGGCCTACCGGCCACGGGCGGCCTACCGGCCGCGGGCGGCTACCGGCCGCGGGCGGCCTACCGGCCGCCTTGCGACACCGTCAGGGTCACCTTGAGGTTCTCGCGGCGCGTCTCGCCGTCGACGCTCACCAGCACGAAGGTGCCGAGCCCGATGGCGTCGACGCTCTGGCCCGGCGCGACGGTGGCGGACTTGCCGGCCGTCTCGCCGCCGATCAGCACGTTGCCGGCGGCCACCCCCTTGGCGAAGTAGGCCCGCGAGACGCGGAACGCCCGCGCGCCCAGCACGTCGACGCGGAGGCTGGGCACCACCGCGCTGACGACGCGCTCCCCCGCGGACCTCTGGCCTTCCTCAGCGCTCGTCGAGGACCTCCACGCCGCTGTCGCGCAGCCGCTGGGCGTAACCCTCCGCGTCCGTGCCGGTGGCGCGCAGCACCAGACGCCGCCGGTGGCCCGGCTGGATGCCCGTGGTGACGGCAGCGACGATGTTGGACGGCGGTCCGGCCTGCGCTACCCGGGCGAGCACGCCCGGCTCGTCCGGCAGGTCGACGGTGATGCGCCTGCCGCCCTCACGCAGCGCGAGGAAGCTGACCAGCGCGCGCATGAGGTCGGTGATGGTGAGGATGCCGACGAGCCTCTGGCCGTCGAGGACCGGCAGACCCGAGATGCGGTGCTCCTCCATGAGCAGCGCGGCCTGCTCGATCGTGTCGCTCGCGCGCACGGTGATGACCGGCGTGCGCATGACGTCCTTGACCTTGAGCTTCGAGAGAAGGTAGTTGAGCTCGTAGATCGAGAGCGTCGTGGCGCGCGAGGGCGAGGCCTCCTTGAGGTCGCGGTCGGTGGCGATGCCGACGAGCACTCCGTCGCGCGTGACGGGCAGGCGCCGGTAACCCCCCTCGCGCAGGTACTGCATGGCCTCCATCACCGGCGTGTCGGGCGAGACGGTCCTGGGGTCTGGCGTCATCCACTCGCTTACGAGCATCTTGCCCTCCTGATCGTGATCCGATGCTACCACCGGCCCGTGACCGTCCGACGCGTGCCGTCCGGCGCTGGGCTGGCGCCCGCGCAGCCCCGCGGCTCCGCCGCGAGCTGGGCCCGTGGCATGATTCCCCCGTGACCAAGGTAGCCGTGATCGGCTCGACCGGCTCGGTCGGCACCCAGACGCTGGACGTCGCGCGTCACCTGGGCCTCGGCGTCGAAGGGCTCGCCGCCTGGCGCGACGCCGACAGGCTCCTCGCCCAGGCGTCGGAGTTCCGCCCACGGTTGGTCAGCTGCTCGCCGGAGGTCGCCGATCTCGTCTCGCCCCACCTGCCGCCGGGCACGCGCCTCGTCACAGGCGTCGAGGGCGCCAGCGCCGTCGCCTCCCTCGAGGTCGACACCGTCGTCGCCGCCGTCCCGGGGATGGCCGGCCTGGCACCCACCGCCGCCGCGCTGGCGGCCGGCCGCCACGTCGCCCTGGCGAACAAGGAGGCGATGGTGGTCGCGGGTCCCCTGATGCGCGAGCTGGCGGCGAGCTCGGGCGCCCGCATCACCCCCGTCGACTCCGAGCACTCCGCGCTCTACCAGTGCCTCCTCGGAGAGCCGCGCGAGGCCGTCGCCGGCCTCGTCCTGACGGCCTCGGGCGGGCCGTTCCGCGAGGGACCGGCCGACCTCTCCCGCGTGACCCCGCAGCAGGCCCTCGACCACCCCAACTGGTCGATGGGCCCGAAGGTGACGGTCGACTCCGCGACGCTGTTCAACAAGGGGCTCGAGGTCCTCGAGGCCCACTTCCTCTTCGACATGCCTCTCGAGCTGATCGAGGTCGTCGTGCACCCCGAGTCCCTCGTCCACGGCCTGGTGAGGTTCCGCGACGGCAGCATCAAGGCCCAGGTGGGGCCTCACGACATGCGGCTGCCGATCATGTACGCTCTCGCGCCTGAACGGCCGCCGTCGGCGCTCGAGCCTCTGCCCCTGCTCGGGACCTGGCGCTTCGAGCCGCCAGACGAGCGTCGCTTCCCGAGCCTGCGGCTCGCCTACCGAGCCGGCGAGCGGGGCGGCTTGGCGCCCGCCTACCTCAACGCTTCCGACGAGGTCGCGGTCGCGGCGTTCCTCCGGGGCGGGCTGCCGTTCACCGCGATCCCGGAGGTGCTCGCCGCCACGCTCGAGGAGGCGCCGCCCGAGGCGCTCACCTGGGCGTCCCTCCCGGAGGCCGACGAGCACGCTCGGGCCGTGGCCAGCGCGCTGGTCGCCGGGAGGACGCGCGCGCCCGCGGTCGGGCCGTGACGCTCGGCCCCGAGCAGGACGGCGCGCCCCGTACCGCCACGGGCAGGGGCGGGATCCTGCTGCCATTCAGGCTCCTCGGCATCCCCCTGCGGCTGGATTACAGCTTCCTGCTGGTCCTCCCCCTCTTCGCCTACCTGATCGGCTCGCAGCTGCCGGAGTTCACTGCGCAGCTGCGGCAGCTGGCGGTGCTGCGCGACCCGGAGCTCGCGAGGCGCCTGGCACCGGGCACGAGCGGCGACGGCGCCTGGGTCGTCGGGCTGGTCGCCGCCCTCGGCCTCTTCGCCAGCGTCGTCGTGCACGAGCTCGGCCACGCCGTCACCGCTCGCCTCTACGGCGTGCAGACCCTGGAGATCCGGCTGTGGTTCCTCGGTGGGGTGGCGCAGTTCAAGGACATCCCTCGGCGGCGCGGGGCCGAGGCGCTGGTGGCGCTGGCCGGGCCGGCCACCAGCCTGGCGCTGGCGGCCCTGCTCTGGATAGCTCTGCCGGCCGCTCCGTTCGGCGCTCCCGGAGCGACGGTGGTCGGCTACCTGGCGGTGACGAACCTCGGCCTGGCCATGTTCAACCTTCTGCCTGCCATACCGCTCGATGGTGGCCGCGTCCTGCGCAGCGTGCTCGCGCTCGCGATGCCGCGGCTGCGAGCCACCACGGTCGCCGTGGCGATCAGCGCCGTCCTGGCGGTGGTCATGGGCTTCTACGGCGTCGTCACCGGCCAGCTCTTCCTCGTCCTGCTGGCGTTCTTCGTCTACGAGGCCGGTCGTTCGGAGGCCAGGGCGGCCCACCTCGAGGACGCGCTCGCCGGGCTGACCGCCGAGGACCTCATGACCCGCGACCCGCAGGCCGTCGACCCCGAGATGGCCCTCGGCCAGTTCGTGCGGCTCAGGCACTTCGGGCGGCACGCTGGCTATCCGGTGGTCGACACGGGCGGGCACCTCCTCGGCTACGCCTTCGTCGCCGAGGCTCTGGACGCGCTAGACGGGAAGCCGGAAGGGTCCACCGTAGCGGAGGTCATGCGCCCCGCCGACGTGATCGGCCCCGGCGCGACGGGCGTCGAGGTGCTCACGACGCTGGCGAGCAGCGAGCTCGGCAGGCTGTGCGTCGTCGACCCTGCGGGACGCCTCGTCGGCATCGTCGGCAAGACGGACGTGATCGCCGCTCTGCGCCGCGGCTGACCGGGCGACCCGGACCCGTCTGACATACTGTCCGCTGGGCGGATCCGCCCCCCGAAGAGGTCAGATGCTCACAGCGATAACCTTCGCCCTCATCCTCACCAGCGCCGTCGTGGTCCACGAGCTGGCTCACTACCTCAACGCGCGCTCGGTGGGCGTCGAGGTCAGGGCGTTCAGCGTCGGGATCGGACCCGTGCTGCTCCGGCGCCGCTGGCGGGGCACGGAGTGGCGCTTGTCCCTGCTGCCACTGGGCGGCTACGTCGACCTGCCCGGACTCGCGCCCAAGGTCGGGGAGGACGGCAAGCTCGAGCACCCCGACGAGGGCATCGCGCGCAAGGGCCTGGGAGCCAAGCTGTGGGTGCTCGTCGGCGGCGTGATCGCGAACTACCTGCTCGGGGCGCTCCTGCTGGCCTGGGCGATCAGCCTCGAGCCCGCCTACCAGGAGGTCGTCACGGCCGTGCCGGTGCCGGCTCAGGGCTCCGTCGTCCAGTCCGTCGGCGAAGGCTCACCGGCCGAGGCCATCGGGCTGCGGCGGGGGGACGCGATCGTCGCCATCAACGGCAGCGCCCGCCCCGACCCCGACGCGGTCGTCGCGCAGGTGCGGAGCTCGTCTGCTCTGGACTTGACGGTCCGCCGCGACGGCGAGACCATCGTCCTGACCACCCCGTGGCCGCTGGAGGGCGCCGGGGACCCGCCGCTGCTGGGCATCCAGATCACGGCGCTGATGGAGCCGGTCGGTTTCCTCGAGACCCTCCCAGGCACCCTCGCGTTCGGGGTGCGCGTGATCCCGCGCATGGTGACCGGCTTCGTGAGCGGCTTCGCGGCCGCTCTCACGGGCGCGGAGAACCAGGACGTCGCCGGACCCGTCGGCATGGTGGGAATGGTCAACCAGGCGACGCAGGTCGGGCTCGCGCCGGTCCTGCTCCTCGCGGCGGTCATCAACTTCTCGCTGAGCGTGTTCAACCTCCTCCCCATCCCCGGCCTCGACGGCGGCCGCATGCTGCTGGCCACCGTCGTCGCCGCCCGCGGCAAGCCGTTCCGGCCCGGCCAGGAGGAGGCGCTGCACTTCTTCGGCGTCATGGCCGTGCTCGCGTTGATCGTCCTGATCACCTTCCGTGAGCTCGGGGCCCTTCTCACCGGCTGACGGGGCCGCCGCGGCGCCCGTCGCCGGCCGAGCCTGCGTGATCATCCCGGCCTACAACGAGGCGGCGACGGTCGCGCCGGTGGTGCGCGTCGCGTGCGCGGCCGGGCTCGGCTCGGTTCTCGTCGTCGACGACGGCTCGAGCGACGGCACCGCCGAGGCCGCGCGTGCGGCCGGGGCCGACGTCGTGCGCCTCGGGACGAACCGCGGCAAAGGCGGCGCCCTGCAGGCCGGCGCCCTCTCGGCCAGCGAGGACGTGCTCGTGCTGCTCGACGCCGACCTCGTCGGTCTGCGGCCCGAGCACGTCGCCGCACTGGCGGCACCGGTCCTGAGCGGCGCGGCCGACATGGCGCGGGGCATGTTCACCGGCGGCCGGCTGAGCACGAGCCTCGCGCAGCGGGTGACGCCCCAGCTGTCGGGTCAGCGGGCGCTGTCGCGCGACGCCCTCCTCGGCGTGCCGGGGTTGGGGGAGAGCCGCTACGGGGTCGAGGTGGCGATCACGCGGCACGCGATCGACAGCGGGTGGCGGCTGGTGGAGGTGCCGCTGCCCGGCGTCTCCCAGGTGATGAAGGAGGAGAAGCGCGGGCTCCTCCGAGGCCTCGGGGCGCGGGCGCGCATGTACCGCGACATCGTGAGGACGCTTCTGACCGAGCGCTGGCGGCGCTGAGCGAGCCGCGGCCCTCGGCGCCCGTCATGCCTCCCGACGCGACTCGATCGCCCTGGCGTGGCCCTCGAGGCCCTCGGCCCGCGCCAGCGCGGCCGCCTGCCGCCCGACCCGCCCGAGCAGCTCGGGACCGGCCTGCACGAAGGGGATCACCTTCTGGAAGTCCCGCACGTTGACGAAGCTGGCGAAGCGCGAGGTGGCGCCCGTCGGCATCACGTGGCTGGGCCCCGCCAGGTAGTCGCCCAACGCCTCCATGCTGCCGTGGCCCAGGAAGAGGCCGCCGGCGTTCCGCACGCGCCCTACGACCTCCTCCGGGTCTTCGAGCAGCAGGCAGGCGTGCTCGGGCGCGACCGCGTTGAGCACGGCGACCCCGCCCTCCAGGTCCTCGACCAGGACGCAGACGCCCCGCTCCTCGAGGGAGGCGAGCGCCGTGGCGGCCGCCGGGAGCGCGCTCGCGAGGTCGCGCGCGCGCCGGGGCGCCTCGCGCCACAGGTCCTCGCTGGTGGTCACGAGGATCGGCTCCGCCCCCGCGTGCTCGGCCTGCGCCACGAGGTCGGCCGCGACGTGCGCGAGGTCCGCGCTCGCGTCGGCGAGGACCAAGGTCTCGGTCGGCCCCGCGAGGGACTCGACCCCGATGACGCCGAAGAGCTGTCGCTTAGCCTCCGTCACGTAGGCGTTGCCGGGGCCGACGACCTTGTCGACGGGGCCGACGCCGGCGCCGAACGCCAGCGCCGCGATCGCCTGCGCGCCGCCGACGGCCGCGACCTCCTCCACGCCGAGCGCGAGGGCCACGTACGCCACCTCGTCGGGGACGCTACCGTCCGGCCGCGGCGGGGTGGCGACCACGATCCGCTCGACCCCGGCCACCCGCGCCGGCACCGCCGTCATGTAGAGGCTGGAGAAGAGCGGAGCGGTGCCGCCGGGCACGTAGCACCCCACGGCGTCGAGCGGTCGCGTCAGGAGGCCGAGCCGCGAGTCGCCGTCGACGAGCTCGAAGCCGGCCTCGGCCTGCGCCCGGTAGTACGCCTCCACGCGCTCGAGCGCGAGGTCGATGGGGCCCCGGAGCCCAGCCGGCACGCGGGCGGCGCCGGCCTCGAGCAGCTCGCGCGGGACTAGGGCGCTGCTGAGCTGCACGCCGTCGAGCCGCCGCGTCAACTCGAGCACCGCGCGCTCTCCCCGGGTGCGCACGTCGTCGATCACGCGGGCCACGACCTCCGCCACGTCCCGGTCGCCGGCTCGCGAGCGCAGCGCGGCCCGCCGCTCGGCGCACCAGGTCAGGCCTTCCTCGCGGCCCCGTATCTTCCTCATGGCGGCCAACGATAACGGGTCCGCGGCCCGACCTCAGCGGGTTACCATCCCGGCGTGACGCTCAAGGTCCTCTGGACTCACCGCATCACGGGCGAGGTCGCAGCGCTGATCGAGCAGCAGCCGGGCATCGAGCTGGTGGTCGAGACCGACCGTGCGGCGGCGTCGGCCCACCGGGACTGGGCCGAGGTCCTGGTCGACGGAGGACCGCCGGAGAAGCTGCTGGACGGCGGGAGCCTCCGGCACGTGGTCATCCCCTACGCGGGCCTCGGCGAGCGTCTGCGCGGCTACCTCCTCGAGCGTCCGCACCTAAGCGCCTCCAACTCGCACTTCAACGCTCCCATGGTCGCGCAGCACGCCGTGGCGCTGACCCTGGCCGTCGCCAACCGCGTCGTCCAGGACGACGCCGCCCTCCGGCGCGGAGACTGGGGGCCGCCCGAGCACGCCTCCCCCGGTCGCGGCGTCTACCTGCGGGGCGGCAGGGCCCTGCTGCTCGGTTACGGGGCCATCGCCAAGGCCGCGGCCCCGGCCCTGAGCGCCTTGGGGCTCGAGCTGAAGGCGTACCGGCGGACCCCGGAGTCCGGCGGTCCCGTGGCGCAGGTCGGGCCGGGCGACCTGCTCGCCGCGCTCGCCGAGGCCGACGTCGTCCTGGCCTCGCTGCCGCTGACGGAGGAGACGCGCGGCCTGCTGGGCGCGAGGGAGCTCGCGGCGATGAAGAGCACGGCGATCCTCGTGAACGTCGGCCGTGGCGACGTCGTCGACGAGGAGGCGCTGTACCGCGCGCTGGCGGACGGTCGCATCTTCGGGGCCGGCATCGACGTGTGGTACGTCTACCCGCGAGGCGACGACCGCGCAGCCACGCATCCGTCGAGCTTCCCGTTCTCCGAGCTGCCGAACGTGGTCATGACCCCGCACAGCGCCAACGACCTGCGCGGCTGGCGGGAGGCGGCCGTGCGTGACGTGCTGGTCACCCTCCAGGCGCTACGCCGGGGCGAGCGACGCAACCCGGTCGACGCGGCCAGGGGCTACTGAGCCCGCTCATACGAGGAGGCGCCCGGGTCTCCCCGGGCGCCTCAGGGCTTCGGTTCGGTGCCCGACCCTCAGGCTTCCATCGCCTTCTTGACCAGGGCCTTGAAGGCGTCGGGCTCGCGGACGGCGAGGTCGGCGAGGACCTTGCGGTCGAGGGTGATCCCGGCCTTGCGCAGCCCGGCGACGAAGCGCGAGTAGCTGAGGCCCTCCTGGCGTGTGGCGGCGTTGATGCGCGCGATCCACAGCCGGCGGAACTCGGCCTTCTTGTCGCGACGGTCGCGGTAGGCGTAGTCGGCGGCGTTGAGGAGCGTCTGCTGTGCGACGCGGACGCTCTTCGAGCGCAGCCCCCAGTAGCCTTTCGCGCGCTTGAGGATCTTCGAGTGGCGGCGGCGGCGGACGGTGCCGGTCTTGGCGCGTGGCATCTACCGCTCCCTCACTCGTACGGGAGGAGCGCCTTGATGCGCTTCACTTCCGCGTCGTCGACGACGAGGTCGGTGCGTCCCTGGCGTATGCGGGTACCCGACTTCTTGTAGTTCAGGTGCCGCTTGCCGGAGCGCATCGCCTTGACCTTACCTCGCCCAGTGATCTTGACACGGGCTTTGGTGCCCTT
>JBIQIQ010000074.1:0-7078 GCA_044507975.1 Deinococcaceae bacterium
GGGGTCGTCCACCGCCAGGACCTCGTAGGGCAGAGCCAGCCACACGAGGTTCGCGTCCACCTCGTGGCTGCCGACGTGCTTCACGAAGTGCCCGCCGTTCACGCCGTGCGTGAGGAGGTACGCGCGCACGGCCTCGGCGGCGCCGGCGAAGTAGCCGTCTCCCAGTAGCGCGCCCGCGGCGCGCAGCCCGGCGTAGATGGCTCCGAGGGTGGACGGGTGCACCTCCGCCTCGTGCTCCTCCCAGCAGTCGAAGTTCGGCTGGGGCCAGCGCCGGGCGAGGTAGAGCGCCAGCCGGCGCACGACGTCGCGGTCGGGCTCGGACGCGGTCCTCTCGACGTGGCGGCCGTACGCCCAGAGCCAGGTGCCGAAGCCGTCGAGCTGGAAGTTGGGCCACTCGTCCCTGCCGGCAGAGCCATCGGCCCGGTAGCGGGTGTGGAGGACGCCACCGCCGACCACGTCGCCCCGCGCGTCGAGCTGCCGCTCGAGCACCTGGGCGCACCAGCGGTGGAAGGCTGCCGCGCTCCCTGCTTCGCCCACGATGTCCATGGCGTCGGCGATGAACGATCCGTCTCTGAACCAGGAGTACCGGTACGTGGGGAACGTGGGCGCGGCCAGGTAGGCGCCCTCGGGCGTCTGCCCCTCGAGGATCACCTGACGGCTGCGCCGTGCGAGCGCGTACCTCCTGTGAGTCGCGGTCAACCCTTCACCCCACTCGACGCCACGCCTCTCACGAACGCGCGCTGGAAGACGACGAAGATGACGATCACGGGGACTATCGCGATGAGCGACGCGGCGAACACGAGCCCCCACTGCGTCGCGTGCTGGCCCTGGAACAGCCGCACCGCGATCGGCAGGGTCCTCAGGCTCACGTCGTTGATGATCGTCAGCGCCCAGGTGAACTCGTCCCAGTTGCCGAGGAACGAGAAGATCACCGAGGTGCCGATGGCGGGCATCGCCATGGGCAGCACCACGCGCACGAAGGTCGTCAGGCGGTTGGCGCCGTCGACGTAGGCCGCCTCCTCGATCGCCCGCGGCAGGCTCTGGAAGAAGCCGCGCAGCAGGAACGTCTGGAACGGGATCGAGCCGACCACGTAGAAGACGATCAGCCCGAGGTGGGTGTTGAGGAGGCCCAGAGAGCGGGCCTGCACGAACTGCGGGATGATCATCAGCATCGAAGGGATCATCATCGCGATCAGATAGACGTTGAAGACCAGGTCCTTGCCGGGGAAGCGCATCCTGGCGAAGGCGTACGCCTGCGTCGTCGCCACCACGACGGTCAGCAGCGTCGCGAGCGTGGCCACCTTGAGGCTGTTGAGGAAGTAGCGCTGGAAGTTGGCCGAGTTCCACGCGGTGTCGAAGTTGGCGAGGGTCGGGTCGCGCGGGATCAGGTTGGGCTCGAAGACGAAGGCGTTGGGCTTCAGCGAGGTCGACACCGTGTAGAGGAACGGCATCAGCATGACCACCGCGCCGGCGCCCAGGACGAGGTAGAGCAGCAGGCGCCAGAGACCACGGGCGTTGAGCCGGCCGCTCACGCTAGTACTCGTAGGTCGACTTGATCAGCCGGAACTGCACGAGGCTGATCGCGAGGACCAGCGCGGCGAGCGTCCAGGCGATCGCGGCGGCGTAGCCGAAGTCGAGGAAGTTGAACGCCTGGTCGTACATGTAGCTGAGGAAGACCTCCGTCTGCCGCAACGGGCCACCGCCCGTGAGGATGTAGAACTGGATGAAGCTCTGGAACGCGCCGATCGTGAGCATCACGGCGATGAACAGGGTCGTGGGCTTGAGGAGCGGCACGGTCACGAAGCGCGTCACCTGGGCCCCGCTGGCGCCGTCGACTCGCGCAGCCTCCACGAGCTCCTTCGGGATCCCTTGCAGCGCTGCCAGGTAGATGAGCATGCTCCAGCCCATCCCCTTCCAGACGCCGAGTAGCGCGATGACCGGCAGAGCGGTCGAGGCGCGCGTGAGCCAGGCCGTGCGCGGGTTCACGAGGCCGAGGACGTCGCCGAAGACGTGGTTGAACAGGCCCTCCGAGTTGAAGAGGAACATGAACATGAGCGAGACGACGACCCAGGAGCTGATCACCGGCAGGTAGTAGACGAGCCTCAGCACCACACGCCCCCGCGTGAGCTGCTCCAGCCCCAGCGCCACCAGCAGGCCCAGCAGCATCTGCGCGGGCACGCTCATGACGGCGTAGAGCACGGTGTTGCGCAGTGCGACGAGGTTGACGCTGTCGGCGAAGACGCGAGCGTAGTTCGCGAGCCCGACGAAGTCGCTCGGGCCCCGGATCCTCCAGTCGTGCAGGCTCATCCAGAACGAGTAGAGGAGCGGGTAGAGCATGAACGAGACGAACCAGATCAGGCC
The DNA here is from genome assembly GCA_044507975.1 of Deinococcaceae bacterium. Lineage (GTDB taxonomy): Bacteria > Deinococcota > Deinococci > Deinococcales > Trueperaceae > DASRWD01. The sequence goes on from JBIQIQ010000074.1 coordinate 2,362, forward strand.
TGGAGCGATGAAGAGAGCGGCGGCCAGGTACTCGCCGCGCTTCCAGGCCGAGATGCGCCACCTCGACCTGGGCTTGGGACTGACGCCCGCTGTCGTCAGCCTGTACCTGGCCATCGCCGCTCCCCTCTACCTTCTTCCGCTCACCGGCCGAGCAGCTCGTCCACCTGGGAAGCGGCCAGGTCGAGCGCGTCCTGCGCGTTCATCTCACCCAGAAGGACGCGCGTGAAGGCGTCCTGGATGAAGCCTTCCATGCGCGTGTACCCGGGGTGCGGGGTGCGCGGCTTGGCGGTCTGGAGCTGCTCGAGGTAGACGCCGTAGTAGGGGTGCTCGACGATGTAGGGGTCCTCGAGCGCCGCCGAGATCACCGGGATCTGGCCGGTAGGGGCCATGGTGATCTGGGCCCAGGGGCTCAGGAGGAACTGCACGAACTTCCAGGCGGCTTCCTTGTTGGCGGAGTCGGCGAACATGACGACGTCCTCGCCGCCCACGATCGAGACCGAGCCGCCGGGCCCCGCCGGGAACGGCGCGTGAGCGAGCTCGAGGTCCTCGTACTGGCTGCTGATGCTCGGGTACGCCCACGGGCCGTCCTGCGTGGCGAGGTAGCTGCGGGCGCCGAGGCCCTCCCAGGAGCCCAGGCCGCTGCCGCCGAGGCTGGGGGCCAGGTGCCCGCGCTCGTAGAGGCCGATCAGCATCTCTACCGCCTCGACGGTCTCCGGGCCGTTGAGGTAGCCGCTGGCCGTGGTTATCGCGTCGTCGGTGATCGCGCCGCCGTTGCTCCAGATCCAAGGCAGCAGGTACCACGCGTGCGCGGCGGGTATGGCGTAGGACCACACCTCCGACGCCGGATCGCTGCTGGCTTCCGCCCACGCGACGAACTCCTCGAAAGTGGTGGGCGGCGAGTCGACGGCTTCGGCGTTGTAGAGCATCACCTGGGTGTTCGTTCCGAGAGGCAGTCCGTAGTAGCTGCCCTCCCAGAAGTTCGTGGCGAGCGGCCCCGGGAAGACGCTGTCGCGCAGCTCACCGAAGCCCTCGTAGTCGTCGAGCCGCTCGAGCGCGCCCAACTGGGCGAACTCCGGCACCCAGATGATGTCCATGCGCACGAGGTCTGGCACGACGCCGCCGGCGTAGGCCGTGAGCAGCGCCTGCCTGTAACCGTCGTACGGGTACGCGACGGCCTCCACCGTGATGCCCGGGTTCTCGGCCTCGAAGCGCGGGATGACCTGCTCCCGCATCGTCTGCTCCTCGCCCGAGCCGGTGCTGTACGTGTGCCAGAAGGTGATCGTCTGCGCCGACGCCATCGTCGTGACGAGCAGCGCGCCAAGTGCCGAAGCCAACCTGCGTCTCATGCCTTCCCCTTCCACTCTCGGTCTTCTGATCTCGGTAACACCTGAGTTCGGTTCGCGAGCCGCCCGCACCGCCGGCTCGGGCCGGTCGTCACGTCAGCTCCTCACCCCCAGTCCAAGTCGCTGCCTCCAGGAGGTAGCGCCTGGCAGCGAGACCCGCGGCGCCGCGCGCCCATGCGTCATCGCCCCACGTGTCGACGACGATCTCGACCTCGCGCCCCAGGTCTCCGAAGCTCGCGTCGGCGAGGATCCGCCGGGCCGTGGGCAGCAGGAGGTCGGCAGCTCGCATGCCCTCGCCGCTGATCACGACGAGGCTCGGAGCGAAGACGTTGACGAGGATGGACAGCGCCCGCCCGAGGACCTCCCCGGCTGCGGAGAACACGGACGCGGGGAGCTCCTCGCCGCGTTGGGCGGCAGCGGTCAGCTCCTCGATCGATCGGGCGGCCCGTCCCTCGACCCCGGCGCTGCGAGCGCTCCTGAGGAGGGCGTCGTCGGACAGGTAGGCCTCGACGGTGCCGGGCCCGGCATGCGCGACCTCGGGCCCGCGAGGGTTAAGCACCACGTGACCGAACTCCCCGGCCCCACCGCGCGGTCCGCGGTAGATCTCGCCCCCGATGACGATCCCCAGGCCGACGCCCCTTCCTAGGGTCACGGTGAGGAAGTCGTCGTGCCCCCTGCCGTAGCCGAACCACGCCTCTGCCAGCGCCAGGGCGTTCACGTCGTTCTCGACCGTGACCGGCACGCCGAGGCGCTCCTCGAGCAGCGCGCCGATGCCGACCCCGCGCCATCCGAGCAGCGGCGAGAAGCGGACCGTCGCCCCGTCCGCCCCCACCGCGCCGGGCAGGTCGACGCCCAACGCCGCCACGTCGAGCGCGCCCAGGTCGTGCAGCAGGCCGGCGATCCCTTCCACCACGGCGGCTGGCCGCGGGTCGAGGAGCGGGGTCGTCGCGGTCGCGCTCACCTCGGCGTTGAGGTTCGTCACGGCGCAGGTGATCGAGCTGGGGCTCACCTTCACCCCAGCGACCCTGGCGCGGGCGTAGTCGACCTCGAGGAGGATCGCGCGCCGCCCGACACCCCCACCTGCCGCCTCGCGCGCCTCGAACAGCAGGCCCCTGCCGATCAGCTCGCCGGTGATGTTCGTGACGGTCGCCGGGCTGAGGTGGAGGCTCGCGGCGATGGCCGCCCTCGAAATGGGCCCTCGCCGATGCACCTCCTGGAACACCTCGCGCTGGTTGCGTGCGCGCATGGCGTCTCGGGCCCCAGCGGCTATCGCGCGGCTGCTCAAGCGAACCTCTTTCATTGATTCAATGAATGAATGATTATGGGCCGGCGGCGGCTTGTCAAGTGCGCCGCGCGATCCAGGGCTTAGATGCGCCTAGGGAGCAGGTCGCCCGAGAGGTTCGGGGCTCAGCCCGGCTTCGGCGCGGCCAGACCGATGTAGGGCTGGAACTCGAGGTCGGCGTCCGGCAGCAGGTACCGCCGCAGCAGGATCATCTGGCCCTGGTGGCGGGCCTCGTCGAGCAGCAGGTGGAACCAGTAGTAGTGGTGGTTGCCCGGGTTGCCGAGGAACGAGCGCGGCTCGTCGAGCCAGGCGTCGTCACGCTCGGCGAAGATCTCGCGCGTGCGCGCGCGCCTGGCCTCGAGGCGCGCCAAGTAAGCGTCGAGACCCTGACCGATGAGGGGGTCGCCCTCGAAGCCGAAGGCGCGCTTGTCCTCCTCGGCCTCCTCGGGGAACGGCTGGCCGCCCGTGGTGATGCGCTGCATGACCCCCTCGGCGGCCGTGAGGTGTGAGAGCACGGATCCGATCGCGTTCTTGCCGGCGATGGGCGACGCCGCGAGCTGCTCGGCGCTCAGCCCCCGCACGATGCTCAAGGTGAAGAGCCGCGCCATCTCGAGCTCGCTGAGCAGCGTGGACGCTCGGGGGTTGGGGCCCGGCCGCGGGCCGAGCTGGAACGGTCCTAACGCGCTGGTTGACATGCGGCGATGCTACTGCGCTGACGGCCGGCCGCCCGCGCGGTGCCCTGGCGCCTCACCGCTGCGGGTCGCGGCACGCGACCCGGTCCTCCACCGCCAGCTCGCGCCCGTACGTCCACGAGTCGACGACCTCACCGCCGCGCATCAGGTAGATCGTGTCGCCGGAGTTGTTCCACACGCCCTGCCCGGGGTTGGTGACGCGGACCTCGCCCGCGCTCTGGACCCCGCTCGGCAGCCGGAACGTCGACTTCGAGCCCTCGTCCCACAGGTAGTACCCGGTCGTGTCGTGCGCCTCTGCGAGCATGACCGACACCCACTCGGCGCCGGTGTCGTTCGGCGTGGACGGGTTGACCAGGGCGCAGTGCAGGCGGGGCCCTCCGGGCGTGCCGCCCGGCCGAGGCTGGTCCGGTCCGGCAGCAGCCGCGTCGGCGTCCTGCCGCCGCTCCGCCCACAGACCGCGACCGCTCCCCATGGCCGCCGCCTTCGCCTCCGCGTAGAGCGCCTCGTACGCGGTGTTCGGCGGGATCGTGAGGGTGTCGGCCCAGCCCGCTTCGACCATCGCGAGGTTCACCTGGGTGGCGCGCGCCGCCGAGGTCCCAGGCGCCGGTCGGGTCCTCCACGTACAGGTAGGCCAGCAGCCTGGCGTAGCGGTCCTGCGTCTCCGAGCCCAGCTCCACCCAGACCGGCCGGCCGCGCACGAGGGCGTTGAGTCGCTCGCGCGCGATCAGCGCCTCGGCGCCGTCGCCGATCTCCGGCGTGTCGATGCCGATGAGGCGCACCGTGCGAGGCCCGAGGTCGGAGGCGACCACGAGCGTGTCGCCGTCCACGACGTCCACGACCGGAACCGGCCCGTGGAGGGCGGAGAGGGGCCTGAGGTCCTGGGCCGCGACGAGGCCGAGCTGGGCCGTCAGGAAGGCAAGGATCGCTACCGGGAGCAGGCGGTTCACTGCCTACATGTTCGCCCGCACAGGGGCACGGGGCTCTTACCCTCGGCGCGCCGGACCGCGCTCGGCAGCCCGAGGAGGTGTGCCTGGCTTACGCGCCCACGACGACCTGGAGCGCGTTGCCCGACAGGTCACGCACGCCGATCCCGCCGGGCACGCCGTGGAAGGGCCAGCCCGCGGCCGCCAGGCGCGCCGCCACCTCGGCCACCGACGCCTCGTCCGGCACAGCCACCGTGAAGCGGCGGAGGCCCGCGGTGCCATCCGGCGCCGGCAGCGCTCCACGGCCAGACCAGGTGTTGAGCGCCAGCGTGTGCACCACGGTCTCCGGCCCGGCGGCGAAGTCGACCATCTGGAAGGCAGGCACGTGCATCTGCTGCCTGAAGCCGATCAGGTCACGGTAGAAGGCGGCCTCGCGCTCGAGGTCCGCGACGTGCAGGTGGACGTGGTGCACGCGGT
>JBIQIQ010000074.1:7178-10984 GCA_044507975.1 Deinococcaceae bacterium
CTCGACGAGGCCGAGCACGCGCGTCCAGAACGCCACCGCTCGCTCGCGGTCGGTCACGGCCAGGTGCACCTCGCCGAGCGCCGCCTCGGCCGGCAGGAGCTGACCGTGCGGCCGCGCGACGCCCGCCTGGGGCTCAGACGATCCGATGCTCGCGGCGTTCTCGCTCACCACTGGATCCTAAGCTCGCGGCTCCGAGGCGTACGTCACCCCGGTGAGCCGCTCCGATACGGCCCACAGCCGCTCCTGGGCGCCGACGTTCCGGCTCGCAGCCGGCAGCCGGGCACCGACGGGACTGCCGCGAGCGAACCAGCGTGGCCCCCACATGTCACCGTTGCGCGCTTCCGGTGACAGCGCCGCGTAGACCTGCGGCAGCGCGCCGAGCTGGGCACCGTGGCCCACGGTGGGGATCACGCGCCCGAGGAAGAGCCTGTCCCACCACGGCAAGCCCTCGGCCGTCTCCAGTACGCGGCGCTGGAGCTGCGTGTACACGAGCCCGGGATGCGCCGCGTGCGCCGAGGCGATCCCTCCTACGCTGGCGAAGCGCCGCGCCAGCGCCTGGGCGAAGAGCACGTTGGCCAGCTTCGACTGGTTGTAGGCCCGCCAGCGGTCGTAGCCTCGCTCTCCCATCAGGTCGTCGAAGTCGAGCCGGCCGAGGTAGGCCGCGGAGCTCGTCACCGCCACGACCCGCGCGCCGGGCCGCGAGGCGAGCATCCCGAACAGGTGGCCGACGAGCGCGAAGTGCCCGAGATGGTTGACCCCGAGCTGAGCCTCGAAGCCGTCCTCGGTGAGAGTGCGGTCCACCGCCATGATGCCCGCGTTGCAGACGAGTACGTCGACGGGCTCGGCCGAGACCGAGGACGCCGCGGCTTCTACCGAGGCCAGCGACGCGAGGTCCAGCTCCTGAACGACGATGTCGGCATGCGGCACGTCGCGCAGCACGTCGAGCCGCGCCTCCTCGGCCTTAGCCAGGTCCCGCGCGGCCATCACCACGGAGGCGCCCTTGTGAGCGAGGAGCCGCACGGTCTCGCGGCCCAGTCCCGCGTTCGCGCCCGTCACCACGGCCCTCTTGCCCTCCGCGCCGGGGAGGGCCTCCAGGTACGGGCGCGCGGCGCCGTCGATGGCCATCGGCCCCAGGCTAACCGCGTCCGGTCGCCTCCATGGGCCCCCGAAGGGCCGGTGGCCGCCTGGGCCGTGCGCCGGTTCCGCAGCTCACGAGTCGGACATCACGCCCGTCCCCACGTCCAGCACGCGGGTGGCGACCCTCTCCACGAGGCGCCGGTCGTGGGTGGCGAGAAGCAGAGTGCCGCCGAAGCGCTCGAGCAGCCCTTCGAGCGCCTCCACGGCACGCAGGTCGAGGTGGTGCGTCGGCTCGTCGAGCACCAGCAGGTGCGCGTCGCTCACCGCGATGCGCGCGAGCGTCAGCCGCCGCTTCTCGCCGCCGGACAGCTCGGCCACGCGCCGCCTCGGGCCCGACGGCACGCCCACCTCGGCCGTGACCCGCCAGACGTCGCCGTCGACGAGCCCGGGGTTCACCTCGCGCAGTACGTCGCCGACCGTCAGGTCGGTTCCCGCCTCCGCCCAGGGCTCCTCCACCTGCTCGGTCACCGACATGCGCAGCCCCACGCCGTGGCGCACGGTGCCGCGGTCGGGCTCCCGCACGCCGCGCAGCGCCTCGAGGAGGGTCGTCTTGCCCGCTCCGTTCGGGCCGACCAATGCCAGCTTGTCGCCGCGCATCAGGTGGAGGTCGAGGCCGTCCACGACCACGCGCCCGGAGCGGCTGACGACCAGGCCCCGCGTGACGATCACCTCGGACGGACCAGGCGATCCAGGCTGGGCCGTGAACGACAGGCGCCGGTTGTCGACCCACGGCTTCTCCTCGACGGCCTCGCGCTCGAGCCGCGTACCGATCGCCTTGGCGCGCCTGGCCAGGCGCCGGGAGACGGTCTCCGCCTTCGCGGTCGCGAGCAGGAGGTTGCGGTCATCGATGCGGTTCTTGTTGAACGTCCCGGCTGAGCGAGCGGCTGAGCGGTGGCGGTGGAACTGGCTCTCGAGCTGCCTCCTGCTAGCTGCCTGCGACCGGTGGCGGCGAAGCCTGGCCGCGTCGTCAGCCTGTCGGCGGTCGCTCGCCTGGGAGTACCCGCCGGCTTCCACGCGCAGCTCGCCGCGCTCGAGGAAGGCGGTCTCGGTCGTCACCGCGTCGAGGAAGGCGCGGTCGTGAGAGACGAGCAGGACGGCGCCGGGCCAGGAGACGAGCGTCGCCTCGAGCCACGCGAGGCCCTGCTGGTCGAGGTGGTGAGTCGGCTCGTCGAGGAGCAGCACGTCCGGGGTCGCGCCTAGCAGCGCCTCGAGGCGCTCCCGCTGCCGCTCGCCGCCGGAGCCCGGCGCCCAGGTGCCCGGCTCCAGGTCCTGAGGCAGCCAGGCGACGGCGCCACGGCGCTCGACACGGCCGCGCACAGGCTCGAGCTCGCCGAGCGCGATACGCATCAAGGTCGTCTTCCCGGCGCCGTTCTCGCCGACGAGGGCGATTCGGACGCCGGCCGCGAGCGCGAGGCTCACGTCATCGAGAAGGGGTCTGTCTGGCAGGTCGAACCCGACCCCGAACAGGGACAGCAGTGACATGTAGGACTCCAAGGTGTGGTCGTACGGTGCGCAGGCCGCACGCGGCCGCGCGGTAACGGCGGGCCGCCCGTACAGGGCGCGCCGCTAGGCTCATTTGTTCGCGCTTCAGAGTCGTTGGTCGCTCATGTCACCTACCGCCGCGTGCGAGGACGGAGCGGGGCCCCCGGTAACCGGGTCGGGCCGGAGGCAACTTAGCGCGCCCGGCCCTCCTGGTCAACGGCACGCACGACGCACGCAGGTCGTCCGTTACCCTCTGGCATGCGGTCGGCGCGCTGGTGTCTCCCCTACGTGGTCCTGGCGGCGGTCGCCTTCGCGGCGGCCCAGGACGCCCCCGAGCAGCCGGCGGAGGGCCCGCCCGCGGCGGTCGTCGCCGCGTTCGATGCGGCGGACGCGGCTCTCAACGCTGCCTACGACAGGGCCCGCGAGGCGATGCCGTCCCACGCCTTCGCGCACCTGCGCCTCGATCAGCGGCAGTGGCTGGAGGCGCGCGACCCGGCTGCCGAGGCGTACGCCGAGCTCCTGAACGGCTTGGCCGTCGAGGACCTGCGCGCGACCCCCGACTTCTACGAGTACAGGACGCTCCTGACGGAGGATCGCACCGACCTGCTCGCCGGTATCGTCAGCTACTACGAGGACCCCGCGGCCTCCACGTGGGACGGCTTCTGGGTCGACGGCAACGGCGGCCATCTCGCGCTGCGCGAGCTGGAGGACGGCAGGCTCAGGTTCCAGCTCACGGTCGTGCGCTCGCCGGCCCTGCATACCGGCTGGCTCGAGGGCGTCGCGCAGCGCAACGGCGAGCTGGCGAGCTTCGAGACGGCCTTCGAGACAGGCGAACGAGAGGAGAGCGTGTGGCTCTTCCTCGTACGCGACGGACCCTACCTGCGCGTGCACACGGCGAACGCCGGCTACTTCGCCGGCGCCCGGGCCTACTTCGACGGAGCGTACGCCAGGCTCCGCGACCTCGAGCCGTTCGACCTCGACTGAGGACCGAGCTCAGCGGCCTTCGGTGCGCCGCAGCGCCTCATCCCTGTCGACGACGAACCAGACGTGTAGGCCCCTGTTGCTCTCCCGAACGTAGGCCTGCCAGCTCTCGCTACCTGCGCCGTGGAGTTCGCCGACGATCACGAGCCGCACGCCGTAGTTCACGAACTTCTGCACGACCGCGCCAGCGAGCCCCGTGCTGAGGT
>JBIQIQ010000075.1:0-10727 GCA_044507975.1 Deinococcaceae bacterium
ACAGCCAGGGCCTCAGGAACAAGCAGGTGCCGTTCGAGGAGTCGCTGCACCTGCCGCTGGCCTTCCGCCTGCCCGGCGTTCTCGAAGCCGGCGCGGTCTACGAAGGCCTCGTGTCGGGGACCGACATCTACCCGACTACCCTCGGGCTGATCGCGGGACCGGACGCCGGGGGCGACCGGCCCTCCGGACTCGAAGGTCGCGACCACGCGGCCGCCCTGCGAGGTCAGCAGGCGCCTCCACGCACGGAGGTGCTGGTGCAGTGGGAGGACACGCGCTACGCGTTCGGGGACCACCCCTACCGCGCGCTGCGCGACGAGCGCTACACCTACGTGGTGGGCCGCGACGACGCCTTCTGCCTGTTGTTCGACCACGCCACCGACCCGTACGAGCTGGATAACCTCTACTGGCGCGAGGACGCCGCCGGCCTCAGGGTCGAGCTCGGCGCACGGCTGCTGGCCGCGCTGACGGAAGCCGGGGAAGCGCCGCCGGACTACGTCGCTCGCCGCCTGACCGCCGGCGGCGCACGGCCCGGCACCACGCCCCAATAGCAGACGCGTACCTGCGGCCGCAGCGGGATCTCGTCACATCACCGCGTCCGCGAGCGGGTACCCTCCCCTGCAGGGGACCGACCGTTGCCGTGAGCCGCGATGACATGACAGCACGAGACGGGGGCGGTGACGGGCCCGCCGCGTCCGGCGATGGGCCTTCGCACGGCTCCTCGCCGCTGACGCTGCGCGGCACGCACCACCACGACCTCCTGCTCAACCAGTTCCCCGCGGTCGCGTGGACCGTCGACGTGGAGATGCGCCTCACCTCCTGGGCCGGGGGCGTGCTCAAGGACCTGGGGTACAGCGAGTCCGACCTGGTCGGGTCACACCTGGCGGAGTTCTACGCGACCTCACCGGACCCCAGCGCCGCCCTCGCGGCCCACGAGAGAGCCCTCGAGGGGCAGACGGCCGACTTCCTCATCACCTGGAACGGCCGCGACTTCCAGGCCCACGTCGAGCCCCTGCGCCACGACGACGGCACGGTCATCGGTTGCGTGGGCGTCGGCCTCGACGTCACGGACCGCAACCGTGAGGCGGACAAGGCCGCCAAGGCGACACGCTTCCGGCTCGCCCTCACGACCCTCGTGGAGGAGGCGCTGCGCGACGAGCTGGCCGACCGCTTCTACCAGCGCGTGGCCGAGGTGGCCGTCGACGCCGTGCCGGGGGCGCAGGCCAGCAGCGTGTGGCTGCGCGGCACCGATGACCGCTTCCACGTCGCCGGCTCCGTTGGTTTCGACCCGGAGCAGCTCGCGTCGGTGGGCTTCACGCCGGAGGAGATGCTGCAGGGAGCGGCCGGCCAGGCCCAGGTGCAGGCGGGTCTGAGCGCGATCGCGGAGGCGGACCCCGCCAAGGCGGAACGCATCCGCGCGGCCGGCCCCGTGTCGGCCATCGCCTCGGTGATCCGCCTGCCCATCTCCGTTCACGGTCGGACCGTCGCCTACCTGCACCTCCACAGCTTCGACCGGGAGGACGCCTTCAGCGACGAGGAGGCCGAGATGGCGAGAGCGTTCGCCGGCAGCCTCGGCCTGCTGGTTCAGCGCGCCAGGCTCGAGAGCGAGCTCCAGGAGGGCAAGGCGCGCCTGGAGAGGCTCCTCGAGGACTACAAGGACCTGGCGGAGTTCAGCGCCGAGATCGAGACGGTGCACGACACCGACGAACTCATCGAGCGCGGCATGGAGAGGCTCCTGGCCGCGCTCGAGTTCGACACCGCCATGTTCGGCGAGGTCAACGACGGCGCCGTGCATTTCACCCGGCTGCGAGGCATGGTCCTCCCCCAGATCGAGGCGACCCTGCGCGCCCCGGTGCCCTTGGGAGAGGGCGTGAACGGGCGCGTCGCCGAGAGCGGCAAGCCGATGTTCGTGCGCGACTACCCCGCCTGGACCGGCGGCCACGCGGCCTACCTCCCGACCGGCGTCGAGTCGCTCGTCGCGCTGCCCGTCAAGCGCGCTGGCCGCGTGAGGCACACCCTCTCCTTCGGGACGGTCGGCCGGCGCGCGTCCGTCGACGAGAACGACGTCCGCATCGCGAGCGCCTTCGTCGCGCGACTCGAGAACGCCTTCGAGCGCGTCCAGTACCTCGAGGAGATCGAAGCCACGCGCGAGGCCACCTTCCGAGCTCTCGGGCTCGCTCTCGAGTACCGTGACCTCGAGACGCGCGGTCACACGGACAGGGTCGTGGCGCTGGCCGACCGCTTCGCGGAGGAGCTGGCCCTCGAACAAGACTCACGTCAGGCCCTCGTCTGGGGCGCCTACCTCCACGACCTGGGCAAGCTCGCGGTGCCCGACACCATCCTCCTCAAGCCCGGGCGCCTGACGGAGCAGGAGTTCGACGTCATCCGCCAGCACACCCTCTACGGGACCGAGATGACGCGAGCGATCCCGTTCCTACCCACCGGCACGCGGGAGGTGATCAGGAGCCACCACGAGCGCTGGGACGGGGGCGGCTACCCCGACCGGCTGTCCGGTGACGAGGTACCGCTGCTGGCCCGCATGTTCAGCCTCGTGGATGTCTACGACGCACTGACCAGCGTGCGGCCTTACAAGCCAGCCTGGGCCCACGGAGAGGCTGCTGCCGAGCTGAGACGGCAAGCTGGGAGACAGTTCGAGGCCGAGCTCGTGAAGGCGTTCCTGTCGTGCCTCTCCCGTGGCCGCGACTCGGACGTCCGGCTCGCCTGACAGTCGGGACCACGGCCCACCTCAGCTCCAGCCGTCCGCGTCACCTGCCTGCGCGATCCACTTGCGCATCTCGGGCGTGTCCACCTCCTCGACCGTCCTAACCTTGACGTAGCGGGAGCGGCCCGTCTCCCCCAGCGGGGGCGGCGGCTCGAGGTCGGCGCCGCCGAGGAAGACGACGTTGACAGACACGTCGTAGGCGACGAGCTCGACGATCCACCCGCGCTTCGGCAGCCCGTAGTACGCCTTCCTCCACTTGACCGCGTACTGGAGCTCGTCGTGCGCCTCCCGGATCAGCTCGTCCACCTTCTTCACGACCGGGTTGAGGTCCGGCATCACGCGGCTCATCCACTTCTCGACGTCCGCGTGGGTCCCCGGCTCCGGGGGTACGCGGCTCGCGTTGCCCTTGATCGACTTCTTCGCCATCATCACGCCTCCTTCCGGCTCGTCACATCGTGAACCAGGAGCGCGGGCGCCCGCCGCCAGCCCCGACCCGGCGGTCGGTCGAAGCCCGTACCGCGCACGTGCGGGGAACGCCGATCACCCGCCGGCCTCCGTCTCCCCTACTGGACGCCCCGCGAGCAGCCGCAGCATCTCCACCCCCGTCTCCCTCGCCAGGGGGTCCGCCTCCGCGGCCAGGGACTCGACGATCCGCTCCCGCTCTGCACGGGTCTTGTTCTGGCTGAGCTTCGCCTTGCCCTCCAGGCGCTCGACCTTCAGCTCGAAGGCGACGATGCCCCTCAGCATCCCCTCCCGGTAGCGCGGCGCGAGGCCCTCCCACCGTTGCCGGTAATCGGGCTCGTGGCGCTCGATCAGCTCGTACAGCAGCGCTTCGCTCTCCTCCGGCTCGAGGACGATCCGTGCCGCGCCGGTGGCGTGGACCGCCAGGTAGTTCCATGTGGGCACGCTCTCGCTGGCCTCGTAAAGCCTCGGCGACACGTAGGCGTGCGGTCCGCTGAACACCGCTAGAACGCTCCCGGCCTCCAGCTCCCGCCACTGCGGGTTCGCCTTCGCGAAGTGCCCCCGCAGGTACAGCTCGTCGCCCTCCGCTCGTACGGTCAGGGGGAGGTGGGTAGCGACCAAGGCTCCCTCGCTGTGCGACGCCACTACCGCGAAGGGGTGGCGCTGCATGAACGCGACCAGCTGCTCTGGCTCCTCGACCCTGAACATGTGGGGGACGTACACGCAGACAGGCTATAACCCAGGCCCCGCCAGGCACCCATGTCGTCGGTGGATGGGGATGCCGGGCGTCTCGCCAAGGAGCCGGTCGGTACCCGCGGCTCCCCACTTCGATCGCTAGTACCCCGTCTTCCCCACTCGCTCAGCACGGCCCTCACCTACACCCGCCCCGGCTGGTGAGCCAGGTACCTGCTGTCCGGCCTCGATGGCCACAGACCGGCCCGGATACGGCCGGCGCCTACGCGCGGCCCGCTGCTCACACAGCTGCGCACGCGCGCCTCGTGGCCTGCCACGCCGCCTGGCGACCACGGTCCCGCCAGCCGTACCCCAACTTCCCCACTTCCGCGGGCCTGCGCCAGCGATCCCGCGCCCGGACGCCGTCGCGACCGCTATTCCGAGGGAGATGTCCGCGCCGGCGGCCGGTACCACCCCTTCCCCACTTCGGCCCCGCCTTCCACGAAGCTGGGGCGCGGCATAGGAGACGCCGCGCCCCAGGAAGGATCTCCCGCAGTCCGTCAGGCGGTGGCTCTGCCCGCGTGCCTCGCCAGCGCCGCTCCGACCTCCTCGGCGTGGGTCTCCGGCTCCGCGACCGTCCACGTCTGCGCGATCCTGCCTTCGGGGTCGATCAGGTAGCTGACCCGAAGGATGCCCTCGAACCGCTCACCGTCGCGCTCCTTTTCGCCCCAAGCCCCGTAGGCGTCGATGGCTTCCCGGTCGACGTCCGCGAGAAGCGGGAAGTTCAGGGAGTACTTCTCGGCGAAGGCCTTGTGGCTCGACACGTCGTCGGCCGACACGCCCAGAACGGCCGCGTCCAGCGCGGCGAGCTCCGCCATGCCGTCCCGGAAGGCACAGGCCTCCTTCGTGCAGCCGGGCGTATCGTCCTTCGGGTAGAAGTACAGGACGACCCACGAGCCGCGATGGTCCGAGAGCCGGCGTAGGCGGCCGTCCTGGTCGTAGAGCTCGAAGTCAGGCGCGGCCGATCCGACGTCTAGCATGCGCAACCTCCAGGGGTGCCGCTATGGCGGCGTGCGGCCACGATAGCCACATCCGTGCCATGACGGCGTAGCCACGCAGGAAGGACTACTCGGCCTCGAGCTGGCCCCGCAGCTCCTCGAGGAGCTCGTTGACGCGCGCCAGGCGCTCGGGGGGCAGCTGGACGAGCCTACGCCTGTTGAGGAGCCGCTTCGTGGCGGACACCAGCGTCTGCGTCCGCTCGAGCGCACCGCCCACCTTGCGCCGGGCCAGCGCCTCGCGTCCGGCCCGCAGCTCCGTGATGCGGCGGCGGATCTGACTCAAAGAGAGGTCCTCCGCGATGGCCACCACGAGCAGCCTCTCGCGGTCGTCGGCGTCGGCGACGCGGGCGATCGCCTGGGCCTTCGTGAAGGCGATCCGACCCTCTCGCACGGCGGCCAACAGGCTCTCAGGGAAGGCGAGGATCGGCAGCCGGTTGCTCACGAACGACGTGAGGCTGAACCGCCCCAGGCGCTCGAACAGCGCGTGCACGGCGTCCCTCTGACGCTCATCGACCGGTGCGGTCGTTATCCGCCCGCGCTCCTCGTTGTAGAGAGCCTGCAGGAGCTGGACGACGTCCCGGCGCCCCAGGCCCAGGTACAGCTCCAAGAGTCCCAGCACCGCCTCCGTTTCCTCGACGGCGTTGAGGTCCTCGCGCTGCAGGTTCTCGATGATGGCGATCTCGAGCGCTTCCCGGTCGTCGACGTCGACGACGATCGCAGGCACCTCGTCCAGCCCCGCCAGAGCCGCCGCTCGCGTCCGTCGCTCTCCGGCGACCAGCTCGAAGCCGCCCCCGACGCGTCTCACGATCACGGGCTCCAGGACGCCCTTGTCCCGGATGCTCGCCGCCAGCTCGCCGAGGCCGCCCTCCGAGACGTGCTTCCGAGGCTGCCGGCTGTTGTAACGGATCGCTTTCAGCGGGATGGTCGTCCCGCCGCTGCCGACCGGCTCGTCCTCACCGATGCCTCCGAGGATCGCCTCGAACACCGCAGCACGATCGATGCCTCCACCACGTTTCGCCATCAAGCGTCCTCCAGCGCCAGCAGCAGCTCTTCGGCCACCATCCGGATCTCGGAGTCGGCCTCGCTGCCGGGAGCGTACAACGGCACCGGCATCCCGGCCACTTGCGCGTCCGAGTAGTAGGCGGGCCGGCTCGATAACGGGGTGGACACCGGCGCGATGCTGACCAGCTGCCGCTTGATTGCCTCCAGGCTCTCCCGATCGTGACGGGTGCGCTTGTCGTGTTGCGTCAGCAAGAAGAACTCGACGTCCAGCTTGGGGGCCGCCTTGCGGTACTCCCGCACCATCTTCAGGACGGTCGCGAGGCCGTCCAGACCCTTCCGGTTCGTCGGCAGCGGCACCACGATCCCGTCGGCCGCCACGACGGCCAGGGCCGAGAGCTGCCCTAGACTCGGCGGAGGGTCGATCAGCACGTAATCGTAGCCCTCGAGCTTCCGAACCGCCTCCCTGAGGCGCAGGACGCCCATGAACACGTTGAGGATCTCCCGCTCGAGGATCGCCAGGTTCAGCTGGCTGGGGATCAGGTCCACCCCGTGGGCGTGCTTGGGCCGCGGCAGGACGAGTTCGCTGTCGGGCGCGTCGTTCTCCTCCGAGGCGCTGAGCATCACGCCCGGGTAGATCGTCTCGTCGAGGCCGGCGTCCTCCACGCCCATCCACCGCGTGAGGTTCGCCTGCGGGTCGACGTCGATGAGCAGGACCTTGTGGCCCAGGTCCCCGAGGACGAAGCCGATGTCGCGCACCGTGCTCGTCTTGGCTACGCCTCCTGCGTGGTTGAAGAAGGTGAGTACCTTCACGAGCCGACCACTGTCTCCGGCGGTGGCGTCCGTGCAGGAGCACCGCCGCCAGTGACCCTTCGCCCTTCGGCCGCTTGGGAACGCTCGGACATGGGGCGATGATACCCAGGTACTCGGGGACTGCCCGCACGCCCCTAGGCAGCCATAACGTTATGGCGCGAGGTGCCCGAGCTCGCCGAGTAGCCCGGGCCATAACGTTATGGCGGACCGGCTCCGTTCACCTGCCGGCAGCGCGACTTGGTCATCTGGATCGTGATGGGCCTCGGCCGGCTACGAGAGCAGCTCTGACGGCGCTGGTTCACGCGACCGCGTGGTACCGCTGCTTTCCCCTTTCAGCACCCAGCTGCGCTCCGACCGCACCCTAGCGGGGAAGCAGCGGTACCCGCGCTCGCCACGGCTCGCCGAACACGCCGACGTCGCCGACCGTCCGGTACCGACAGAAGTAGAGCTGCGCTGCCGGAGGTCGCCCAACACCAGCCGCTCACGGCTGTCGCGAGCGGATCGACGAGCCGCCCGCCGGCGTCCTGGTAAGCGCGCGACATGGCCGGAGCGGGGGAGGGGTGGTGCTCACGGGCGGCGGCCTGCCAGGACCGGACCGAGGTACCGGTCGGTCGTGCGCGCACATGCGCGCACGACCGACCGTCTAGTGGGGAATGCGCGGTACTCGAACATGGCCCTGCGTCGGCATCCGTCCTCGAGCAGGACCGTCCGGCCGCGTCGGGCTTCCGTACCTCGACGACTCTCAACAACAGGTCGTTGTTGTCGTTTCGACATCATCTATTGGGTTTCTCTTTAAGGGAGCCGGGGATCGCCGTCGTAGACGGTGCGATGGCGGTGGACAGGGGAGGGGAGAGGTACCGAGGCGGGCAGGGAGCGGTACCGAGCCGGGAGATCGCCGGTACTCCTCTGGGGAGCGGAGGGGACCGAACGGGAAGGGAGGGGTACTGAGGTGGGAAAGTGGGGGTACTGTGAGCCGGGTTCCCTGGAAGTGGGAAAGAAGGGGGAAAGCGTTGACTACTCATCCCCGGTGCCCGTAGGCTTGTCGCAACAGGCGGAGCATGGAAGGGCGGGATGGACGTTTCGAACCCTCAGCCGGTCCCAGGCAGCGAGGTTACCGCGGTGGAGGTGGAGCCGCTCGACTTCCGGGCCCGTCGTCGCGGCAAGGGAAGAGCGCGGGCGCGAGATGGGCAGGGCGACGCTCAGGCCGAGGGCCGCGGCAGGCTCACCGTCACGCAGGCCAACCCGCTGGCCCTCAGCCGGCAGGAGATGGGCATCCTCAGCAAGAGGCTGCTGGTGTTGGCTCTGTCGGACGTCACCCGGAACGACGACGACCTGGAGCCGATCCGCATCACGGCCTGGGAGTTCGCGCAGCTGTTCAACATCAAGGGCAAGAGCATCTACTCCCGCATCGAGGAGTCCGCGCGCGAGCTGCTCGAGCAGACCGTGCAGGTCAAGGAGCCCAACGGTGACTGGGTGATGTTCCAGTGGGTCTCGGAGGCGCGGTACGAGGGCGGACAGGGCGGCAAGGGTCAGATGGCGGCGATCGAGCTGAAGGTGCACGACAAGCTCAAGCCCTACCTGCTCCAGCTGCGGCGCGACTTCAGCATCATCCCTACCGACCAGCTCCTCAGCTTCGAGAGCTTCAACAGCATGCGGCTCTTCGAGGTCCTCTACACCGCGAGCTACGCGGGGGAGAGGCCCCACCTAACCTTCGACGTGGACGACCTCAAGCTCCGTCTCGGTCTCGACGGCAAGTACGAGCGCTTCAAGGACTTCCGCTACGTGCTCGACAAGGCGCAGGACGAGTTCAAGCGCTACACCTGCCTGACGTTCGAGTACGAGGCTGGCAAGGTCGGCCGCAAGTACCAGCGGGTGTCGTTCCTCATACGCCGGAACGACGTGTTCAAGCCCCGCATACGGCTGCCGGCCAGCCTGGCGAAGCGCATCCCCCGGCAGCAGGACAAGGACCGGCTCATCCGGGAGCTGCAGGCGCTCGACGCTCTGCGCGAGATCGGCTGGGCGCAGGACGCCGAGCGGGCCGTCCAGCGTCACGGACCCGAGCGCGTGCTGAGGATCGTCGACTACGCCCGCAAGCTCCAGGCCAGGGCCGAGACCGCCGGCAGGCCGATCTTCAACCTCCCGGGGTTCGTCAACAGCCTCCTCATTCAGGGTGTGGAGCCGCCGGAGGAGGAGCAGGTGCAGGCGGAGTCCCCGGCGGCGCTCAAGCGCGAGGAGGCGAGGGCGATCGCTGCCAGCATCCTCGACGGCTACCACCTGGCGCGCAAGGGAGCCGCGCAGACCGCTTGGGAGGCGCTGACGCCCGACAACCGGGAGCTGGTGCACACACTGATGCAGGCCACGCTCCACCGCTTCACCCTCGAGCGCGTCGTCGCCGAGGGGTGGAGCGGCCCCCTCTACGAGACGAAGAGGCTCGAGGTCATGGCCAACCACGGCTTCGTGGCCTTCCCCCAGCACCTGCGCGATGTGGGCGGGTACGTGGCGACCCTCGACCTGCTCGCCGAGTACCCGGAGGGAGCGCGCGACCTGATCCGCGCCGAGCTGGAGGAGGCGAACTAGCCATGTGCGGCCGCTACACCCTGTACGCGCACGAGGACGACCTCGCGACGCTGTTCGAGGTCGAGACCTACCCGCTCACGGCCCGGTACAACATCGCCCCTACGCAGAGCGTGCCGGTCGTGAGGCAGCGGCAGGACGGCGTGCGCGTGATGGAGGAGATGCGGTGGGGGCTCGTGCCCCACTGGGTCAAGGACCCGAAGGCCTTCAAGGCGAACCTCTTCAACGCCCGCAGCGAGAGCGCCGCGGAGAAGCCCTCGTTCCGCGACGCGATGAAGGCGCACAGGTGCCTTCTCCCCGCGTCGGGCTTCTACGAGTGGCGGGCGGAGGAGGGCGGCAAGCAGCCGTACTTCGTGTACCGCGCCGACGGCCGGCCCATGGCGTTCGCCGGCCTGTGGGCGGTGAACAAGGGTGGCGAGGCGCCGCTCGCTACCTGCACGATCCTCACGACCGACGCCAACGAGCAGATGCGCTCCCTCCACGACCGCATGCCCGTGATCCTGGAGCCGGAGGAGTGGGCCAGATGGCTCGACCCCGGTGAGGTCGACCCGCAGCGGGTCGAGGACCTGCTCGACGGGGCCGAGGAAGGGCTGTTGCGCATGCACCCCGTGTCGCGATCGGTGGGAAGCCCGCGGGCCGACGACCCCAGCCTGGTGCAGGCCCTTTCCTGAGCCTCGGGGGCCCCGGTCTCGAGTACGCTGGCGGCGAAGGCTCGGAACGCCAGGTCGAGGCCCAGACGGCCTCTCGGCCGGTCGGGAGGACTGGGGTGGACAGGCCCTCGCTGTTCAGGCTCCTCTGCGTAGCGGTGCTCGCCGCGACCCTCTCCGCCTGCGACCTCGCCGCCGGCCAGCTGCTGGCACAGTTCGACCTAAGCGTCGAACCCCAGCACGTGTCGGTCGCGCCCGGCGGCTCCGCCATGCTGACGGTCGGCATCGAGCCGGTCGTGGGCATCTCCTTCTCCCGCATCACCGTGTCGCTCGATGGCGTGACGCCAGACGCTACGGGTATCACCGCCCAGGACCTCGTCGTCTTCGGTGCGGGTGAGTACCCGTGGAGCATCGACGTCGCCGGGAACGTGCCCGCGGGCAGCTACGAGATCGCCGTCGAGGCGGTGAGCCAGGGCACGAACCTGCTGCCCGTGGAGCGGCGGGTGAAGCTGACCTTGACCGTGGAGTAGCTCTCGGCCGCAGCGCGGACCGCACGATTCACATCGTCCTTACATCGGCGTGGGCTACGCATCGCGCACCTTGCTGCATGTCGTCGGCGCGGGTGTGTAGCCCAACTCACATAGCTACCTCAATTACTAAGGTAGCGTGCGCTCCATGAGCCCCATCGGCCTGCTCGCGCTCCTGTTCGGCGTCGTCGCCCTCGGCGGCAGCGCGGTCGTCTACCTCTACGACCTGCTCGAAGCGCGCCTTTTGGCGCCCGGC
>JBIQIQ010000260.1:0-1549 GCA_044507975.1 Deinococcaceae bacterium
TCGAGGGGATGATCGACAACGCGCAGCAGACGGGCACGGGGCTCGTCGCCACCGTGATCGGCGTCGTCACGCTGCTGATCGGCGCCACCGGGGTGTTCGTGCAGCTCCAGACCTCCCTCAACGAGATCTGGGAGGTGCAGCCCGAGCGTAAGGGCTGGAAGCGCACGCTGATGCTGCGCCTCCAGGGCTTGCTGATCCTCCTCGGCCTCGGCCTCGCGGCCCTGCTGGCCGTCGTCGCCAACGCGGCGCTGAACGTCGTCTCCTCGAGCTTCGTGGGGTTGCTGCCCGGCTCGGAGTGGCTGTGGCAGGTGGCGAGCTGGGTGGTGACGCTCGGGGTCTTCACGCTGGTGTTCGCGGCCCTGTACAACTTCGTGCCCGACGCCGAGCTCGGTTGGGGCGACGTCTGGGGCGGCGCGCTGTTCACCGCCGTGCTGTACAAGATCGGCGAGGCGGGCCTCTCCCTCTACCTCTCAACGGCCGGCGTCGGCTCCGCCTACGGGGCCGCCGGGTCGCTGGTGGTGCTGCTCCTGTTCGTCTTCTACGCCACCCAGATCCTGCTCTTCGGCGCCGAGTTCACGCGCGCCGACGTAGTGCTCAAGAGGCGCGCGGCCGGTCAGGAGGAGGCGGTGCCGATCAAGAGACGCGCCGGCTGGCCGAAGCCGGTCGTGAGGCCCAAAGGCACCCTGGAGCAGCTCTGAGGACCGCGGGCGCGCTCGGGCCTAGCCGCCCACCGTCCCCGGCTCGCTTACCCTCTCGAGGGCCGCCAGGTCGTCGACGCGCGAGCGCAGGCGCCGCACGAGGACCTCCATGATCCCGACGGCGACCTCGGGCCTCTCCAGCACCAGGTCGACGAACGGCGAGCGCGACAGCCGCAGCAGCCGCGCCGGTGTCGTGGCCGTGACGGTGGCCGAACGAGGACCGGGGTCCAGGAGCGCCATCTCGCCGAACGCCTCGCCCTCGCCGAGCGACTCGATCGGACGCTCGCCGTCCCTCACCACCACCTGACCCTCGGCCACGACGTAGAGGCTGTCGCCTTCCTCACCTTTGCGGACGACGTCCTCGCCCTCCGCCACCTCGACCTCGTCGAGCATGCCGGCTACGGCAGCCAGCACCTCGTGGGGGGCGCCGCTGAAGAAGCGCACGCCGCTGAGGATGATCGCTCGTTCCAAGCTCGAGAGCATGCCTTCCTCCTCCGTTCCTCCCACCGCGTCCAGACGCCGCGCCGCCCAGCGCGCGGCCTCGGCTACCAGCGGCTCCTGGTCCCGGACGGCCCCCGTGGCCAGGCCGCGTGCCTCCGTGAGCCGTGCCGCCCCGATGAGGTGCAGCGCGCACGCTCGCACCCAGGTGCCTAGGTAGCGCCCTTCCGCCCCCTCGACCAGCTCCCGCAGCGCCTCGACGAGCGAGGCGCTCTCGCCCGCCGACGTCGCGAGTAGCGCGCCCGCCCTCGGCACAGGCAGCGCGGCCTCGAGCCATGGCAGCACGAGCCGGCGCAGACCGGCTGGCAGCTGTACCTCCACGATCTCGAGCGCCCGAGCCCGCGCCCCTTGGT
>JBIQIQ010000261.1:0-1549 GCA_044507975.1 Deinococcaceae bacterium
GCATCAACCCAGGGGACAAGGAGCACACCCTCGAGAAGATCGTCAAGGTCGTCTCCGGCGAGGACGCGGCCACCCTCGAGCGCGTCGCCCAGGCCTACGAGCGCATCGTGACCGCAGGGGTCTTCCGGGCGAAGAGCATCAAGGTGGCCGAGGCCGCCAAGGTGATCGAGAACACCCAGCGCGACCTCAACATCGCGCTGATGAACGAGCTCGCCATGATCTTCGACCGCCTGGACGTCGACACCGTCGACGTGCTCGAGGCGGCCGGCACGAAGTGGAACTTCCTGCCGTTCCGGCCGGGTCTCGTGGGCGGGCACTGCATCGGGGTCGACCCCTACTACCTCACCGCGAAGGCCGAGGAGACCGGCTACCACCCGCAGGTCATCCTCGCGGGCCGCCGCATCAACGACGGCATGGGCGCGTTCATCGCGCAGAAGGTCGTGCGCATGCTCGCCGAGGGCGACGTCCCCCTCAAGCACAACCGCGTCGGCGTGCTGGGCCTGACGTTCAAGGAGAACGTGCCCGACCTGCGCAACAGCCGCGTGCCCGACATCATCGCCGAGCTCGAGTCCTACGGCGTGCAGGTGGTCGTGCACGACCCCCTGGCCGACCCCGAGGAGGCGAGGCGCGAGTACGGCGTCGAGCTCCAGCCGCTCGAGGCCCTGACCGACCTCGACGCGATCGTGCTCGCAGTCCCGCACCGGCAACTGCTGACTGCGGCCGCGCACCCGGCTCGGTTCCTGCGCAGCGGCGGCGCGCTCCTCGACGTCAAGGCCGCGCTCCGCGGCGAGGACATGGGCGACGTGCGCTACTGGAGACTATGACCGGTCCGGCACGGGTGGACACGGGCCAGGCGAGCGCCGAGCCCCGCACCGTTCTGGTCACCGGCGCGGCTGGCTTCATCGGCTACCACCTCTCCGAGCGCCTGCTCGCGCGCGGCGACCGCGTCCTGGGCGTCGACAACGTCAACGACTACTACGACGTCGCGCTCAAGGAGGCGCGGCTCGAGCGCCTGCAGCGCCACGGGCGCTTCGAGCTCCACCGCCTCGACCTCGCCGACCAGCCAGGGATCGAACGGCTGTTCGCCGAGGCCGGCCCGGCCGTGGTGGTGAACCTCGCGGCGCAGGCCGGCGTGCGCTACTCCCTCACCAACCCACACGCCTACGTCAACAGCAACCTCGTGGGCTTCGCCAACGTGCTCGAGGGGTGCCGCCACCACGGTGTGGAGCACCTCGTCTACGCCTCCTCCTCGTCCGTGTACGGCGCGAACACGAACGTGCCGTTCTCGGTCCACGACAACGTCGATCACCCCTTGAGCCTCTACGCCGCCAGCAAGAAGGCGAACGAGCTGATGGCGCACACCTACTCTCACCTCTACGGCCTCCCCACCACGGGCCTGCGCTTCTTCACGGTCTACGGCCCCTGGGGCAGGCCCGACATGGCGCTGTTCATCTTCACGAAGGCGATCCTCGAAGGCCGGCCGATCGACGTCTTCAACCACGGCCGCATGAGCCGCGACTTCACCTACATCGACGACATCGTCGAGGGC
>JBIQIQ010000076.1:0-10661 GCA_044507975.1 Deinococcaceae bacterium
CCACGTGTCGATCACCCTGGAGGAACGCAGTGGGAAATAAGATCAATCCCGTCGGGTTCCGCCTCGGCGTGAACAAGCAGCCATCCGCGCACTGGTACGCCAACCCCAAGGAGTACCCGCGTCTGCTCACCGAGGACGAGAGGATCCGGCAGGTCGTCAGGGATGACGTCGGCCACTCGGGCATCTCGCGCATCGACATCGAGCGCGCCGCCCACAACGTAAACGTCACCATCCACACCGCCAAGCCCGGCGTCGTCATCGGCCGCGGCGGCGAGTCGATCAAGTCGCTCCGCGCGAAGCTCGGCAAGTTCATCGGCGGCAACGTCGCCGTGAACGTGCAGGAGGTCGCCAACCCGAACACGAACGCGCCGCTCGTCGCCCAGCGCATCGCCGAGCAGCTCGAGCGCCGCTTCGCGTTCCGGCGCGCGATGAAGCAGGCCGTCCAGCGGACGATGGAGTCGGGCGCCCGCGGCGTCAAGGTGCGCTGCTCCGGTCGCCTCGGCGGTGCCGAGCAGGCCCGCCCCGAGTGGTACGCGGAGGGCCGCGTGCCCCTGCAGACGCTCCGCGCCGACATCGACTACGGCACGGCCGAGGCCCGCACCACCTACGGGATCATCGGCGTCAAGGCGTGGGTGTTCCACGGCGAGATCGTCGGCGACAAGCAGCGCCGCGCCGCGGTCGTCCCCCGCCCCAAGACCGAGGACGACAAGAAGAAGCGCCGCCGCCCCCAGGCCCGTCGACGCGACGCGCGCGGCCGCGACGCCAAGCCGCGGGCGCGTAGGGACTGAAGCCGATGCTGCTACCGAAACGCGTCAAGTACCGCAAGCAGATGCGTGGCCGCATGACCGGGGCCGCCAAGGGAGGCGACTACGTCGCCTTCGGCGACTTCGGGCTCGTGGCCATGGAGCCGGGCTGGGTCAGGTCGAACCAGATCGAGGCCTGCCGCATCACGATGAGCCGCTACTTCAAGCGCGGCGGCAAGATCTACATCCGGATCTTCCCCGACAAGCCCGTCACCAAGAAGCCGCAGGAAGTGCGCATGGGTAAGGGCAAGGGCGCCGTGGAGTACTGGGTCTCCGTCGTCAAGCCCGGCCGCGTGATGTTCGAGGTCTCGAACGTCACCGAGGAGCAGGCCAAGGAGGCCTTCCGCCTCGCCTCGCA
Organism: Deinococcaceae bacterium; assembly: GCA_044507975.1. Lineage (GTDB taxonomy): Bacteria > Deinococcota > Deinococci > Deinococcales > Trueperaceae > DASRWD01. The sequence continues at coordinate 1,162 of JBIQIQ010000076.1, forward strand.
CAAGCTGCCGATCAAGACCAAGATGGTCAAGCGGGAGATCTACGATGAGATCCAGTGAGGCTCGCAGGCTGAGCGGCGAGGAGATCGCCGCCGAGGTCGAGAAGCGTCGTCAGGAGCTCCTCGACCTGCGCATCCAATCGGCGATCGGCCAGACCTCCAACCCGCGCAGGATCCGGGCAGCCAAGCGCGAGATCGCGCGGCTCCTCACCGTCGCCAAGGAGAAGGCAGAAGCACGATGAAGAAGACGATGCAGGGCCGCGTCACGTCTGACAAGGCCGACAAGACCGTGACCGTCAACGTCGAGCGGCGCTTCAAGCACCCGCTCTACGGGAAGGTCGTGACCGTCTCGAAGAGCTACCTGGCTCACGACGAGGCGAACGAGTTCGGCGTCGGCGACGTCGTCGAGATCTCGTCGAGCCGCCCCATCAGCCGCCGCAAGCGCTGGGTGGTCACTCGCCTGGTCGAGAAGGCCAGGGCCTGAGGCCGTCGGAGACTAGGGAGACATGATCCAGCAGGAGACCTACCTCGACGTGGCCGACAACTCCGGCGCCAGGCGCATCCAGTGCATCCGTGTGCTGGGCACCGGGCAGCAGTTCGTCGGCTCCGTTGGCGACGTGATCGTGGCGGCCGTCAAGGACGCCATCCCGCACGCCGCCATCAAGAAGGGCGAAGTGGTCAAGGCCGTCATCGTGCGCACCAAGAAAGAGGTCAGCCGCAAGGACGGCTCCTCGATCCGGTTCGACTCGAACGCGGCCGTGATCATCAACAACCAGAACGAGCCGCGCGGCACCCGCGTCTTCGGGCCCGTCGCGCGCGAGCTCCGCGAGAAGCGCTTCATGCGCATCGTCTCGCTGGCTCCGGAGGTGCTGTGATGCCGGCCCCCGTCAGCTCCAGGATCCGTAAGGGCGACCGCGTGCGCGTCATCGCCGGCAAGCACAAGGGCGAAGAGGGCGAGGTCATCGGCGTCCTTCGCGACAAGGGCCGCGTCCTGGTGAAGAACGTCAACATCATCAAGAAGGCGCGCAAGCCCACGCAGGAGAACCCGCGCGGCGGCTTCGTCGAGCAGGAGGCGAGCATCCACCTCAGCAACGTGCAGCTGCTCGACCCCAAGACCGGCAAGGTCACGCGTATCGGCGCGAAGGTCTCGGCCGACGGCACCAAGGTGCGGGTCGCCAAGGCCAGCGGCGCGGAACTGGACGAGTGAGGTCGCAAGTGGCAGCCATGGAACAGGTTCAGTCGCCAAGCAAGCAGCGCTACCGCGACGTGCGGCAGCAGCTGATCGAGCGGCACGGTTACGACAACGTCATGGCCGTCCCGCGCATCCAGAAGGTCGTCGTGAACATGGGCCTCGGCGAGGCCCGCGAGGACTCGAAGGTGCTCGAGCGCGCCAGCCGGGAGCTCTCGCAGATCACGCTGCAGCGTCCGTCGGTCACGCGCGCCAAGAAGTCGGTCTCGAACTTCAAGGTCCGCGCCGGCATGCCGGTCGGCCTGCGCGTCACGCTCCGCGGCGTGCGCATGTGGTCGTTCCTCGACCGCCTCATCCACGTCGCGCTGCCGCGCGTCCGCGACTTCCGCGGCGTGCCGACGAACAGCTTCGACGGCCGCGGCAACTACAGCCTCGGCATCCGCGAGCAGATGGTGTTCCCCGAGATCGAGTACGACCAGGTCGACGCGACCCGCGGCTTCGACGTCACGATCGTGACGGACGCGAAGACCGACGAGGAAGCCCGCACCCTGCTCGAGCTCATCGGGATGCCGTTCAGGAAGTAAGGGGAGGAGGACCATGGCTACCAAGGCCCAGATCGCCAAGGCCGAACGCCGGCCCAAGTTCAAGGCCCGCCAGATCAACCGTTGCAGCCGCTGCGGACGTTCGCGCGCCTACCTGCGCGACTTCGGACTCTGCCGCATCTGCATGCGCGAGATGGCGCACAAGGGCTACCTGCCCGGCGTCGTCAAGTCGAGCTGGTGACCGTGCCGCCCTGGGGGCACCCTCGGGGCGCGGAGCGACGAGCAACAGAGAAGCACCAAGGAAGCGGGGTAGAGGTCCTCGCGCACGCGGGGAAACCGCCCCCACGGAGGAAGCAAGGATGCAGACCGATCCGATAGCAGACATGCTGACGCGGATACGCAACGCCGCGGCGATCGCATCGCCGAGCGTCGACGTGCCGGCCAGCAACTTCAAGAAGGCGCTCGCGGAGATACTGATCCGCGAGGGTTACCTCAGGGACGTCGAGGTGGTCGAAGAAGGCGGCAGGGCTTACCTCCGCATCGGCCTCAAGTACGGCCCCAAGCGCAAGAGCGTCATCAACTCGATCCGCCGCGTCTCGAAGCCGGGGCGCCGCGCGTACACGAAGTCGAAGGGTGTCCCCGTCGTGCGCGGCGGCCTCGGGCTCGCGGTCATCTCGACCCCGCTCGGGCTGCTCGCCGACCGCGAGGCGCGCGCCCGCAACGTCGGCGGCGAGATCGTCTGCGAGGTCTGGTGAGATGTCGCGCATCGGCCGCAACCCCATCCAGCTCCCGCGCGGAGTCGAGATCAAGAACGTCCGGCCCGGACGCGTAGAGGTCAAGGGACCCAAGGGCGTGCTGAACGTCGACGTCCACCAGGACCTGGGCTTCGAACTGGAGGACGGCGTCCTGACGGTCACGCGCCAGACGGACGACCGCGACCAGCGCGCCCAGCACGGCCTGGCCCGCGCGCTCGTCTCGAACGCGGTCGTCGGGGTCTCCGAGGGCTACACGCGCAACCTCGAGATCCACGGCGTCGGCTTCCGTTGCCAGATGAAGGGGCAGAACCTCGAGCTCAGCCTCGGGTTCTCTCACCCCGTCGTCGTCGAGCCGCCGGAAGGCATCACGCTCACCGCCCCGGAGCCCACCAGGATCTCCGTCAGCGGGATCGACAAGCAGGCCGTCGGCCAGGTCGCAGCCAACATCCGCGCCCTGCGGCCGCCCGACGCCTACCACGGCAAGGGCGTCCGCTACGCGGGCGAGCAGGTCCGTCTGAAGCCCGGCAAGGCTGCCGCGCGCTGAGGTCTTAACTGATGAGCATGAACACCAACGTACGCAGGGAGCGTCGCACGAACCGGACGCGCCGCAACCTCAAGCGTCCCGTCGACACCGGCCGGCTCCGCCTGACCGTGTTCCGGAGCGCCAAGCACATCTACGCCCAGGTCGTCGACGACCGCACGGGCCGCACCGTCGCGGAAGCCAACACGAAGAACGTGGAGGTCTCCGGCGACAAGACGGCGCAGGCCAAGGCGGTCGGAACGGCCGTCGCCGCACGCGCCCTCGAAGCGGGCGTGAGGCAGGTCGTCTTCGACCGCGGCCCGTTCAAGTTCCACGGCCGCGTCAAGGCACTAGCCGACGGGGCCCGCGAGGGAGGCCTCGAGTTCTGATGGCTGACACCGACTTCGAAGACAAGGTCATATTCATCCGCCGCACCGCCAAGACCTACAAGGGCGGCAGGCGGTTCCGCTTCGGCGCCATGGTCGTCATCGGCGACCGCAACGGCCGCGTGGGCGTCGGCCTCGGCAAGGCCCGCGAGGTGCCCGTCGCCGTGCAGAAGGGCCAGTACGTCGCGCGTCGCAACATCATCCGCGTGCCGATCGAGGAGCCGGGCACGATCCCGCACGAGGTCGTCGGCGCGCACGGCACCAGCCGCGTGATGCTCAAGCCGGCGGGCGCCGGCACCGGGGTCATCGCCGGCAGCGTGCCCCGCGCGATCGTCGAGCTGGCGGGGTACCGCAACCTCCTGACGAAGGAGCTCGGCTCCCGCAACCAGACCAACGTGGCTTACGCGGTCATCGAGGGCCTCAAGCAGCTCAAGACCTACGAGGAGGCCAAGCGGGAGCGGGAGAGCGCCCGATGAAGGTCACCCTCGTTCGGAGCCTCATCGGCATACCCAAGGACCAGCGCGCGACCGTCAACGCCCTGGGCCTCCGCAAGACCGGCGACACCCGCGAGGTGGCGGAGAACGACAGCACCCGCGGGATGCTTCGGAAGGTCGCCTACCTGCTCGAGATCGAAGGGTGGGACCGTAAGTGAAGCTCAACGAACTCCGTCCAGCTCCCGGCGCCAAGAAGGACAGGAAGCGCGTCGGACGCGGCGTGGGCAGCGGTCGTGGCAAGACCGCCGGGCGCGGCGAGAAGGGCCAGAAGAGCCGCTCCGGCTTCAGCCAAGGAGCGGGCTGGGAAGGTGGCCGCTCGCGGCTGATCATGCGCCTGCCCAAGCGCGGCTTCACCCGTCCCAAGGCCCCGATGCAGATCGTCAACCTGGGCGACCTCAACCTCTTCGCCGAGGGTGACGAGGTCGACGCCGTCGCCCTCAAGAGCCGCGGCCTGATCCGCCGCGCCGACCACCCGGTCAAGCTGCTGGCGGACGGAGCGCTCGAGGTCGGCAAGCTGACGATCAAGGTCGACCTCGCCTCGCGCGCCGCCGCCGAGGCCGTGGCCACCGCCGGCGGCACCCTGGTGCTGCCAGCCGAGGAGGCGCAAGACGCCCCCGCGGGCTCCTCGGACGCCGAGTCCGAGGAGAGCTGACCGATGCTGCAGGCCTTCCGCAACGCCCTGGTCATCCCCGACCTGCGTAGGAAGCTGCTCGTCACGCTCGGGCTGTTGGCCGTCTACCGGCTGATGGTCCACATCCCCACGCCGGGCGTCGACATCGACGCCCTGCAGGGGGGCGCGCTCTCGAGCGACATCTTCTCGCTCCTCAACTTCATCTCGGGCGGCAACTTCGAGGTCTTCTCGATCGCCGCCCTGGGCGTCATCCCGTACATCACGGCGAGCATCATCATCCAGCTCCTCACCTCGACGTACCCGCCGCTGGAGCGGCTCGCGCGCGAGGGCGAGGAAGGCCGCAAGAAGATCACCCAGTACACGCGCCTCGGCGCCACGGCGCTCGGCGCCGTGCAGGCGGTGTTCCTCGCCGTGGCACTGCTCGGACCCTCCGGCGCCCTCAAGGTCGGCTGGAGCAACGGGCCCTTCTTCTGGTTCGTCGTGCTCGTCACGCAGGTGGCCGGCATCACGGTCGTCATGTGGCTGGGCGAGAAGATCACCGAGTACGGCATCGGCAACGGGATCTCCCTGATCATCTACGCCGGCATCGTCGCCGCCTTCCCGGGCGCGCTCAGCCAGCAGTTCGCGCTCATCGGCACGGGCCAGGCGAACGTCTTCGGGCTGATCATCTTCTTCGTGCTGCTGATCGTCGCGATCGCGGGCATGGTGCTGGTGCAGCAGTCCGAGCGCCGCATACCCGTGCAGTACGCGAGGAAGGTCGTCGGCCGCAAGGTGATGGGCGGGCAGACGACCTACATCCCGCTGCGCCTCAACGCCGCCGGCGTGATCCCGATCATCTTCGCGGTGGCGATCCTGATCCTGCCGCAGACGATCCTCGGCTCCTTCCCGAACATCGTGTGGATGCAGAGCCTCGGCGCGTGGTTCAACCCTGCCCAGTGGCAGGGGCTCCTGGTCAGCACGCTGCTGATCGTCGCCTTCACCTACTTCTACACGCAGATCTCGTTCGACCCGCGGCGCATCTCGGAGAACCTCCGGGAGTACGGCGGGTTCGTGCCGGGCGTCCGACCGGGCCAGCCGACGACCGATCACCTCACGCGCATCACCACGCGCATCACGCTGTGGGGCGCGTTGTTCCTCGGCGCCGTCAACGCCCTGCCGCAGCTGCTCGCCTGGCTCACCGGCCAAGCCCAGCTGTCGCTCGTCTTCTCCGGCACCGGCCTCCTCATCATGGTGGGCGTCGCCCTCGACACGCTCAGGCAGCTCGAGTCGCAGCTGATGATGCGCCACTACGAGGGCTTCGTGCAGCGCGGCCGCATCCGCGGCCGCGGGAGGCGCTTCTAAGTGGCGGCCGATACCGCCGGCGCCAGCGTGGTGCTGCTCATGGGTCCGCCCGGGGCGGGGAAGGGCACGCAGGCCAGCCTCCTGGCCGACACGCGCGGCCTGACCAAGCTGTCGACCGGCGACATGCTGCGCGACAACGTCAAGCGCGGCACCGAGCTGGGCCAGCGGGCCAAGAGCCTGATGGACGAGGGCGTCCTCGTGCCGGACGACCTGATCATCGCGATGGTGAGGGAAGAGCTGAGCGCGATGGACCCGGTCCGCGTGCTGCTCGACGGCTTCCCCCGCACGACCGGCCAGGCGCAGGCGCTCGACGCCCTCCTCAAGGAGCTCGGCGCGCCGATCGACGCCGTGGTCCTCCTCTCCGTCGACTCCGAGGAGCTGGTGCGCCGCCTCATGGGCCGCGCCGGCGCCGAGGGCCGCAGCGACGACAACGAGGACACCATCCGCACGCGCATGCAGGTCTACCAGGAGCAGACGAGGCCCCTCCTCGACTACTACAAGGAGGCCGGCAAGCTCCACCGCGTCGACGGGGTGGGCTCCGAGGCCGAGGTCGCCGCCCGCATCGCCACGGTCCTGGACGGTGTGAGCGCGTGATCCTCAAGCGCCGCGCCGAGCTCGACGTCATGGCCGAGGCCTGCGCGATCAACGCGGAGGCCCTGGAGGCCGTGGAGTCGGCGCTGCGCGTCGGCGTGTCAACCTCGGAGCTCGATAGGGTCGCTGAGGATGCTATACTCTCGCGCGGCGGGAAGCCCGCGTACAAGGGCTATAACGGCTTCCCCGCCACGCTTTGCACCTCCGTCAACGAGGTGGTGGTCCACGGGTTCCCGTCGGACGCTCCCCTCCAAGACGGAGACATCGTTTCGGTCGACATCGGGACGTTCTACCGCGGCTACGCGGCCGACATGGCGCGCACGTACGCGGTCGGAACGGTTCCTGTCGAGACGCGCCGCCTGCTGGAGGCGACCGAGCGGTCACTATCCGCCGGTATCGCCGCCGCGCAGGCAGGAGCTCGCCTGGGCGACGTTTCCGCGGCCATTCAGGGCGTCGTCGAGGGAGCAGGCTTCTGGGTGGTGAGGGAGTTCGTGGGGCACGGCATCGGCCGAGACCTCCACGAGGCGCCCGAGGTGCCCAACTTCGGTCGTGCCGGCACGGGCCCCGTGCTTCGCCCCGGCCTCGTTCTGGCGATCGAGCCGATGGTGGCTCAGAGCCGCACCCGCGTGCTCATCGCCGACGACGGTTGGACGGCCTACACGGAGAACGGCTCCGTGGCGGCGCATTTCGAGCACACCGTGGCCATCACGGAAGACGGCCCATGGGTGCTCACACAGCGGCGAGACGCAGGGGAGACCGCCCCACGCGCCGCCGACACAGGAGGTGTACATGGCGCGTCGTAGACGCTCGGGACCCCCCAGGCCGCCACGCGAGAACCGTCAGGAAGAGACGACCCAAGACACGATCCGCACGGAAGGCGTGGTCCTGGAAGCGCGTCCGAACACGACCTTCTTGGTCCAGTTGGACGCCGGCCCCGAGGTGCTTGCCCACGTTGGGGGCAAGATGAGGCGCCATTACATCAGGATCCTCCCTGGAGACAGGGTGGTCGTCGAGATCAGCACGTACGACCCGGAGAAGGGTCGCATCGTCTACCGCAAGTAGGAGTCGGCATGAAGGTTAGGGCTTCAGTTGAACCAATGAACACGTGCGACGAGTGCTCGCACGCCTGGGAGGTGCGCTCGTGAAGGTTCGGGCCTCCGTGAAACCGATGTGCGACAAGTGCAAGGTGATCCGCCGGCACGGACGGGTGTACGTGATCTGCAGCGTCAACCCGAAGCACAAGCAGAGGCAGGGGTGAAGCATGGCTAGGATCGCTGGCGTAGACCTCCCGCGCGACAAGCGCGTGGAAGCGGCGCTCCCGTACATCTACGGGATCGGGCTGTCGCGCTCCAAGGACATCCTCGGCAAGGCCGAGGTCGACCCGAGCACCCGCGTCAAGGACCTCACCGAGACCGAGGTCGGTCGCCTGCGCGAGATCATCGACCGCGAGTACAAGGTCGAGGGCGACCTGAGGCGCGAGGTTCAGCTCAACATCAAGCGTCTCATGGACATCGGCTGCTACCGCGGCCTGCGTCACCGCCGCGGCCTGCCCGTGCGGGGTCAGTCCACCAAGACCAACGCGCGCACCCGCAAGGGACCGCGCCGCACCGTCGCCGGCAAGAAGAAGGCGCCGAAGAAGTGAGGCTGATGCAGCATGGCTAAGGCTGGCACGAAGTCCACGAGGAAGCGCGTCAAGCGCAGCATCGCGGAGGGCAAGGCGTTCATCCACGCCTCCTACAACAACACCATCGTCACGATCACCGACATGGACGGCAACACGGTGGCCTGGTCCTCGGCCGGCTCGATCGGCTACAAGGGCTCGAAGAAGGGCACCCCGTACGCCGCGCAGCTCGCCGCCGCCGACGCGACCCGCAAGGCTCAGAACATGGGCATCTCGCAGGTCGACATCGTCATCCGCGGCACCGGCTCGGGCCGCGAGCAGGCCATCCGCTCGATCCAGGCGACCGGCGTGAACGTCCGCACGATCATCGACGACACGCCCACGCCCCACAACGGTTGCCGCCCGCGCAAGCGCAAGCGCCCGTAAGGAGTAGAGGAGAGATATGGGTCGCTACAGAGGACCGGTAGTCAAGCTCTGCCGTCGCGAGGGCGTGAACCTCATCGAGACGCCGAAGGTTCAGCGCTACATGGAAGCACACCCGTACCCGCCCGGCCAGCACGGCCAGCGCCGTCGCCGCAAGCCGAGCGACTACGGGGTGCGCCTGCGCGAGAAGCAGAAGCTGCGCATCTACTACAACATGAGCGAGAAGCAGTTCCACAACCTGTTCGAGGAGGCCGCCAAGGCCGAGGGCTCGACGGGCTCCGTGTTCCTGCAGCTCCTCGAGTCGAGGCTCGACAACGTCGTGTACCGCCTCGGCATCGCCTACACCCGCCGTCAGGCGCGCCAGTTCGTCGCGCACGGCCACATCCTCGTCAACGGCAAGCGAGTCGACGTCCCGTCGTACCGCCTGCGCCCCGGCGACGAGATCGAGGTCGCCCCGTCGGCCAAGAAGAACCCCGTCATCCGCGCCAACGTCGAGGACCGCCGGCGCGGCAAGCTCAACCCGTGGCTCGAGTTCGACCCAGAGGCGCTCAAGGGCAGGTTCCTGCACCGCCCGGCTCGCGAGGACATCGTCGTCCCCGTCAACGAGCTGCAGGTCATCGAGTACTACTCGCGTTGACAGCGGCGTAACTCTCGAAGACCTAACCCCAGGAGGTACCGGTGCAAATCATCCCCGAGTTCAAGGCCAAGGCCGGAGGCGAGTACGGCGAGTTCGTCGTCGAGCCGCTCCCCCGCGGCTACGGCGTCACGCTGGGCAACCCGCTCAGGCGCATCCTGCTGTCGTCCGTGCCGGGCACGGCCGTCACGAGCGTCTACATCGAGGACGTCCTGCATGAGTTCTCCACGATCCCAGGCGTCAAGGAAGACGTCATGCAGATCATCCTCAACCTCAAGGAGCTCGTCGTTAAGCTCCACGAGGACGACGCCGTCACCTTGATGCTGCGCGCGGAGAAGGAGGGGCCGATCACGGCCGCCGACTTCGACGTGCCGTC
>JBIQIQ010000262.1:0-1541 GCA_044507975.1 Deinococcaceae bacterium
CCCATCGCTCCCTGGGCCGACCTGACCATGTCGGCCTGAACGAAGTACGTGGGCGCCTGCGCGGCGGCCAGCGATCCCAGGGTCAGGAACGCGAGCGCGACCACTACCGTTCTCTTCGACCACAGATTTGTTAGCACGGTGGAGTATAGGGCTTCCGCGGCGGTCGTCAAGGGGGATGGCGCCAGCGACTACCCGACGCGGCTAGCATGGGCTGGTGTCCAGACGAGCTCACGCGTACCTTCTCGGCCTGCTGGCGCTCCTCCACTGTGTGGCTGCCCCAGCGGCGCTGGCTGCCGGCGGAGACGTTACGCACACCCTTCCCGGCGGACGCGTGAGCATCGCCGTCCCTCCTGGGCTGGCCCTGGCCGTCAGGTCCGACCAACTGCTCGCCGCGGGGACGCCGCCCCCGTGCGACGCGGGCTTCGACTACTGCCTCTACCTGAGGGACGCGCCGCCCGCGCCCCACGTCCGCTCCGCGGGCTTGACCGTCAACGCGCGGGAGGACCTGCGTGCCCAGACCTCCTGCCTGCTGGCCCAGCCCCGCGGCTGGCGTGACCTGCAGCCTGGCGTGCTGCTCGGGCCAGACGTGCTGGGAGGCGAGCCGGGCACGGTTCCGACCGACCGTCTCGGGTCTTCGCGCTTCGGCGACGTCGGCCAGGGGGCCGCCGGCAGCTACACGCTGGGAGAGGTGCTGCGCCTCTTCGACGGCGAGCGCTGTTGGGAGTTCGAGACGAGGCTGGGCCTCGCGCGCCCCCAGGAGCCTCCGTCCGGCGCGGCGGCGTCCGCGGAGGAGGCGGAAGTCGAGTTGCTCGCGCTGCTGGCGTCCGCGCTCCAGAGCGTCACGCTCGACTCGCGGCCCGTGTCCTGGCCCGAGCAGGGTATGGGAGCCCTGGACGACTTCGTGCGCGCGTCGGTACCTGCGGAGGCGACCAGCCCGCTGTCGCTGCGCGGAGAGGCGCGCGGCACCTGGTTCTTCGAGGGGTCGTTCCCGGTGTGGCTGCTCGCCGAGGACGGCACGGAGCTCGCGTCGGGCTTCGTGACGGCGCAGGGCGAGTGGATGACCGAGGGCTTCGTGGCGTTCGAGGGGGAGCTGGAGTTCGCTGTCGACGTGCCCACGCGGGCCGTCCTGGTCCTCGCGCGCGACAACCCTTCCGACCTACCCGAGAACGACGCCGCGGCGCGCTACCACCTGACGCTGCTCCCGTAGGGAGCGTGCGGGCCTCGCCCGCTCACTCCCCCCGCAGCCGCGGGTCGAACGCGTCCCTGAGCCAGTCTCCGACCAAGATCAGCGATAGGCACAGCAGGGTGATGAAGAGCCCTGGCAGCGTAGCGAGCCACCAGGCGGTGGCTACGTAGCTCCGCCCGTCGGCCAGCATGCGACCCCACGTCACCGTCGGCGGCTGCACTCCGAGGCCGAGGAACGACAGCGAGGCCTCGAGGATGATCACCGTGGCCACGCTGAGGGTGGCCACCACGATGATCGCCCCGACGACGTTGGGCAGCACGTGCCTGCCGAGCAGCAACGGCGTCCGCTGCCCGAG
>JBIQIQ010000077.1:0-10620 GCA_044507975.1 Deinococcaceae bacterium
AACGGCATCACCACCGAGTACGCCGCGATCAGGCACATGCTCAACCTCGAGACCGTCGCCACCTACGAGGGGACCGACACCGTGCACACACTGGTGCTCGGTCGGGAGATCACGGGCATCAACGCCTTCTGAGGCGCGCTACAGGGCCCACCACGCCAGGGCCATGAGGCCGGCCAGGGCCGCGCCGCGGGCGAGGTGGTTCTGCCATCTGACGACGCCAAGCACGAGGCGCGCGTTCAGGAACGAGGCGACGAAGGTGAGGAGCGCGCCGGTCAGCAGTATCCAGAACGAGCCCGGGAACGAGTAGGCGTAGGCCACCGACGCCACGGTGATCACGGCGGCCGCGAGCATGAACAGGCGGGAGACCAGGGGGCGGCGCCGGCTCACGGCCCATGCGCCGAAGACGTTCACGGCGGCGGTCGCCAGTCCGAGGACCGTCACCAGGACGTGCACGCGGCTCAGTCTACCGGCAGCGCGTGCAGGACGTCGAACGGGTCCTCCGTGCCGAGCGCGGCCTGCCACGGCTCGGCCGTGAACGGGCGGCGCACCACCTGCTCTAGGCGGCGGGCCAGCCAGGCGTCGCTCTCGGACGACTCGTCGACCAGCAGACGCACCTCGTGCACGCCCGCCCGCCGCGACAGCAGGCGCGCGGCGCCCACGACCTCGGCGTCCGTGTGTACGAGCTTCTCGTCGTACCGCCAGCCGTCGTCGCGGGCCCGCGCCGGGTCGACGGCGAGCTGCGTGACTACGCGCTGGTCGCGGCCCTCGAGCCGGCGCGCGACCTCCGGCGTCATGAGCCAAGGCTGCGCGAGGTAGACGACCGCGTCGCCGTGCGCGAAGGCCCGCGCCGCCGCCCTGTCGAAGCCCTTGGCGCGGTTCGTCTCAGCCCGGCCTTCGGCCAGGTGCTCCGCCCGGACCCGGAAGCGCGCCCACACCCTCCCGACCTCCGCCGCGCCCCTGGCCAGCTCGGTCAGCAGCGTGACGGCGTCGGACTCGGCGGCCGGATCCGGGTAGGCGGACACGGCCACGTGGCGCGGAGCGCCCGGCAGCGACTCGACGAGAGCCCCTGGCAGGTCGGCGATCCAGCGGTCCCGGGCCGCGCCGCGCTCGCTCGAGCCCTCCGGGTTCAGGCGCGGCAGTACCAGCAGGTCGGCCTCCTCGAGGGCCGACGCCTGAGCCAGGGCGAGCCGGAACGGTGCCGACGGAGCGGCGTCCTCCGGCAGCTCCGCGAGCGCCCGCCGGACGGCCTCCTCCTCGGGGAACAGAGGCTCGGCGCCTCCGCCTTCGACGAGGTCGCGCCAGAAGGCGCCGTAGCGGTCCCAGAGGAGCTGCGTGACGAAGCCGACGCGCACGGGAGAGGAGCCTAGCACGGTCCGGCGCAGACGGAGCCTGCCGCGCCGGCCCTCCCAGACGCGCTCTGCGCGGTGCCCGTCACGCGCTCAGCGCCGGCCGCGGGCCGCCCACGCGCCCGAGCAGCGCCCCCGCCAGCACGCGCGCCGCCCCCTTGTCGAGGTACTGGTTGCCGTTGCCGCACTTGGGCGAGAGCACGCAGCGCGGGCAGCCCGCCTGGCAGTCGCACGCCGCCAGCAGGTCGCGCGCCGCCTCGAGCCAGTCGGCGAAAGCGTGCCCGCCCGCCCAGGCGTAGCCGACGCCGCCGGGGTAGCCGTCGTAGACGAAGACCATCGGGCCGCCCGTCGCGGGGTAGGCCGGGTAGGAGACCCCGCCGACGTCGGCGCGCTCGCACAGAACGAAGGCCGGTAGCAGCTGGATGAGCGTGTGCTCGAGCGCGTGCAGCGCCGACGGCATGTCGGCTGCTCCGGGCGCGCCGGCCAGGCCATCGGCGTCGAACCACACGGCCTGCGTGGCGTAGCTGGTCTCCGGGAGGTCGAGGGGCCTCTCCTCCAACACGGCCTCCGAGAAGTAGCGCTTGCGCACGTAGCTCGTGACCGTGTGGGTGACCCTGACGTCGCCCAGGGCGACACCCGCTGGCAGCCAGTCGACCTCGGCGCCGGCCGCCGGAAGGGCGCCGCGGCCGCGGGCGACGACCCGCAGGACCTCGATGTCGGTCTCGCTGCGAGGCTGGGTGTAGTAGTCCTCGATGTGCGGCAGCAGCCGGGCGACGCCCCGCTCCAGGTCGAGGCTGGCGACGAGGTACGTCTCCCCCTGGTGGAGATGCACGGCGCCGGGGTGGAGGTCGCGGAGCGCGGCGCCGAGGTCGCTGACGCCGAGCGTCTTGCCGGCGCCGTCCTTGAGCCGGATCAGCTTGCCGCCGGTGCCGCGCAGGCTCACGCGCCGGTGCGGGTAGCGCCCCTGGTGGACCCAGCCGCGCCGCGTCCTCACCAGTCCGGGCACGCGCTCGAGCTCGAGCCAGGGCGCGAGGAGCTCCTCCCTCTCGTCGACGGGAGCCTCGGCGGCCGCGCACGCCACGTGCAGCGGATGGACCACCCGGTTGTGAGGGTCGGCGATCGCGCTCTCCACCGGCCCGTCGACGAGACGCTCGGGGTGCGTGAGGTAGTACTCGTCGAGCGGGTCGGCGGCCGGGACCAGCAGCGCCAGCGAGCGCCGCCCCGCCCGGCCGGCGCGCCCGGCCCGCTGCCACAGCGCCATCTTCGAGCCGGGGTAACCCACCATCACGACGGCGTCGACGCCGCCGACGTCCATGCCGAGCTCCAGCGCGCTCGTCGTGGTGAGCACCGTCGTGGTGCCTTCGCGGAACGAACGCTCGAGCGCGCGCCTGTCCTCGGCCGTGTAGCCGGCGCGGTACGACCGCACGCTCTCAGCCAGCTCGGGAGGCAGTTGCTGCACCGCGTAGCGCCGCACCAGCTCGGCAGCCTTGCGCGAGTTGCAGAAGAACAGGCTGCGCACGCCGCGCGCCGCGAAGGCCGCCGCCAGCTGAGCGGCTTCGGAGTTCGCGCTGCGGCGCCGGCCGTCGGAGGTCGAGGGCGGGCGCCAGATCACGAACTCGCGCGCGGCGGCGGGCGCGTCGTCCTCGGCGACGACCGTGAACGACCGACCCGTGAGCCGCGTGGCGTGCTCGCCGGGGTTGCCGATGGTGGCGCTGGCGCACACGACCCGCGGCTCGGCCCCGTAGCGCCGCGCCAGGCGCAGCAGGCGCCTCACGACGTTGGCGACGTGCGTGCCGAGCACCCCCCGGTAGGCGTGCAGCTCGTCGAGCACGACGAGCTCGAGCGAGGCGAGGAAGGCCGCCCAGCGGTCGTGGTGCGGCAGGACGCCGTAGTGCAGCATGTCCGGGTTCGTGAGCGCCACCCGCGCGCCGTCGCGCACGGCCGCGCGGCGCTCGCCCGGGGTGTCGCCGTCGTAGGTGGCTATGGCCTCCTCCGGCTCGGGATCGCTCGCCTGCCGCAGCGCCGCGTACGTCGCCCTCAGGCGTCCGAGCTGGTCGTGGGCCAACGCCTTCGTCGGGAACAGCACGATGCCGGTGCCGCCCCGCGCCACCGCCGCGGCGAGCGGCACCTGGAACACCAGCGACTTGCCGGAGGCCGTGGGCGTGGCGATCACGACGTCCTCGCCGCGACCCAGCGCGCTCAACCCGCGCGCCTGATGGCCGTAAGGAGACACGCCGAGCCGCGCGAGCTCGGGTGCGTATGGGCCGGCGTAGCCCTCCTCGACCGCGCCGCGGCGCGGCGGGAAGAAGTGGCTGGAGGCGACCTGCCCCTCGTAGCCTTCGAGCCCCGTGAGGAGGGCGTGGAAGCTCGTCACCTCCGGCGCTCCGGCCGCCGGGCCCTCGGCGGGCACGCCGACAGCCGGCTCCAGGACGTCATCTCTCATCCGCAGCGAGCGTACCGCGGCCCTCGGGCCGGTGATAGACTCGCCGCGACCGCGCCCCCCGTGGCCGTCGCATGACCATGCTCGAGGCCCTCGCCGTCATCCTCGTCCTCCTCGCCGTGCCGCTGGTCGCGGCCCAGGCCTGGGTGATCCGGGGCATGTTCCTGCCGGACGACCCTGACGAGGTCCCGCCCGCGGCGGCGCGCTGGCGCCTCTCGTCCCCCGCACCCACCGTGTCCGTGGTGGTGCCGGCCCACGACGAGGAGCGTCGCCTGCCCGACACCCTGCGGAGCCTGGCCGGCCAGGACTACCCCGGCGACATCGAGTTCGTCGTCGTCGACGACCGCTCTACCGACGCGACGGCCGCCATCGTCGAGCGCTTCGCCGCCGCCGACGAGCGCTTCAGGCTCGTGCGGATCGCCGAGCCGAGCCGGCGTTACGCGCCCAAGGTCAACGCCGTCATGCACGGCGTCGCCGCCGCGCGCGGCGAGGTCATCCTCACGACCGACGCCGACTGCCGCTTCGGCTCGGGGTGGGCTGCCGCGCTCGTGCGGCGCTTCAGGGCCGGCGTCGTCATGGTGTGCGGCTACGTCGAGACGCTGCCGCCCGACGAGAAAGTCGACGGCACGCCGTTCTGGCGGCTGTTCGAGGCGGCCGACTGGTTCTCGCTGATGCTCGTGTCGCGCTCGATGCTTCGCCACGGCCACGCCTACGCCTCCTCCGCGAACAACCAGGCCTACCTGCGCACGGCGTTCGACGCCGCGGGCGGGTTCGGAGCCAGCGCGCGGGCCCCGTCGGGCGACGAGGACCTGCTCGCGCAGCGGCTCGCGGCGCTCCCGGGCGCCCGCGTTGCGTTCACGACCGACCCGGAGGCCCGTGCCGTCACGGCCACCGCGGGCGGTCCCCTCCGTTTCGTGAGGCAGCGCAGCCGCTGGGTGTCGCGCTACCGCCACGTCGTCCAGTACCGGCCGGCGTTCATGCTCGGCCTCTGCGTCCTCGGCTTCGAGAGCCTGGCGCTGGTGGCGGCTGCGGCCACGGTGCCGTTCGCGCCCCGGCTGGCGCCTGTCGTCGTCTGTTGCCTCGCGGTCCAGACCGCTGCCATGGTCGTCGGCATGACGATCGGCGCCCGCCAGCTCGACCGGCGGTACCTCGGGGGTCTGACCGCGCTCAGGTGGGCGCTGCTCCACCCCCTCTTGATCGCCACCGCGGTCCTGTGGTCGTGGGTGGCGCCGGCCGATTGGCGGGCCGGCGCGGTAGGGTACAGGCGCAGCATCGTGAGGCGCCGCTGGCGCCTGCTGTTGCGCGCGCTGTCAGCCCGTCCGGAGTGACGCGCCAGCCCAGCGGTGCCCGCGGGCGCCGCGCACGGCGGAGCGCGAGAGCGCGCATGGAGGAGAGATGAAGGTATTCGTACTCGGTGGCGACGGCTTCTGCGGGTGGCCCACCAGCTTGCACCTCAGCAACCTCGGGCATGACGTCCTGATCCTCGACAACCTCTCGCGGCGCAACATCGACAACGAGCTCGAGGCAGGTAGCCTCACCCCCATCCGGCCGATGGGCGAGCGCCTGCGTGCCTGGGAGGAGCTCACGGGGCGCAAGATCCGCTTCCAGCTCCTCGACATCGCGCAGAACTACCACCGCCTTCTCTCGCTCATCGAGGAGGAGCAGCCGGACGCCATCGTGCACTTCGCCGAGCAGCGCGCCGCCCCCTACTCCATGAAGTCGAGCCGCCACAAGCGCTACACCGTCGACAACAACGTCAACGCCACGCACAACGTGCTGGCCGCGATCGTCGAGAGCGGCGTCGACGTCCACCTGGCGCACCTCGGCACGATGGGCGTCTACGGCTACGGTACGGCGGGCATGAAGATCCCGGAGGGCTACCTCGAGGTCACCGTCAAGACCGACGACGGTCGCCCCGTGGAGCAGGAGATCCTCTACCCGACCAACCCGGGCAGCATCTACCACATGACGAAGACGCTCGACCAGCTGCTCTTCGCCTACTACGCGAAGAACGACGGCGTCCGCATCACCGACCTGCACCAGGGCATCGTCTGGGGGACGAACACTCCCGAGACGAACCTCGACGAGCGACTCGTGAACCGCTTCGACTACGACGGCGACTACGGGACGGTGCTCAACCGCTTCCTGATGCAGGCGGCGGTGGGCTACCCGATCACCGTCCACGGCACCGGCGGCCAGACGCGCGCCTTCATCCATATCCGCGACACGGTCAGGTGCGTGCAGCTGGCGCTCGAGACCCCGCCGGAGCGCGGCGAGCGCGTCCGGATCATCAACCAGATGACCGAGACCCACCGCGTGCGCGACCTCGCCAAGCTGGTGAGCTCCCTCACCGGCACCGAGGTCGCCTACGTGCCCAACCCTCGCAAGGAGGACGCCGAGAACGACCTCCACGTGCGCAACGACTCGTTCCTCAGCATGGGCCTGAACCCGACGACCCTCGAGAGCGGGCTGCTCGGCGAGGTCACCGAGGTCGCCAAGCGCTACGCGCACCGGGCCGACACCAGCAAGATCCCCTGCACGAGCACGTGGACGCGCGACAACAAGCCGGGCGACCCGCAGCTCGCCGAGCGACGCGAGACCGCGGTCGCCGGTTAGGAGCACAAGCAGGACCGTGGGCCCGGGGGCCTGCTCTTGCGCGTAGCGTTCTTCACCGAGACGTTCCTGCCGAAGGTCGACGGGATCGTCACGCGGTTGACGCGCTCGTTGGAGCAGCTAGCGCTCCTGGGGCACGAGGCGCTGGTCTTCGCGCCCCACGAGCCGCCGGAGGCCTACGCCGGGCACCGCGTCGTACAGGTGCCGGCCGTGCCGTTCAAGCCCTGGTACCCGGAGCTGTTCCTCGGCCTCCCTCGCCCGCGGCTGGGCCGCGAGCTTGACCGCTTCGGGCCCGACATCGTGCACGTGGTCAACCCGGTGGTGCTGGGGCTGTGGGGCACGGCGATCGCCAAGCAGCGCAACCTGCCCCTGCTCGCCAGCTACCACACCGAGCTGACGCAGTACGCCCGCCACCTCCGGCTGCCGATGCTCAGCCGGCCTGGCGCGCGGTTCCTGCGCGACGTCCACAACCAGGCCCACGTGAACCTGGTCACGAGCAGGCCGATGCTCGAGTCCGCCAGGGGCCTCGGCATCGAGCGGGTGCGCGTCTGGCCCAAGGCCGTCGACACCGACCTGTTCCGGCCGGAGCGCGCCACCCGCGCGATGCGCGAGCGCCTCACGGGCGGCCACCCTGAGGCGCCGCTGCTCGTGTGCGTGAGCCGGCTGTCGTTCGAGAAGCGCATCGACTGGCTCTACGCCCCCGTGACGCAGGTCCCGGGGGCGCGGCTCGCCCTCATCGGCTCCGGTCCGGCCGAGGAGGAGCTCAAGTCGCGCTTCGCAGGCACCAACACGGTCTTCACCGGGTACATGGCCGGCACCGAGCTGGCAGCGGCCTACGCGAGCGCCGACGTCTTCGTCTTCCCGTCGGACACCGAGACCCTGGGTTTCGTCGCCATGGAGGCCATGGCCTCCGGCGTGCCGACCGTTGGCGCCCGGGCCGGCGGCATCCCCGACGTGATCGAGCACGAGGTTAACGGCCTGATGTTCACCCCGCTCGACCTCGGCGACCTGACCCGCCAGGTCAAGCGCCTCGTCGACGACCCGGCGCTGCGCCGGCGCCTCGGCGAGCGGGCGCGGCGGGACATGGAGGAGGTCTCGTGGCGCGCCGCCACCGAGGCGCTGGTCGAGTTTTACGACCTCGCCATCAAGGTCCACGCCCGCTTCGACCCGCCGAGCCGTTACTGACGGCGGAGAGGGTCAGAACCGCGGCACGATGACCGGTCGGCCGGCGGCCGTGAGAACCTCGACGTCGGTGCCGTAGACCGGGCCGAGAAGGTCCTCGCGCAGCACCTCGTCCGGAGCGCCGCTCGCGGCCACCCGCCCCCGGGACAGCAGGACCAGCCTGTCGCAGCTCCGCGCCGCGAGGTTGAGGTCGTGCAGCACGGACAGCACCCCGACCCCGGCAGCCGCCTGGGCGCCCGCGTAGGCGAGGAGCTCGACCTGGTAGCGGAGGTCGAGGTGGTTGGTGGGCTCGTCGAGGAGCAGGAAGCGCGGCTCCTGCGCCAGCGCCCGGGCGAACACCGCCCTCTGCCGCTCGCCGCCGGAGAGCGTCTCCACCCGCCTGTCCGCCAGCGCCAGCGTGCCGGTGGCCGCCAGGGCCGCCTCGACGGCGTCCTCGTCGCGGACACCCGGAGCGCCGAGCAGGCCGACGTGAGGCGCCCTCCCCATCGCCACCATCTCCCGCACGCTGAAGCCGGTCGGGACGACCGGCTCCTGAGACACGAGCGCGACCTGCCGGGCGAGCTCGAAGCGCCCGAGCGTCCTCAGAGGCCGGCCGCCGAGCAGGACGCTGCCCGTGGTCGGCGCGAGCTGACGCGTGAGCAGCCTGAGCAGGGTGCTCTTCCCGGAGCCGTTCGGCCCGATCAGGCCGACGACCTCCCCCGCCTCGAGCCGCAGGCTCACGCCGGCGAGGGCGGGAGCCGTCTCGGCGCCGAGGGAGGACGCGTAGCGCGCGGTCACGTCCAGCGCCTCGAGGGCGCCGTCCGGCGCCGACGGCGTCACGGCCTCACCCCTCCACGCCGGCGACGCCGCCGGCGCGCCGCGAGCGCCGCAGCAGCCACAGGAAGAACGGACCGCCCGTCAGCGCCGTGACAATGCCCACCGGCACCTCGACGGGCGCGATCGCGGTGCGCGCGAGCAGGTCGGCCAGCACCATGAACGCGGCGCCCCAGGCGGCGGCCACGGGCAGGAGCCGAGCGTGGGCGGGCCCGGTGGCCAGACGCGCGGCGTGGGGCACCATGAGCCCCACGAAGCCGATGATGCCCGCCACGCTGACCGCGGCTGCCGTCACGAGCGTGGCGACGCCGAGCAGCAGCAGCTTGACGCTCTCGACCGGCAGGCCGAGGAGAGCCGCGCCGCGCTCGCCGAGCTGGAAGAGGTCGAGCGCGCGGGCCAACCCCCGCGCCAGAGCCAGCGCCGGCAGCGTCACCGCCGCCAGCCACAGGACGCCCTCCCACGAAGCGAACCCGAAGCCGCCGAGCAGCCGGGCGAGCATGCCGGCGCTCTGCTCGCGGGCCGCCACCAGCAGGAACGAGGTCGCGGCGGAGAACACCGCGCCGACGACGACGCCTGCGAGGATCAGGCGCACCGTCGGGAGCCCGCCGACGTCGCTGGCGAGCGCGGTCACGAGCAGCACGGTGGCGAGCGCGAACGCGAAGGCGACGACCGGCGCGCCCAGGCTCGCGAGCCACGGAGCGGACGCGCCCAGCGTGAACACCAGGACTGCGCCGAAACCGGCCCCGCTGGCGGTGCCGATCAGGTACGGGTCGGCGAGCGGGTTGCGGAACACGCCCTGGAAGAGCGCCCCCGCCAGCGACAGGCCCGCCCCGGTCAGCGCCGCGAGCAGCACCCGGGGCAGCCGGATGCGCCAGGCGATCGCCTCGAGGGAGGTCAGCGCCTCCCCGCGGGCGCTCTTGAGGGCCGCCCGGACGAGGTCGCCGGGGCCGAGGTCGGCGCTGCCCGTGGCGCCCGCCAGCAGGAGCACGGCAGCGAGCGCCACCAGCGACGCCGGGAGGATGAGGCGGGCACGGCGTGGCCGCGACGCCGGACCCGTTCCGCGGGCCGCCTCGGTCAGAACAGCTCCGGGTGCAGCAGGCCGGCCAGCAGCCTCACTGCCTCTCCGAGGCGGGGCCCCGGACGGCTGAGGGCGTCGATCTGGTCCTCGTCGAGCTCGACCACACGGCCGCCGGTGACCGCCCGCAGGCCGCCCCAACCGGGACGCTGCGCGACCTGCGCGGCCGTGACGCCGAAGGGCGCGTCGAGGAGCAGCACGAACTCGGGGTCGGCGAGCACCACGAACTCGGGATCGACCTGCGGGAACGGGCCCAGCGACTCCGGCACGACGTTCGTACCGCCCGCGAGAGCTAGCAGCTCGTCGAGGTAGGAGCCGGGCCCGGCGCTGTAGGGGGTCGGGTCGATCTCGACGAAGACGCTCTTCGGCGCCACCCCGGCGAGCGCGGCCGCGACCTCGGCGAGCTCCGCCCGCACCGTGTCGATCACCTGCCCGGCCTCGGCCGGCCGGCCGAGTAGCTCGCCCAGGGTGACGAGGTAGGCGTAGGCCTGCTCGACGGTCTGGGGGGAGCCGGCGTAGGCGACGACCCCGAGGTCGGCGAGGCTCGCGTGCAGCCCGCTGTACTCGTCGACCAGGACCAGGTCGGGCTCGAGCGCGAGTATGCCCTCGAGGTCCGGGGCGAACGGGTCGCCGAGCCGCGGCAGCTCCGGCGCTCCCGGAACGTCGCTGTGGCGGTCGAGCCCGACGAGGAGGTCGCAGGCGCCCAGGGCGCACACGCTCTCGGTGTGGCTCGGCAGGAGCGAGACGACCCGAGCGGGCGGCTCCGCCAGCGTCACCTCGCGGCCGAGGTCGTCCACCACCGTCGTCTGTGCGAGGCCGGCGCCGAGGCACAGGGCTGCCAGGGTGGTCAGGAGGTACAGGCGTAGGAACATGGTCGTCTCCTCACGGCCTGCGTGGTTCGGGTTGGGGTTGAGGGCCGCCGGAGGCACCTCCGGCATCGGCCTGCCCGTCCTCGTCCGCGCAAGGGGTGCAGTTCGTCGGGGCGCGGTACTCGGGCTTCGGAGCGGCCGTCGGCCCTCCGTTACCGTTGCGGGACAGCGCCGGACTCTCACCGGCTTCCCCGCGACGCGACTACCGGAACTGTACGTCCGGCCTCCCGGGGTGTCAAACGCGGGTGCTAGGCTCGCCCGAGTGCCGCGACTCGTCTCCGT
>JBIQIQ010000078.1:0-10616 GCA_044507975.1 Deinococcaceae bacterium
CCGTGGACTCGGTCATCACGCCGGTCTCCTCGGCGAGGGCCATGTGCACGACGCGGCGCTCGGCCGCGCTCATCGGGTCGAGCTCCACCGCGACGCCGTTCTTGCGCACGCGGGCGGCCGCGCCCAGCGCGGTCTCCCGCAGCCGCGCGTCGCGGCGACGCTTGTAGCCGCCGACGTCGATGTTGACCCTCACGGCGCCCTCGCCGTCGCGGTTGACGACGGCGTTGGTGACGTACTCGAGCGCGGCGAGGGTGCGCCCGGCGCGACCGATGATCTTGCCGGGATCGCCGCCGTAGACCTCGACGAAGACCTCGTCTTCGGTCGCCGCGTCGACCTCGACGGCGTAGCCGGGGTCGATGTTGAGCAGGAGGTTGACCAGGAAGGCCTCGGCGCGCTCGGTCGCGTCACCCTGGACGACCGTCGCGACGCCGTAGGCCGCCACGTCGAACTCCTCGCGCTCGGGCTCGGGCTCGTCGAAGTGGGCGAGCCCCTCGGCGGGGGCGTCCTCCTCGTCGACGTTGATGCCGATGCCCTCGAGGTACCTGTCGAGATCGGAATCGCTCATCTGAGTGGCCTCACTTGCCGCGCTTGCCCGTCGCCAAGGCGGGGGTGGCGCCGGACGGGACGGTCCTGCCCCGGTAGAGCAACCAGTACTGAAGCACTTGTACCAGCATGGACACCACATAGTAGAGCAGCACGCCGGCGGGGAACCCGAAGATGATGAAGCCGAAGACCACGTTGATGATCATCGACTGCCGCATCATCGCGGGGTTGGTGCGCGACGAGAAGTACGACATCGCGACCATCACGAGCACGTAGAGGATCGGCAGGATGAAGGTACCGTCGGCGCGCCCGAGGTCCGGGATCCACAGGAAGCCCTCCGCGAACTCGAAGTTCATGAACACACGCCACAGGATCAGGAACAGCGGCATCTGGAGGAGGATGGGGAGGCAGCCGCCGGCCGGGTTGACGCCCGCCTCGCGGTAGAGCTTCATCGTCTCCTGAGTCAGCTTCTCCCGGTCGTCCTTGTACTTCTTCTGCAGCTCCTGGAGCTTCGGCTGCAGGGCCTGCATGCCGAACATCGACTTCGTCTGGGTGGTGATGAGCGGCCAGACGAGGGCGCGGAACAGCAGCGTGAGGACGATGATCGAGAGGCCCCAGCTCGGCACGTACTCGTGGATGAACTGGAGGAGCCTCACGACCAGCAGGGAGAGCCGGCCGAGGATGTTCGGGTTGAACAGCCCGGGCAGGTCGAGGTACCCCTCCTGGGCGTAGCGCACCAGCTCGTTCGGTCCGGCGTAGAGCTCGGCCGCCAGCGTCACGGTCGCTTCGCCGGCGGGGAGGGTGGCCTGCAGGACACCGAAGTTGGGGCGCTCGAAGGCTCCCTCGAGGGGCGCTCCGCTCTCGAGCGGGAGGAGTATCAGCGCCTGGTCGCGGTTGTTGTCGTTCTTCTGCAGCGACACGTAGGTCGCGTCCGGGAACGGCCTCTCGCCCGGGTTGAGCGCGAACGTGTCGCCGTAGCCGACCTTGACCACGGGGTTCGCGGTCCGGCCGATGCCGGGGGAGGCGAACTGGAGCAGCAGCTCCTCGCCCTCCGCCTCGCCGTCCCGGGTCACGACCAGGGTGTAGGCGGCGGTCTCGCTGACGCTCGTGAGCACGACGGTGCGCTCGACGACGAGGTCGCCGGCGCGGTACGTGAAGGTGCCCGTCAGGGTCACGTCGTCGGTGCGCACCCACTCGCCCTCGATGTCCTCCGGCAGCAGGTACTCGCCGTTCACGAGGAGGGCTGCGCCCGGGGCGAGCGCGTCGTGCGGGATCAGGTTCATCCCGTCGGTGACGTTGTAGTTGTTGGGCTCCTGACCGCGCTGCGCCTTGACGAAGGCGGCGGCCAGCTCACCGGCAGGCGTGAAGAAGAAGTCGGTGCCCTTCGTCGGCACCCGCGTGAGCTCGTCGTCCTCGTAGTGGCACAGGAAGGAAGGCTGACCGCCGGCGCACGTCGCCAGGGCGTCCTCCAGGCCCCGGAAGCTGGCCGGCTGGAACGGGCCCGACTCGATGGCCTCGCGGGCCGAGGCGGCCGGGACGACCAGGACGAGCAAGAGGGCGACCGCGCGGACCAGCGCGGCTAGGTCGGGTCTCAATGTGCCTCCGTGCGGGCGCTACGCTCCGCCTGCGCCCCGTGGCTACCGCCGTGGCCGCCGCGCGCGGCGCCGGTCCGCGGCGGCACGGGGTCGAAGCCGCCGGGGTTGTAGGGGTGACAACGCAGCACGCGCCACGTGGCGAGCACGGCCCCCTTGAGGACGCCGTGCGTCTCGACGGCTTGGATGGCGTACTCGCTGCACGTCGGATGGAAGCGGCAGCTCGGCACGGGCTTCAGCGGCGAGAGATAGCGCCGGTACAGGCGCACCGGGGCGAGGAACGCGTCCTGGAGGAAGCTCACGCGCGGGCCCCGCGCGCGAGCGCGCTGCGCAGCGACGACTTGAGCTCGGCGTAACCGGCCTCCGCCGCCGAGGGCTTGGCGACGACGAGGACGTCGAAGGACGGCGCGGTCGAGCCGTCGCGCACCAGCGACAGCAACGCCTCCCGCAACCGGCGACGAACGCGGTTGCGGACCACGGCCTTGCCGACCTTGCGGCTCACGACGATAGCGACCCTCACCCCTCCCGTCCGGGTCTCGCGCAGGCGCACAGTGAGGTGCCTGCTCCCGAACACGCGACCCCTGACGAGGCGCTGGAAGTCACGTTCGGACTTCAGCGACCGCAGCCTGGGGCCGCGCGTCAGCGATCGGAGACCGTCAGGCGCTTGCGGCCCTTGGCCCGGCGGCGGGACAGGACCCGGCGGCCGCCGGGGGTCGCCATGCGCGCGCGGAAGCCATGCGTCTTGGCGCGCTTGCGGCGGTTGGGCTGGTACGTGCGCTTCATATCTGCTCCTCATTGCTACGGCACGGCAGGCGCGCCTACGGGACGCTCCCGCCCCGCTTCGTGTGTGCTCGTCTTCGACCCACCTGGCGCGGTCCTGTCACGAACGAGACGGACGCAGCGGGCGGTCAAGCCGAAGGAGCATATCACAGCATCGGCCGCGGCCGCGAGAAGCACGCTGCCCTGGGCGCCACGGCAGCGGCCCGGCCCCGCGGAGCGCCAGTGCTCAGGCGGCCAGCGCGACGGCCAGCCGATCCGCCAGGTCGAGGACGAGGTCGTCCGACCACCGGGCGCCCATGAGCTGGACCCCGACCGGCATGCCGTCGCCGCCATGGCCCGCCGGCACGCTGACGGCGGGCAGCCCCGCCAGGTTGGCGAGGCACGTCGCGACGTCTCCGGCGTACATGGCGACAGGGTCGGCGGTCTTCTCTCCGAGGCGGTACGCCGTCGCGGTGGCCGTGGGCGACACGAGCACGTCGAGGTCCGCGAGGGCGGCCGCGAGCCCGGCGGCGATCCGCGCCCTCGCGCGCACCGCGCGGCCGTAGTAGGCGTCGCGGTAGCCGGCGGAGAGCGCGAACGATCCCATCAGCACGCGACGCTTGACCTCGCGCCCGAAGCCCTCGCTGCGGGTCCGTACGCCGACGGCGACCTGGCCCTCGGCCGACGCGCCGACCCGCGCGCCGTAGGTCGAGCCGTCGTAGCGCGCAAGGTTGCTCGCCGCCTCGGCCGTGGCCAGCAGGTAGTAGGCGGCGACGGCGTACCTCACGTCCGCCAGGCCGACAGGCACCACCTCCACGTCCAGCGCCGTCAGCGCCGCACGGGCGCGCTCCAGGCCTGCCAGCGCGTCCTCGCTCATCCCCTCGCCCGCGAGCTCGCCCACGATCCCGACCCGTCCCCTGGCCGGCGGCGGCGCGCCGGGCTCGCGGCTCGTCGGGTCGCGCGGGTCGAGCCCGCGCACGGCGGAGAAGGCCTGCCGCGCGAGAGCGACGTCGCGCGCGATGAAACCGACCTGGTCGAGCGAGCTCGCGTACGAGATCAGGCCGTAGCGGGAGACGGCGCCGTAGGTGGGCTTGAAGCCGACGACGCCGCAGAACGCCGCGGGCAGGCGGACGGAACCCCCGGTGTCGCTGCCCAGGGCGAGCGGCACGGCGCCCGAGGCGACGGCCGCCGCCGAGCCTCCGGAGGACCCGCCGGCCACGCGTCCGGCGTCGAGGGGGTTGAGCACGGGGCCGAACGCCGAGTTCTCGTTCGTCGACCCCATGCCGAACTCGTCGAGGTTCGTCTTGCCGATCACCACGGCACCGGCGGCCTCGAGGCGCTCGACCACCGTGGCCGAGTAGGGCGGCACGAAGCCCGCGAGGACCCGCGAGGCGGCGGTGGTGAGGGCTCCGGCGACGCAGATGTTGTCCTTGACGGCGACCGGCACGCCGGCCAGCGGGGCGTCCCCGGCCACGCCGGCGGCCGCCGCCCGCGCCCGCTCCGGCAGGATGGTCAGGAACGCGTTCGTTCGCTGCTGCGCGGCCCTCGCGGCGCCGAGCGCGGCTTCCACGGCCGTCGTCACGCGGGGCAGCATACCAGCCCGCCCGCCGCCGCCCTCACCTGCCTCAGCCCCGTCCAGCACGTCAGAAACTCGGATAGCTGACATCGGCCCTTCACCCACCGCTGGTATCATCCGGACCAGTGAGCACGGCGCTGGCCACACGACCGACCGGTTCGCCCGGCCCGCAGCGGAGGGAGACGGTCGTCATGGGGGCGGGCGCCACCGACCCTGGCAGGGTCCGCAGCCTCAACCAGGACGCCTACCACTTCGGTCAGGTCCCGCCCCATGGCCACCTCGGCGTCGTCGCCGACGGCATGGGCGGGCACATCTCCGGCGAGCTGGCCAGCCGCCGAGCCGTCGAGACCCTCGTGGCCACCCTCGAGAGCAGCCGAGCGCAGGCCCCGGTCGCGCTGGCGCGAGCCGCACAGGCTGCCAACGTCGCTGTCTACAACCACGCGCTCGAGAACCCCGTGCACCGCGGGATGGGCACGACGCTGACAGCCGTGCTGATCGACGACCAGGTCGGGCTCGTCGGCCACGTCGGCGACTCGCGCGCGTACCTCCTTCGGGACGGCCAGCTCGCCCGCCTCACCCACGACCACTCCTGGGTCGCCGACCGCGTGCGCCAAGGGCTCCTGT
This sequence comes from Deinococcaceae bacterium, assembly GCA_044507975.1. GTDB lineage: Bacteria > Deinococcota > Deinococci > Deinococcales > Trueperaceae > DASRWD01. The sequence goes on from JBIQIQ010000078.1 coordinate 5,095, forward strand.
CCGAGGACGAGGCCAGCAAGCACCGCTACCGCAACGTCATCACCAACGCCATCGGCGCCACGCCGCGCTTCCGGCTCGACGTCCTCCACTTCGAGGTGCGGCCGGGCGACCGCGTCCTGATCGTCTCGGACGGCGTGAGCATGCTGCTCTCCGAGGCCCTGATGGAGCAGGTGGTGGCCGGGAGCGAGCCGGACGAGGCGGTGCGGCGGCTGCTCCGCGAGGCCAACGACCGCGGCAGCCCCGACAACGTCACCGCTGTCGTCCTGCACGTCGTCGACGTCGCCCTGCGCCACAAGCGCTACGACCTGCCCGAGCACCAGCTCGAGGTCGCTACGGTCGCGATCGGCGACACGCTGTCGGGCATCCGCCAGGTCGAGGACGGCTACCCTGCGAACGGGCCGGTCGCCCGCCTGCGGCGGCACCCGTGGTTCCCCTACCGCGGCTGGGTGCTGGGGTCGGCGGTCCTGCTGGCCCTCCTCATCTCGTTCCTCGTCCTCTGAGCCCGCCGGTCGTCTCGCCCGGCCGGGGGCGCCCCTGCTAGGCTCCGCGCATGCGTCAGACCGTCCACACCCCAGATGCCCCCGCAGCGGTAGGTCCCTACTCTCAGGCCGTGAAGGTGGGCGACCTCCTCTACACCGCCGGCCAGGTGGCCCTGCGCCCCGACGGCAGCTTCGTCGACGGCTCGGTCGCCGAGCAGACGGAGCAGGTCATGCGCAACCTCGAGGCCGTGCTGAAGGCCGCCGGCACCGGTTTCGAGCACGTCGTGAAGGCGACCTGCTTCCTCGTCGACATGGGCGACTTCGAGGAGTTCAACCGCGTCTACGGCGCACGCTTCCCGAGCGAGCCCCCGGCCCGCAGCACCGTCGCCGTCGCAGGGCTGCCGAAGGGCGCCGCCGTCGAGGTCGAGCTGGTGGCGCGCCTCCCCTAGGCGAGGCGTGCAGGCGCCTCCGGGCGGCGCGAGCGCCGGAGCCGGCCCCGGGGCGGAGCGGTTAGCGCCATCATGCGTGCACCGATGAGCCGCGCCGCCGCAGCCCTGACCGCCTCCCTGCTGCTGACCGCCGCATGCGCCGGAGCGCGCGCCGGTGATCCGACTGCCGCTTGCACCCACGGCGCCGACCTGACCGAGATCGGCGCCGTGCAGGGCGACGGGCCGGCCTCCCCCCTCGTCGGACGGCGCGTGACCATCGCGGGCGTGGTGGTGGGCGACTTCCAGTCAGGGGACGGCGACGAGTGGGGCACCGACCTCGGCGGCTTCTTCGTGCAGTCGGTGGAGGGCGACGGCGACCCCGCCACCTCCGACGGCATCTACGTCTACGGCGCACCGGTCGACGTCGCGGAAGGTGACGTGGTGCGGGTGACCGGGCGCGTGAGGGAGTTCAGGGGCCTCACACAGGTCTCCGACCGACCGACCGTCCTGGTGTGCGCCACCGGCAGAGCGCTGCCGGCCCCGACCCCGGTCGTGCTGCCCGTGGGGAGCAGCGCCGAGCTCGAGGCTCTCGAGGGCATGCTGGTGACTTTCCCCCAGGACCTCTACGTCGTCGATCACCACGACTTCGACCGCTACGGGGAGCTCGTGCTGTCCGCGCCCGTGGCGGGCGGCCGGCCCTTCCAGCCCACTGCGGTCCTGAGCCCGGACGACCCGGGGCTGGCGGAGCGCATCGACCTGACAGTCCGCTCGCGCATCGTCCTCGACGACGGGAGAGGCGGACAGAACCCGGACCCGGCCCGTCATCCCAACGGCGAGCCCTTCGACCTGGAGAACCGCTTCCGCGCAGGCGACAGGCTGCGGGACGTCACGGGCGTCCTCGACTACGCCTTCGACAGCTACCGGGTGCAGCCGACGCGAGGGGCCGTCCACACGGCCCTGAACCCGCGGCCGCCCCTGCCCGAGGTCGGCGGCTCCGTGCGCGCGGCCGCTTTCAACGTCTACAACTACTTCGACGGCTTCGGCAACGGCTGCGGGCCGGCAGGCGCGGCCGAGTGCCGTGGCGCCGACGACGCGGAGGAGTTCCGCCGCCAGCGCGCCAAGGTGTCCGCGGCGCTGGTCGGGACCGGAGCCCACGTCGCGGCGCTCATGGAGGTCGAGAACGACGCGGACGGCGGGGCGCTGCGCGACCTCGTGGCCGCCCTCGACGAGGCCACGGCGCCGGGGACGTTCGCGTACGTCGACGGGACGGGCCCGGTCGGGACCGACGCCATCAGGGTGGCCCTCGTCTACCGCCCCACGCATCTCACGCCCGTCGGCGCGCCAGCCGTGCTCGACTCTCCGGGGTTCGTGGACCCCAACGGGACGGGCACGGACCGCAACCGTGCCGCTCTGGCGCAGACGTTCGAGGACGCGCGCGGCGGCCGCTTCACGGTGGTCGCCCTCCACCTCAAGAGCAAGGGCAGCGCCTGCGGGGCTCGCGACGACGACCCGCTGCAGGGCGACTGCGCGGGCACGCGTCTGCGCGGCGTCCTGGCTCTGCTCGAGTGGCTGGCCACGGACCCCACGGGTTCGGGCGACCCCGACGTCCTGCTGCTCGGCGACCTCAACGCCTACGGCCGGGAGGACGCCGTCACGGCGCTGTCGGCGGCCGGCTTCACCGACCTCCTGCGCGAGCACGGGGGAGAGGGTGAGTACACCTACGTCTTCGACGGCCTGCTCGGCTACCTCGACCACGCGCTCGCCAGCCCCAGCCTCGCGCCCCAGGTCACGGGCGCCGCCGCCTGGCACGTCAACGCCGACGAGCCCGACCTCCTCGACTACGACACGACGTTCAAGGCGCCGGCCCAGCGCGCGCTCTACGCGCCAGACGCCTACCGGTCGTCAGATCACGACCCGGTGGTAGTCGGCCTCGAGCTGGACGCGGCGCCTCCGCCCTAGGCCGTGGCCGGCTCCCCCCTCAAGGACTCCAGGTCGGACAGGAGGCGCTCCCTGGCCTCGGCGTCCTGGACCTCGTCGGCGAGGCGCCACGCCTCCGACCGGTGGAACTCGGCCTTCTCGCGGTCGCCGAGCACCGAGTGGGCGCGCGCCGCCGCCTCGTGGGCGTAGCCGAGGAGGAACGCGGGCTCGTCCTCGAGGTCGCCGTTCGGCGGCGCGTCGGCCCGCACGCCGGCGGGGACCGTGTCGGTGGCGGCCGCAGGCATGTCGCCAGCGATGGCGGTCGCGGTCATGGCGTTGATGTCCCTAGCCGCCTCGAGCGCGCGCGTAGCGTGGCCGAGGGCCACCTCGCCTTGGCCGAGCAGGCTGTTCACGCGAGAGAGCTGCCAGAGAGCGATCACGCGCTTGGACGGCGCGAAGTCGGGCCTCTTCGACCAGTGCCAGGCCGAGGCATGCGCCAGGTTGAGCATCTCCTCGTCGTCCTCGGGAGTGCGCTCATCCTTCTCGATCAGTTCCCAGCAGGCGTTGAAGCACTCCGCCGAGAAGCGCTCGTGCGCGCTGGCGTCGGCCTGGTCGGGTGTTGCTTCCATGGCTCACCTCCAGGAAGGCGAGCTTAGAGCCTCACCAGGTGAAGAGGCTCAGAAGCCTCGGTCCCCTTCTAGGTTCCTCCAGCCTTCAGGCGCGGCGGTAGAGGAGCTCGCGCTTGACCTCCTCGATCGCCTGCGTGACGGGGATCCCGCGCGGGCAGGCCTCCGTGCAGTTGTAGGCGGTGCGGCAGCGCCACAGGCCGTTGAGGCCGTTGAGGATCTGGAGCCTGTCGCCGGCAGCCTGGTCGCGCGAGTCGAAGATGAACCTGTGCGCGTTGACGATCGCCGCCGGACCCACGTAGCGGCCGTTCGTCCAGAACACCGGGCACGACGAGGTGCAGGCCGCGCACAGGATGCACTTCGTCGTCTGGTCGAAGACCTCGCGGTCCTCCGGGCTCTGCAGCCTCTCCGTGGCCGGCGGGGTCTCGTCGTTGATCAGGTATGGCAGCACCGACTTGTACGCGTCGAAGAACGGCTCCATGTCGACGATCAGGTCCTTCAGGACCGGAAGGCCGGGGAGCGGCTCGACCGTGATCTTGGACCCCAGGTCCTTGACGAGGACCTTGCACGCCAGGCGGTTCATGCCGTTGATCAGCATCGCGTCGGAGCCGCAGATGCCGTGGGCGCACGAGCGGCGGTAAGCCAGGCTGCCGCTCTTCTCCCACTTGATGTCGTTGAGGACGTCGAGCACGCGCTCGTTGGGGTCGACGTCGAGCTGGTGCTCCTCCCAGCGCGGGCGCCTGTCGACCTCCGGGTCGAAGCGCTTGATCCTTACGGTGATCTCCATGTCGCTCCTAGTAGACCCGCGGCTTGGGCTCGTAACGACCCAGCGTGACGGGCTTGTACTCGATGCGCAGGCCGTCGCCGTCCTTGTGCACCAGCGTGTGCTTGAGCCAGGCCTCGTCGTCGCGCTCCTTGAAATCCTCGCGCGAGTGGGCGCCGCGGGACTCAGTGCGGTTCAGGGCGGCGTGCACGAGGTGGCGCGCGTTGTCGAGCAGGAAGCCGAGCTCGAGGGCCTCCATGAGCTCCGTGTTGTAGATCCTGCCCTTGTCCTCGACGCCGATGTCGGCGAAGCGCTGGGAGAGCTCGTCGAGCTTCGCCACCTGCGCCGTCAGGGTCTCGTGAGTGCGGAACACGGAGGCGTTGTCCATCATCGACTCCTGGAGCTCGGCGCGAAGGTGCGAGACGCGCTCCTTACGAGAGCCGTTCATCGCCCTGTCGACCAACTCGCGCGCCCGGTCCTGGACGTCGGCGGGCAGCGTGCCGAACTCGGCTCCGGCTGCGAAAGCGGCGCCGTTGCGTCCGGCCCGACGGCCGAAGACCAGCAGGTCGCCAAGGGAGTTCGTGCCGAGGCGGTTGGCTCCGTGGAGGCTGGCGCAGGCGACCTCGCCGGCCGCGTAGAGACCCGGCAGGACGGTGTTGGCGCCGTCGAGGATGACGTTCGTGTCGATGGTCGTAGGGATGCCGCCCATCGCGTAGTGCGCCGTCGGTTGGATGGGGACGAGCTCCTTCACCGGGTCGACGCCGAGGTAGATGCGGGCGAACTCGGTGATGTCGGGCAGCCGCTCCTCGATGATGTGGGCGTCGATGTGGGTGAGGTCGAGGTGGATGTAGTCCTTGTCCGGCCCGGCCCCGCGGCCCTCGCGCACCTCGAGGTACATCGCGCGGCTGACCATGTCGCGCGGCGCGAGGTCCTTGATCGTCGGGGCGTAGCGCTCCATGAAGCGCTCCCCGTCGCCGTTGCGCAGGATGCCGCCCTCGCCGCGCGCCCCCTCGGTGAGGAGCACGCCGATCTTGTAGAGGCCCGTGGGATGGAACTGGTAGAACTCCGGGTCCTCGATCGGGATGCCGCGCTGGAAAGCGATGCTCATCAGGTCGCCGGTCAGGGCGTGGGCGTTCGAGGTGACCTTGAACATGCGCCCGTTGCCGCCGGTGGCGATGATGACGGACTTCGCGAGGAAGGTGTGGAGCTGGCCGGTGGCCAGCTCGTACGCCACGACGCCGCGGCACGCGCCCCCCTCGATGATCAGGTCGAGGACGTGGAACTCGTTGAAGAACCGCACGTCGTCCTT
>JBIQIQ010000079.1:0-10559 GCA_044507975.1 Deinococcaceae bacterium
TGTCCAGATTGCGCCGCTGTCATCGCAACGAACGTCCTTGACAGGCTCATAACGTGAGGTAGGTCACTTTATGCGCGACGTTACGAGCGGCCCACTGGCGGTGAGGTTCCGAGTTCCACCCGTCCCAGACGGCGGTCCTGCCTGAGAGACTGGCCGTACCGGTCGGTACGTACGCGGGAGGCTCGAACGGCGTAGGGGGCCGAGCGCGCTCGGCGCGGCCGGTTCAGCGCGGCATGTAGTAGATGAAGGTCCCCCGCACGGTGCCCAGTCCGGCCTCCGTCAGGTAGAGGTCGACCCAGCCGAGCGCTCCACCCCCGAAGCTCAGGGACACGGCCCACACGCCGTTCGCCGCGCGCCAATCGCCGACGCCGAGGCCGGCCGTCGCGTACCCACCGACCACCTCCGACAGCGCCTCCGCGAGCTGCGTGGCGCCTGCCGGTGTGGCGTCGAAGCAGAGGTCGTGCTGGACGCTCGCCGACGGGCAGGGCGTCTCGACCGCCTGGAAAGCCGCCAGGAGGTCGATCAGGACAGGCCCGTACGGCGAGGCCATCAGGCTGTCCTTGGCGTGCGCGCTCGTGAGCGCCAGGCACGCGAGGAGCGCACCGACGAGACGCCGCCGACCGCGGGACCTACCCGCAGAGGCTCGTCGTTCGTCGGCTGTCGGTCGCACGTGGGGCATAGGTTGAGATCGGTCTCGAGGGTAGACCCTCAGGGCGCCGAGGGTGATGCGCCGAGCGCCGCTGGGGGGGAGCGGCGCTCGGCGCGACGGACATTGTTCCACCGGTCCCCACCGTCAACATGAGGGGCATCCCACACGTCCTTGAGCGTCCTACACGCGAAGGCAGGGACCCTGGCGGCAAGGGTATGAGCGCCCGCCGGGAGGTGGCGCCCGGTGCTACCCTGGCCCACGAGCGTGAGCGAGAGAGACAAGCAGCCGGGCCTGTTCGAGCTGCCGACCGACCCTGAGACCACGGCCGATGCGCGGAGCCGGGTTCGGGTCGGCTCGGGAGGACGCAAGGCCGGACCGGGCGTCCGCCCGAGGACCGCGCAGGGTCCCGTGATCGAGGACCTCGATGACGTCGTCAGGCGTTTGGAGGCCACGGGTCGCTACCGCGTGCTGCGGCGTTTCGAGGAGCACCTCGACGGACCCCCGCCCGCCGAGCAGGCCGCGGGCCTCGGCAGGGGCGTCTACCTCGACGTGGAGACCACCGGCTTCGCACAGGAGGACGCGATCATCGAGCTGGCCATGCTCGTCTTCCACTTCGACCGGGGCGGGCGGGTGGTCAGCGTCTCCGAGGCCTTCGACGCCTTCGAGGACCCGGGTCGGCGTATCCCACAGGAGATCGTCGCGCTGACGGGCATAACGGACGCCATGGTGCGCGGCCGACGCATCGACGACGCGGCCGTCGCGAAGCTGCTCGAGGGCACCGACATCGTCGTTGCTCACAACGCAGGCTTCGACCGGCCCTTCGTCGAGGCGCGCTTCCCGTTCTTCGCGGAGCTGCCGTGGGCCTGCTCCATCAAGGACGTCGACTGGACCGCGGGCGGTCACCGCAGCCACAAGCTCGAGAACCTCGCGCTCGCCAAAGGCTTCTTCTACCAGGCGCACCGAGCGATATACGACTGCCACGTCGGCGTGGGCCTGCTGCGGGACCCGGTCGTACGAGGCGGCGCCACGGCCCTGGCCGATCTGCTTGCTCGCTCCGGGCACGAGTCGGTGAGGCTGTGGGCCGTAGGCAGCCCGTTCGACAGGAAGGACGACCTCAAGGCCCGCAGCTACCGCTGGAGCTCGCGAGCGAAGGTGTGGTGGCGCGACCTGCCCGCCGACCAGCACGAGGCGGAGCTCGGGTGGCTCTCGGAGCGCGTATACCCGCGCCGGCCTCCCCTCCCCTACCTGCGCGTCGACGCTAGGCTCCGCTACTCGTCGCGGCTGCCGGAGACACCGCCGCACGACGCCGAGAGGCTCTAGTCGAGCGCGCCGGGTCTGTTAGGGTAGCCCTCTGCATGTCGTGGGTCGCAGCATGACCGCAAGCCCCAGCCACCCCAACGTAGACCGCAGGGACAGAGCGCGGCCTTGAGCCCGGTCCAGGTCCTACTGCTCGCCCTCCTCGGGCCGGTGCTCGGCTACGGTTTGGCCCTGCTGCCGGGAGCGGCGAGGTACCTCAGCGCCCTCGTCCCGGCGGCTCTGCTCGTCGCCTTCGCCGGCCACCTCGAGGTGGTGGCGGGCGGCCAGGTCGTGATGGGAACCATGTCCTGGGCGCCTTCGCTGGGCGTAGAGATGCGGTTGGCCCTCGACGGTTTCTCGCTGCTGTTCGCGCTGCTGATCACGGGCATCGGGACCCTCGTGACCGTCTACGCGAACGCCTACTTCGCTGACGCGCCGAAGTGGGGGAGAGCGCGCTTCGTCTGCTTGATCCTCGTCTTCATGGCGGCGATGCTCGGCACCGTCCTGTCGGACGACCTCATCGCCATGTTCGTCTTCTGGGAGGCGACCAGCATCACCTCGTTCCTGCTCATCGGGTTCGAGGCGGCGAAGGCGGAGGCGCGTCGGGCAGCCGCTCAGTCTCTGATCGTCACCTCCGGCGGAGGGCTAGCCCTGTTCGGGGCCATCCTCCTGATCGGCCGGGAGCTGGGCACGTCCTCCCTCTCCGAGGTCGTGGCGCGCGCCGACGTGCTGGCCGCGAGCCCGACCCTACCTGCGATCGTCGTGCTCGTGCTGGCGGGGACGTTCACGAAGTCGGCGCAGTTCCCCTTCCACTTCTGGCTGCCGCGTGCGATGGCCGCGCCGACACCGGCGTCGGCGTACCTCCATTCGGCGACGATGGTCAAGCTGGGCGTGTACCTGCTCGCGCGGCTCGACCTCGCCTTCGCGGGCGTCCCGGCCTTCGGGACCTGCCTGGTGGTGTTCGGCCTGGCGACGATGGTCATCGCTGCGCTCAACGCGCTCCGTTCGGCTGGCTGGAAGGCGGTGCTGGCGCACTCCACGGTGGCCTCGCTCGGGATCCTGGTACTGCTCATCGGCCTCGACGGTCCGGCCGCCGACGTCGCCGTCGTCTCGTTCGTCGTCGCCCACGCGCTCTACAAGGCGACGCTGTTCTTCTGCGCCGGCACCGCGATACATGCCACCGACGCCACGGACTTCCGGCGGCTCGGCGGGCTCGCGCGCTTCCTGCCCCTCACGGCGGCCGGCGGCGTGCTGGCCAGCCTGTCGATGGCGGGGCTGCCGCCCTTCTTCGGCTTCATCGCGAAGGAGTCCGCGTTCGAGGCCCAGCTCGGGAGCACTTACGGCGTGCTGCCGGTGGTCTTGGCCGTCGTGACGAACGCGGTCATGGTCGCGATCGCGGCGGTCGTCACGCTCGGACCCTTCTTCGGCGGCAGAGGTCGGGTCGAGCGGGTCCACCACGGCGATCGGGCGGGCCTCGTGGCCGGCCCCTTGACCCTGGGCCTGCTCGGCGCCCTTTTCGGACTGGCTGCCGGGCCGGTCGGTGACGCGCTCGTCCTCCCCGCAGCGTCCGCGTTGAGGGGCTCGCCGGTCGACACCGGCCTCTCCCTGTGGCACGGACCGACGCCCATGCTGGCCCTCAGCGCCCTGGTCGTGGCGCTCGGCCTGTTCGTCGCCTGGCGGTGGGACCCACTGCGCGACGCGCTCGACCGAAGCGCCCGCGCGCGGTGGATGGACGCCGACCGGACCTACCACGCCAGCGTGGAGGGCGTCCTCCGCCTCGCCCGGACGACCACCGCCTGGCTTCAGAACGGCGACCAGCGCCGCTACACGCTGGTCGTGAGCCTCAGCCTCGTGACGGTCGCCTGCCTGTCCATCGTGCGCACTGGCGGCCTCGCGCTCACTCCCTCCGGAGGTCCGGTTCTGGCGCTGCCGACCGCTCTGCTGGCGCTGGCCCTGGTAGGCGCACTGGTCGCGGCGAGGACGCGGTCGCTGATCGTGGGGTTGCTCGGCGTCGGGGTCTTCGGGTACGTTTCCGCCCTCCTCTACCTGCTCAACGGCGCCCCCGACCTGGCTCTGACGCAGTTCGCCGTCGAGACCCTGGTGCTGGTGGTCCTGACCGCGGTGCTCCTGCGCCTGCCGACGCTGGCCAGCGGAACGAGGACCCGGCGCGAGCGCTCCGTCGACGCTGGCGTCGCGACGGTCTTCGCCGCGGTCCTGTTCGTCGGGCTGAGCAGCATGACCGCCCAGGACCTCGACCTCAAGCTGTCGGAGTTCTACGCCGCAGCCAGCTACCTGCAGGCCTTCGGGCAGAACGTCGTCAACGTGATCATCGTCGACTTCCGTGGTCTCGACACCCTCGGGGAGATCAGCGTCGTCGGCTTCGCGACCCTGGCGGCCTGGGTCCTCCTGCGGCGCCGGCCGCGGAAGTAGGGGAAGCAGGCATGCGGTCCGTCATCTTCTCCGCCATGGCGCGCGTCCTGTTCTGGTCGATGTTGGCGGCGTCGGTCGTGATCCTGATGCGTGGACACAACCAGCCGGGCGGCGGCTTCGTCGGTGGGCTCGTCGCGGCCATGGCCGTCGGCGTCGTGGCCCTCGCCGACGGCGTGCCGAGGGCGCGCGCCCTGCTGCCCGCTCACCCCGTCACCGTGATCGGGTCGGGCGTGCTGCTCGGCATACTCGGCGGGACGCCCGGCCTGGTGATGGAGGGCGTGTTCCTCCGGCACGAGTGGGTCGAGGTCGGGACGGTGAAGCTCGGCACCACGCTGGTCTTCGACCTGGGCGTCTACTTCGTGGTGTTGGGCGGGATGCTCGCGTTGATCTTCCGGCTCTACGAGGAGGCGCCGTGAACCTCGTCTACGCCGCCGGCATCGCCTCGCTCATGGGCTGCGGGCTGTACCTGATCCTCTCCCGCCAGGTCGTGCGCATCATGCTCGGCGTGATGCTGCTGTCGGCCGGCATCAACCTGGCGATCTTCCTGGCCGGGCGCATCGGCCCCAACCCGCCGCCGGTGATGCTCCCCGGCGAGACCGCCCTGGGTGCCGAGGCCGCCAACCCCCTGCCGCAGGCGCTCGTGCTCACAGCCATCGTCATCGGGTTCTCGCTGGTCGCTTTCCTGGCGGCGCTGGCCCTACGGACCTTCCGCGCGACGGGAACGCTCGACGGACGCGAGCTCGGCCACGCCGAGGAGCTCGGCTCACCCTTCACCGACGGGGGCAGCCGCTGATGGGCTGGCTGTCCGACCAGCTACTGCTGTGGCCGGTCCTCGTGCCCCTGCTCGCGGCTGCCCTCTGTGCCGTCCTGTGGACGCGTCCGCGAGCGCAGCGCTACGTGAGCCTCGCCGCGACCCTCGTGATGGCGGCCGCCTCGTTCGCCCTGCTGGCCGAGGTGGCGCGCGGCGGCCTGCTCAGCATGACCTTCGGCGGCTGGCCGGTCCCCTTCGGGATCAGCTTCGCGGCCGACCGGCTGGGGGCCGTGATGGTGACGATCACGGGCGTGCTGGCCGTGGCCGTCGGCGTGTACGGCCTCGCCGAGGTCAGGCGGCGGCAGGAGCGCGCCGGCTTCCACCCGCTGCTGCTCGGCATGCTGGCCTCGGTGAACGGCGCCTTCCTCACGGGCGACGTCTTCAACCTATACGTCTGGTTCGAGATCATGCTGATCACCGCGATGGGCCTCCTGGTCGTCGACCGCACCCGCGCTCAGTTGGACGGGACCATCAAGTACGCGGTCCTCAACCTGCTGAGCACCCTGCTGCTGCTGCTGGCGATCGCGCTCGTCTACGGCGTCACGGGCGCGCTGAACATGGCGGACCTCGCGCTGGTCATGCCCGAGGTCGGTGACAGCGCCGCCCTGACGCTCGCTGCGGTGCTCTTCCTGGTCGGGTTCGGCATCAAGGCCGGATACTTTCCGCTGTTCTTCTGGCTGCCGGCGTCCTACCACACGGCCTCGATCACCGTCGCCGCGGTCTTCGCCGGCCTGCTCACCAAGGTCGGCGTCTACGCGAGCTTCAGGGTCTTCACGCTGCTCTTCGAGTCAGGGGCGGGGCTGCGCGAGGTCATCGCGGTGATGGCCGCCGGCACCATGCTCTTCGGGGTGTTCGGCGCCGCGGTCCAGTGGGACGTGAGGCGCATCCTCTCGTTCCACATCGTCAGCCAGATCGGCTACATGCTGCTCGGTCTCGCGCTCGGCACCCCGCTGGCGATGGCCGGGGCGGTCTTCTACGTCATCCACCACATCATAGTGAAAGCCAACCTCTTCCTCATCGCGGGAGCCGTCTACCGGGTCACCGGCACCTACGACCTGCGCAGGACGGGAGGCCTGCTCGGCAGCCATCCGCTGCTGGCGTTCCTCTTCGCCGTACCCGCGCTCTCCCTGGCCGGCATCCCCCCGTTGTCGGGCTTCTGGGCCAAGTACATGGTCATCGACGCGTCGTTCCGAGCGGGCGGGGCATGGCTGGCGGCCGTCGGCCTGTTCGTCGGGCTGCTGACCGTGTTCTCCATGAGCAAGATCTGGATCGAGGCGTTCTGGAAGCCGGCCCCGCTCGTGCGCTCGACCCCACGGGCCGTGCCCGCCGCGATGCTCCTGCCCATCGCGGCGCTGGCCCTCCTCACGACGTGGATCGGGCTCCAGCCCGAGGCGCTCGCTTCGTTCGCTCGGGCGACCGGGGAGGCTCTCCTGGACCCGGCGGCCTACGCGGCCGCGGTCTTCGGCGGGGCCGCGGCGGGGGGCGTAGCCCCATGAGGACGACCTGGCCGCGGCGTCTGGTGGCGGTAGGCATGCTGGCCGCGATCTTCCTGCGAGAGCTGGTGGCGTCGTCCGTGGCGGTGGCTCGCGCCGTCTTCGCGCGGGACCCGCACGTCTCGCCGGCGATAATCGCCATACCCATCGACCTGCGCACCGACCTGGCGATCGCGTCGTTGGCCAACCTGGTCTCGCTGACCCCGGGAACGACGTCGCTGCACGTGAGCGAGGACCGCTCGACGCTCTACGTCCACTGCCTCGACGCTCCGTCGGCCCAGGAGGTCGCCACCAGCATCAAGGCGACGTTCGAGCACTACCTCAGGGAGATCGAGGGATGATCGACCAGCTGCACGCGGTGCTGGGCACCGCGACGACCTTGCTGCTCGCCTTCCTGGCAATGCCGCTGGCGATGACGTTCTTCCGGTTACTGCTCGGCCCCGGCTACGCCGACCGCTTCGTCGCGCTCGACATGCTCTCCGGCATCGCCGTCTCCATGGCGGCGCTGGCCGCGGTCGCCTCCGGGCGTCGCGAGTTCCTCGACGTGGCGCTCGGCGTCGCGGTGTTCGGCTTCATCGGCACCTGCGCGCTGGCCGCCTTCCTGGAGCGCAAGGGAGGCTCGCACCGATGAGCGCTGTCCTGGCGCTGCTATCGCTCGCTCTGAAGGCGGTCGGGGTGGGCTTCTTGTTCGCCGCCGCCCTCGGCGTTCTGCGCTTCCGGGACCCGCTGCAGCGCATGCACGCCGCCACCAAGACGGGCACGATCGGGGCCGGCCTGGTGCTGGCTGGCGCGGTGTTGAACATGGACACCTTCGAGGGCCGCGCGATCGGCGTGCTGGCCATCGTCTTCCTGTTCCTCACCGTGCCGGTGGCCAGCCACCTGCTCGGCCGGGCCGCTTACGTCTCGGGAGCGGACCTCGTAGGCATCGAGGGGAAAGACGCCCTCGAGGGCGTGCTCGCCCGCCAGGTGGACCCGCTCGAGCGGCGTCCTTAGGCGCGGGCCGCAGCACTGTCGGGGCCAGCCTCCCGGTGACACCTACGTAGCCTGTTCGCTGGTTACACACCCTCGTTCGCAGTACGCCCTCCGCCGCTCACAGGCCTGAGCGCGGCGGCGGTCGGTCCGCCCCGCCGCCGCGCTCCGCGTCGTGGAGAGGAGGGTGCTTCAGACGAGGCCGACACCAGAGTTGGCTCCGCGTGACGAGGATCGAACATGACCATCGCCTGGCTTCTAGCCTCCCTGCACCTACTGGCCCTAGGCATCGGCCTTGGAGCAGGGTTGGCTCGCGCGCTCGCCTCGAGGGGCGGCTCTAGTCGTTCTCAAGGTCTTCGCCGCGACGGCGAGCGAGGGCTGGGCTGAACGCCCGCCGCTGGGCGGCAGACCTCTCGGCGCCGCGCCATGCCGTTATTGCGCGCTTGACTGCGCGAGCGACCTGCGTGCGCTGGCCAGGGATGCGTGATCTGTCGGCCGCGCCCGGGCGAGCGCCACCTCGAGCCCAGTGAACTCGACCGCGTCGGGTGGTAGGAGCCCCACGTTGCCCCACGCCGTCGCGACGTGGTTCAGGACCGCGGCCACCTGCTCGTCGCCCAGGTGCGCCCAGCTCGGCATCAGCCCGTCGTAGCTCTCACCGCTCACCTCGATACGACCACTGAGGCCGTGGAGCAGGACGGCGACCACGTACTCGCGGCCGCCCTCGCCCGCCAGCAGGAGCGGCAGGGTGCCGGCGAGCGGCGGCACCGCGGACCTCAAGCCTTCGCCGCCGAAGCCGTGGCAGCCGGCGCAGCTGGCCTCGTAGAGGCCGAGCCCGACCGTCGTGTCCAGGGTGGACAGCGGCCGGAGGGCACCGTCGCCCAACGGGGCGGCGCCGAGCGCCGTTACGGCCGCCAGCGCCACGAGCGCGGCCGAGGCCAGCGCGCCGAACGACCTCGACCGACGCTCGTCCGTCATCGCTTCTCGATGAAGGCGAGAGCCTCTGCGAGGGGCCACGTGTTGACCACGTCCCCGGCCGTCAGCCAAGCCCGCCGTGCCTGCGACACGCCCAGGGGCATCGCGCCGAGCCCACGGACGCTGTGCGCGTCCGTGCCGATGAAGACCTTCAGACCGGCCTGAGCGGCCGCGCGCAGCTGCACGTCGGGCAGGTCGAGGCGCCGCGGCGAGGCGTTGTGCTCGACGGCGACACGGTTCTCCCGGCAGGCATCGAAGACCGCCGCCAGGTCGAGCGCGATCGGGTCCCGCTGTCCGAGCTGCCGACCCAGCGGGTGGGCGTACACGTTCACCCGCGGGTGCAGCAGCGCCCTGACCACGCGCTCGGTCTGCTGGGCCTCGTCAAGCTCGAAGAAGCTGTGGACGCTCACCAGCACGATGTCGAGCTCGGCGAGCTGCTCGTCGGTGACGTCGAGGCTGCCGTCCTTGAGGATGTCGACCTCCATCCCCCGTAGGACGCGGACGTCGGACCTCCCTGCCATCACCTCGGCCAGCTCCTCGTGCTGGCGCCTGAGCTTCTCGTCGTCGAGCCCCCCTTGGAGCGCCAGGGAGCCGCTGTGGTCGGTGATCGCGATGTAGTCGTAGCCCAGGGCCGCACAGGCGTCGATCATCGCCGAGAGGGGGGCGCGCCCGTCGGACCAGGTGGTGTGCATGTGCAGGTCGCCGCGCACGTCGCCGGGCTCCACGAGCGTCGGAAGGTTCCCGGCGGCGGCCGCCTCCACCTCTCCCCTGCCCTCGCGCAGCTCGGGCGGGACGAAGGCCATGCCGAGCCGCGCGTAGATGTCGGCCTCCGTCTCGCTGGCGAGGAGCTTGCCTCCGACGCGGTCCTTGCCGGGCTCGCCTCCCTCGAACAGGCCGTAGTCGTTGAGGTGCCAGCCGCGCTCGAGCGACCGTTGCCGCAGCTCGACGTTGTGCTCCTTCGAGCCCGTGAAGTAGAGGAGCGCTCCTCCGAACCTGTCCGCGGCGACGACGCGCAGGTCCACCTGCAGACCGCTGCCCAGCTCGACGCTCGTCTTCGTCTCGCCCCGGCCGAGGACGGTAGCGACCTCGTCGTACGCGACCAGGGCGTCGGAGAGGGCCGCTGGGTCGCTCGCTACGGCGACGATGTCGACGTCGCCGACCGTCTCCTTGCGTCGGCGGTAGGAGCCGGCCACCTCGAGACGCTCGAGGCCCGGGACGGCCGCCAACCGCTGCAGGAGCGGCGCGAGCACGGCATCGACCTGGCCGAGTAGCACCCGGCCGGTGTTGCGCCGGTAGCTCTCGATGCCCCGCAGGATCGCGGCCACCTTCTTCGTGCCGAAGCCCGGGAGCTCGGTGATGCGGCCGGCCTCGGCGGCGGTCTCGAGCTCGTCGACGCTCGTCACCCCGAGGGCGCGCCACAGGGTCGCCGCCTGCTTGGGCCCGATGCCCTTGACCCTCACGACCTCCAGCAGCGAGGGCGGCACCCTCGCCTCGAGCGCCGCGAGCTGGGGCATCGATCCCGTCGTGACCAGCTCACGCACCTTCTGGTCGATCTCCTTGCCGATCCCCTTGATCGCGGTGAGGTCGACGCCGCTCGCGAGGAGCTCCTCGACGGGCGTCTCGAGGTCGCGGACCGTCGCGGCCGCGTTGCGGTAGGCGCGCACGCGGAACGGGTTGTCGCCGTCCAGCTCCGAGAGGTCGGCCAACCTGTCGAGGTGCCTGGCGATCTCGGCGTTGCTCATGCCGCGGCGACCCTCAAGCCCCTGAGGCCCGCGGCCGGGCGCCGACCTCGGCGAGCAGGTCGAGGAAGGCCGCCTCGTCGATCACGCTCACGCCCAGCTGTCGAGCCCTCTCGAGCTTCGAGCCGCCGCCCTCGCCGGCGACGAGGTAGTCCGACTTGGCGCTGACCGAGCCAGAGGCCTCCGCCCCCAGCCCGCGG
>JBIQIQ010000080.1:0-10558 GCA_044507975.1 Deinococcaceae bacterium
TGAGGCCCTTGCCGGGCTTGAAGGCCGGGTACTTGCTGGCCGGGATCTTGATCTTGTCGGTGGTGCCGGGCCGAACGCCGGTGCGGGGCTTGCGCTCGCGCACCTCGAAGGTGCCGAACCCCGTGAGCTGGACCTTGGAGCCGGAGTCGAGGGACGCGCTGATCTGGTCCAGCATGGCGTCCATGACGTCCTTGACGTCCTTCTTCCTGAGGCCTTTGGACTCGGCAACACTGCTCACCAGGTCGGCTTTCGACACGGTTTTGGCCTTCGCCATCGGAATCCTCCTCGTTTTTCGCGGTCAGCTACGCGCACTCTAGCAGAGGTCCGCGTGCCTAGCAAGTGAAGAATCGCAGTCTCAGACGGTGTTCCTATCGCTTGGGGGCAGTAGGAGGGCGATGCGGCGCGCCGCCTCTGCCGTCACTGCCTTGGCCGCCTCACGCCCCTTGCCGGTCGGCCGGATGGGCTCCCCGAACGCCACACGGAACGACCGGCCCTCGAGCCACACGGCCGCTGGCGTCACGGCGGCGCCGCCGGACAGAGCAAGGTAGGCGGCGCCGTCGAGGGCTTCGGCGTCGCCGGCGTTGCGTGTCCCCTGGATGAAGACCCCGATGGCCCTGCCGGCCCGCAGGCGCCTGAGGGCCTCCTTGATCGCACCGATGTCGTTGCGGCTGCGGTCGACGGGGAACGCTCCCAGGCCGTTGAGGAAGGCCGAGGAGAGGGGGGAGGAGAACAGCTCGACCTTGGCCATGAAGTCGAGGGGCCTCGGAATGGCGACGCCCACCACGGGCGGGTCCCAGGAGCTGAAGTGGTTGCACGCCACGACCAACGGCCCCTCCCTCGGCACCAGCTCGGCGCCGGTGACGCGTAGCCCGCGGAACACCCGGGCGTACCAACCGAAGACGGCGATGGCGAAGGCCTGGAACCACCGGGGGTCGAACACGCGCTCCAGCAGCTTCACGTCGGCCATCGTAGAACAGGCGTCAGCCGGGCTCCGCGACCGCCTCTGACACGGGGGCGCGGCGCGACGAGGCAGCCACCTCGGCGGCGATCGCCGCCCCGACGAGCACCATGAGCAGCGCGAGGTAGAGCCACAGGAGAACTGCCAGCAGGCCGGTGATGACGCCGTAGACGAGGTTGAAGCGCTCGGCGTTGAAGGTCGCCAGCAGCAGCGAGCGCACGACGAAGATGCCGACCGCCGCCGCCGCGCCGCCGAGGGCTGCGCCGACCCACGTGCTGCCGTGGCGCGGGAGGTACCGGAAGGCCAGCGTCAGGCCGGCGGTGGTCGCGGCCAAACGCAGGACCCCGAGGTCGAGCAGCGGGTCGAGGGCGGTCTGCGATGCGCCCGTTCCGATCCACGCGCTGAAGCGCTCGATCACCTGCCGAACGGCGCCGAGGGCCACGCCGCCGACGATCTCGATCGCGACCACGGCGGCGACGCAGGCGACCAGCAGGAAGGACACCATCCGCTTGCGCCAGAACCCCCGGCGCTCGCGGACCTCGAAGACGACCTCGAGCGCGTGCTGCAGCGACATGAAGAAGTTGCCGCTCGCCCAGATGAGCACCCCGATCGACACGACCGAGCCGATCAGCGCGCCGCGGCCGAGGTCGCCGACGACGATGTCGAAGCTGCTGCTCACCAGGGTCTCGGCGTCGACCTGTATGGGCAGCGCCTCGGAGAGGAGCGACACCAGCGCCTCGCGGTACTGGGCGAGCAGGTCCGGGCGGCGCCGCAGCACGACGGCCAGCCAACCTGCCAGGAGGAGCAGCAGCGGACCCAGGGAGAACGCCCCGTAGTACGCGAGGGACGCAGCCAACAGCTGGAGGCGAGACTCCTCGTAGCGGGAGTAGACCCGACGCACGAAGCCCCAGAGGGCCCGCGGCCACCCCTTGCGCCACGCGCCGGGGCGGCTCACCCGTCAGCCGCGCGTCGCCCTGCGCCGGTCGATGAACAGGGCCAGCAGGACGCCCGCCACGCCCACGAGCAGGTGCAGGAAGACCCAGGTCTGCTCCGCGGTGCCCCAGGGCAACGCGACCTCGAAGAGCTCCTGGGTCGAGAGCTGCCAGGCCACGAAGGCCGGGGCGACGAGCAGCAGCGGGGACACCACGGCGGCGGGCAGGCGCCACGAGAACTCGAGGCCGAGCATCGCCAGCAGGTTGCCGGAGAGGACGATGGGCAGCATCACCAGCCAGTCGCCGGTGCCCTGCACGAGGCCGAGGGGCGGTGCGATCAGGGCCGTGAGGTGGGCCGCCGGCATGCCGGCGGCGGCGAAGGCCAGGTAGGCGCACAGCGCGATGCCGGCGCTCTTGAAGGCGAGCGGCAGAGGCGCGACCGCGAGCACCACGGCCGCCAGGAACACGAACAGCCCCATGAACAGGCGCTGCGGCATCGGGGCTGCCCGGATCACGCCTCCCGCTCCCGGCTCGCGCTGGCTCGCATGGGCGCCATCGTACTAGGCGACGCGGGCTGCGCGGCCCTTCGACCGCCCCGCGCGTGCGCCCTGGACGCGCGCGGCGATCTCGGGCACGTGGGCGAGGAAGCGGCCCGTCGCGCTCTCCGGGTTGGCGGCGACGTCCTCCGGCGTGCCCTCCGACACGATGTTGCCGCCGCGGGCGCCGCCGTCGGGCCCGAGGTCGACGATCCAGTCGGCGGTCTTGATGACGTCGACGTTGTGCTCGATGACGACGAGCGTGTTGCCGCCGTCGACGAGGCGGTGGAGGACGTCGAGGAGCTTGCGCGTGTCCTCGAAGTGGAGGCCGGTGGTGGGCTCGTCGAGGATGTAGAGCGTCTGGCCGGTCGAGCGCCGACCGAGCTCGGAGGCGAGCTTGACGCGCTGCGCCTCACCGCCGGAGAGCGTGGGGGACGGCTGTCCGATGCGGATGTAGCCGAGGCCGACGTCCTTCATCAGCTTGAGCTTGCGCGCGATGCCGGGGATGTTCTCGAAGAAGTCGAGCCCCTCGTCGACGGTCATGTTGAGCACGTCGGAGATCGACTTGCCGCGGATCTTGACCTCGAGCGTCTCGCGGTTGTACCTCGCGCCCTTGCACACCTCGCAGGGGACGTAGATGTCCGGCAGGAAGTACATCTCGACCTTGACCGTGCCGTCGCCCTTGCATGCCTCGCAGCGCCCGCCCTTGACGTTGAACGAGAAGCGGCCGGCCTTGTAGCCCCGCTTGCGGGCCTCCGGAGCGCGGGTGAACAGGTCGCGGATCTCGGTGAAGATGCCGGTGTAGGTGGCCGGGTTCGAGCGCGGGGTGCGCCCGATGGGGCTCTGGTCGATCTCGATGACCTTGTCGACGTGCTCGACGCCGGTGATCCGGCGGTGAGCCCCCGGCGTGGTCTTGGCGCGGTGCAGCGTCTTGGCCAGCGAGGCGCGCAGGATCGAGTGCACGAGCGTCGACTTGCCGGACCCGGAGGCGCCCGTCACGCAGGTGAGCGTGCCGAGCGGGACGGCCACGTCGATGTCTTTGAGGTTGTGCTCGCGAGCGCCCTCGATGACGAGGCGCTTGCCGTTGCCCTCGCGTCGCTCGGAAGGCACCTCGATCTTCTTGTCGCCGCGCAGGTAGGCCGCCGTCAGGGAGAGCTCGTGGCGCTCGAGCTCCGCGGGCGTGCCGTAGGCCACGACCTCGCCGCCGTGGACGCCGGCCCCGGGGCCCAGGTCGACGATGTAGTCGGCGGAGCGCATCGTCTCCTCGTCGTGCTCGACGACGATGAGGGTGTTGCCGAGGTCGCGCAGGCTCAGCAGCGTGCGCAGCAGGCGTTCGTTGTCGCGGGGGTGCAGTCCGATGGAAGGCTCGTCGAGGACGTACAGCACGCCCGTGAGCCCGCTGCCCACCTGGGTGGCGAGGCGGATGCGCTGGGCCTCCCCGCCCGAGAGTGTGTTGGCGCTGCGGTCGAGCGAGAGGTAGTCGAGGCCGACGTCCTCGAGGAACCCGAGACGCGAGGTGATCTCGCGCAGGATCGGCTGGGCCACCTGGTCGGAGGCGCCCTGGAGGCGCAGCTCAGAGAAGAACGCGCCGCCTTCGAGCACGGTCAGGCCGCTGAGGTCGGCGATGCTGCGGTCGGCGACCGTGACGGCCAGGACCTCCGGCTTGTAGCGGCTGCCCTGGCAGGCCGGGCACGGCACGAGCGACATGTACTCCTCGAGGCGCTCGCGCGCGAAGTCGCTGTTGGCCTCCTTGAGCCGCCGCTCCAGGTTCGGGATCACGCCCTCGAAGTCGGCGCGGAAGCGCATGGTCTCCCGCCCGCCGCGCGTGTAGACGACCTCGATGGGCTTCTCGGTCCCGTGGAGCACGGCGCGCTTGGCCTCCTCCGGGAGGTCGCGCCACGGGGCCTGGAGGTCGAAGCCCATGTGGTCCGAGAGGGCCCGTAGGCGGTCCCAGTAGAAGACCTTGCCGCCCTCGGAGCGCGCGCCGGTCCAGGGGCTGATGGCGCCGCGCGAGATCGAGAGCGAGTCGTCGGGGACGACTAGCTCGGGGTCGAACTGCTGGAGGAAGCCGAGTCCGGAGCAGTTCGTGCAGGCGCCGTAGGGCGAGTTGAACGAGAACGTGCGCGGCTCGAGCTCCTCGAGGAACGTGCCGTGCTCCGGGCAGGCGAACTTCTCGCTGAAGAGCTCGTCGACGCCGGTGTCGGGGAAGAGCACGCGCAGCAGCCCCTCGCCCTTGCCCAGTGCCAGCTCGACCGACTCGGCCAGGCGCGACCTGTCCTCCTCGGCGACCTTGACGCGGTCGATGACGACCTCGATGTCGTGCTTCTCGAAGCGCTCGAGGTCGGCCTCCATGGCCTGGTCGAGCGTCTGCACCTCGCCGTCGACGCGGACGCGGGTGTAGCCCTCCTTCTTGAGGTCTGTGAACAGCTTGCGGTACTCGCCCTTGCGGCCCCGCACGACGGGCGCCAGGACGTAGGCGCGCTCGCCCTCGAAGCGCTTGACGAGGCGCTCGACGATCTCGGAGGCGGACTGCCGGCTGATCTCGCGCCCGCAGACGGGGCAGTGCGGCACCCCGACGCGCGCGAACAGCAGGCGGAGGTAGTCGTGGATCTCGGTGACCGTGCCGACGGTGGAGCGCGGGTTGTGGCTCGTGGTCTTCTGGTCTATCGAGATGGCGGGGGAGAGGCCCTCGATCGAGTCGACGTCGGGCTTGTCCATGATGCCGAGGAACTGGCGGGCGTACGCCGACAGGCTCTCGACGTAGCGCCTCTGGCCCTCGGCGTAGATGGTGTCGAAGGCGAGGGTCGACTTGCCCGACCCCGATACGCCGGTGAAAACGATGAACTTGTTCCGTGGGAGCGAGATGGTGACGTCTTTGAGGTTGTGCTCGCGCGCCCCGCGAACGGTCAGGTCTTGCAACGCTCCTCCTAGCGGTCCAGTGCGGACCGGGTCGAGCTGGGACGGGTTACCGGGGACGGCCGCCGGGTAGTACCCGCGGCGCCCGCGCGCCACTCTCGCGCCGCTGAAACAGGCGCTACCGAGGCAACGTGACAGTCTAACAGAGCGCCGCGAACCACTGGTAAGCTGACCGAGGGCGCCGGCGGCCACCGCCTGCGCCGCGACGAGCGGAGGGCCGAATGTACACCGCCACCTTCGATCACGACCCAGCCGCGGACCTCACGCACAACGAGCGCGCCCTGGGGCTCCTGGGCCTGGTGTTCGGCGTGCTGGGCAGCGGCGCGATCCTGTACTTCTGGACGATGGGCCGCATCCTCCTCTACACGAACAACGGCGGCCAGATCACCCAGCTCGGGCTGGAGGGTGCCTGGCTGTTCCTGTTCAACGCCTACCCCTTCGTCATGGTCGGTTGCCTGCTGATCGCCGCCGGCCTGTACTGGGGCCTGAAGCGCTACAAGGAGGCGGCGGGCGTGGCGGCGCTGCCCGTCATCGGCACGATCGTCTACTACTTCGCCCTGGTGCTGCTCCGCTGATGGCGGTGCGGGCATGAGGCTCACCTACCTGGGCCACTCGGCGGTCCTCCTCGAGGCCTCGGGGGGCCGCGTACTGATCGACCCGTTCCTGACCGGCAACCCGCGCGCCGGCGCGCGGCCCGATGACGTGGCCGCCGACCTGATCGTGCTCACCCACGCCCACGGCGACCACTGGGGCGACACCGAGGCGATCGCCAGGCGCACCGGCGCGACGGTGGTGGGCAGCGCCGAGATCGCCGGCTACGCCGAGGGCCTCGGCCTGAAGGCTCACGGCATGAACGTCGGCGGCAAGCACGCGTTCCCCCAGGGCACCGTGAGGTACACGCAGGCCCTGCACTCGAACTCCTTCCCGGACGGGACCTACGCTGGCGTCGCGATGGGCGTCGTGTTCGAGGCGGACGGGGTCCGGGTCTACCACGCCGGCGACACCGCCTACTTCTCCGACATGGCGCGGATCGGGGCGTTGGGCATCGACCTCGCGCTGGTGCCGATCGGCGACAACTACACGATGGGTCCTGAAGACGCGGTCGATGCCGTCCAGGCCCTGAGGCCGAAGACTGTCGTGCCGATCCACTACAAGACGTTCCCCGTCCTGCTGCAGGACGCCTCGGGCTTCAAGGCCGCCGTCGAGAGCCGCCTCGGGGTGAGCTGCGTGGTGCTCGAGCCCGGCGAGTCGACCGACGTCCGTCCGTGAGGTCGAGCCGGGCGTAATAGACTGGCACGAGCGTCCGTAGGGACCAGCGCCGCAGCGAGCCGGGAAGGGGCTCGCCGGCGCGTTGCCGTGGGAGGGCCATTGCGTTCAGGTTCAGAGGCCCCGGCGTTCGTGCCGGCGGGCTACACGACGTCGCACAAGCTCGGTTCCGGCCAGACGTCCCACGTCTACCTGGCCTCGCACCGGGTCTTCGGCAACGTGGCGCTCAAGCTGCCCCGCGCCGAGCTGCACGACAAGCCCGTTCTCCGGCGGATGTTCGAGAACGAGGTCTCGATCACGGTCAAGCTCGCCCACCCGATGATCGTGGCGGCGTACGACGGTTACCCGACCGGCGCAGGAGCGTTCCTGGCGCTCGAGTACTGCGAGGGCGGTACGCTCGACCTCCTGCTCCTCGAGAAGGGCAAGCTGCCCCTCGACCAGGCTTTCCGGCTCGTCCTCGACGTCGCCCAGGGCCTCGCCCACACCCATGAGCGCTCGGTGCTCCACCGCGACGTCAAGCCCGCCAACGTCTTCCTCACCCGCGACGGCCGCGCCAAGCTCGGTGACTTCGGCACCGGCATGTTCATGGGAGACGACAGCGACGAGCGCGTGGGCACCGCCTTCTACATGGCTCCGGAGGTGTTCGAGGGCAAGGCCGCCGGCGTGCGCTCCGACATCTACTCGCTCGGGGTGCTGGCCTACGAGGTCGTGGCCGGCGTGCGTCCCTTCGTGGCCGACAGCTACGAGGCCCTGATGGTCGCCCACCACACGGGCGTCCCCCGAGACCTGATCGGCCACCGGCCCGAGCTCGACCCGCGCGTCAAGCGCGTCGTCTCCAAGGCCATGGCGCGGGACCACGAGAAGCGCTACGCCACCGCTCGCGAGTTCGTCGAGGCGTGGTCTGGCGTCGTGGGCATCGAGGTCGAGACGCGCGACACGTCCGAGCAGCCCGTGACCGGCCGCGCCAGCCGCCAGCGCCAGGACGGGCGCGCGACGGACGAACGCGACCCCCGTGCGCGCGAGCGCGACGACCGCGCCGGCCGCAGCCGCGGGCTCCTCGGGTGGCTCAAGCGGAACCGTGACTGACCGACCCCTGCGTTAGGCTGGCCGTCGACCGTGCGGCTAACCGAGCGATGCGCTCGGGATTCGAACGGGCTATAGTGAAATCGGAACGAGTCCTAGTTTCGGCTGCCGATGGCGGCCGTGAGGGAACAAGGCCCCATGCGAGGTGGAACCGTGAACGACAAGACGCTGGAGATCCGTGACCTTCGTGCCCGCATCGTCGGCGGAGAAGAGATCCTCAAGGGCGTGGACCTGGTGGTCCCGCGGGGCGAGGTGCACGCTCTCATGGGCCCGAACGGCTCGGGCAAGTCGACCCTTGCCAAGATCATCGCGGGTGACCCCCAGTACGAGGTGACGGGCGGCGACATCGTCCTCGAAGGCGAGTCCGTCCTCGAGATGGAGCCCGACGAGCGCGCGCGCGAGGGCCTCTACCTCGCCTTCCAGTACCCCGTCGAGGTGCCGGGCGTCTCGATCGCGAACTTCCTGCGCCTCGCGCTCAACGCGCGCCGCGACGAGGGCGACGAGATCGGCGTCATGGAGTTCTACGAGAAGCTCCAGCAGGCCGTGAAGGAGCTCAACTGGGACGAGTCGATCCTCGAGCGCAACCTGCACGAGGGCTTCTCGGGCGGCGAGAAGAAGCGCTCCGAGATCCTCCAGCTGTTGGTCCTGCAGCCCCGCTACGCGATCCTCGACGAGACCGACTCCGGCCTCGACGTCGACGCGCTCAAGGTCGTCTCGCAGGGCGTGAACGCCGCGCGCGGCCCCGACTTCGGCTGCCTCGTGATCACCCACTATCAGCGCCTGCTCAACTACATCGTCCCCGACAAGGTGCACGTGATGGAGGGCGGCAGGATCGTCACGACCGGCCCGAAGGAGCTCGCGATGGAGCTCGACCAGAAGGGCTACGAGTGGGTCAGGCAGGAGCACGGCCAGCAGGCCGCCGCCCGGTGACGCAAGCCTTCGTCGCGCCAGCAGAGCGCTTCAGCCCAGGAGGGCAGCATGTCTGAGCTCAACTCCGTGCACCCCGACGCGGCCAAGCTCGAGGGGATGGAGCACACCAAGCAGTACGACTTCCGCCTCCCCGAGGAGTACTACTACAAGTCGGGCAAGGGCCTCACCAAGGAGGTCGTCGAGAAGATCAGCTACATGAAGGGCGAGCCGGACTGGATGCTCAAGTTCCGCCTGCGCGCTCTCGAGATCGCCGAGAAGAAGGGGCGCCCGAAGTGGGGCCCCAACCTCGCCGACCTCAACTTCGACGACATCTACTTCTACGTGCGTCCCAACGAGAAGCAGGGGACGGTCGACTCGTGGGAGGACATCCCCGAGGACCTCAAGCGCACGTACGAGCGCCTCGGCGTGCCCGAGGCCGAGCGCCGCGCGCTGGCCGGCGTGGGGGCTCAGTTCGAGTCCGAGATGGTCTACCACAAGCTCAAGGAGGAGTGGGAGAAGCTCGGCGTCGTCTTCCTCGACACCGACACCGGCCTCAAGGAGCACCCGGAGCTCTTCAAGGAGTACTTCGCGACCGTCGTGCCGCCGGAGGACAACTACTTCGCGGCCGTCAACTCGGCGGTGTGGTCGGGCGGCTCCTTCGTCTACGTCCCCGAGGGCGTCGAGGTCGGCGTGCCGCTGCAGGCCTACTTCCTGCTGAACGCCCAGAACATCGGGCAGTTCGAGCGCACCCTGATCATCGGTGCGCCCGGCTCGAAGTTCCACTACATCGAGGGCTGCACGGCGCCGGCGTACACGAGCAACTCCTTCCACTCTGGCGTGATCGAGATCATCGCCCAGGAGGGCTCCAACGTCCGGTACTCGACCATCCAGAACTGGTCGCACAACGTCTTCAACCTCGTCACGCAGCGGGCCCTCGTCTACAAGGACGCCTCGATGGGCTGGCTCGACGGCAACCTCGGGTCGAAGACGACGATGAAGTACCCCAGCTGCTACCTCCTCGAGGAGGGCGCCCACGGCGAGGTGCTCTCGATCGCGTTCGCGACCGACGGCCAGCACCAGGACGCCGGCGCCAAGATGATCCACGCAGCTCCGCGCACCACCTCCAGCGTGGTGAGCAAGTCGATCTCGAAGGGCACCGGCCGGTCGAGCTACCGCGGCCTCGTGCAGATCCACGAGGGCGCCGAGTTCGCGCGCTCCAACGTCGAGTGCGACGCCCTGCTCCTCGACGAGCAGGCCCGCACCGACACCTACCCCTACATCGAGATCAACGAGAAGACCGCCCACGTCGGCCACGAGGCCACGGTCTCCAAGCTCGACGACGAGCAGGTCTTCTACCTGATGACCCGCGGCCTCAAGGAGGAGGAGGCGATGGCGCTGATCGTGCGCGGCTTCCTCGATCCGGTGGCCAAGGAGCTGCCGCTCGAGTACGCCGTCGAGCTCAACCGCCTGATCGAGCTCGAGATGGAAGGGAGCGTCGGCTGAGTTGAGGACCCCATACTTCCGACCCGATGGATCGACCCCGTTCTCTTCGGAAGGGAGCGTCGGCTGAGGTGGCTGAGCTCCTGGACAACGCCGCCGTGACCGCCGCCGCCGTAGACGGGCTCAGTGCCGCACGCGGGGAGCCCGACTGGCTCGCCGCGGAGCGCCGCGCCGCGCTGCGCACCTTCGACGCCACCCCGTGGCCCGGGCCGCGCGACGAGCTCTGGCGCTACACGCAACTCCAGCGCTTCTCGGCCACCGGCCTCGAGCTCGTGCCCGGCCCCGCTTCCGACGAGGTCTCGGAGCGCATCCGCATGCGCATCGCCGACTCCGACGCCGAGGGCAGCATGGTCGTCAAGAACGGCGAGCGCGTGCTGCGCGAGGCGCGCATCAAGGAGGCGGGCGTCATCTTCACCGACCTCGCCACCGCCCTGCGGGAGCACGAGGACCTCGTCCGC
>JBIQIQ010000081.1:0-10385 GCA_044507975.1 Deinococcaceae bacterium
GCAAGGAGAAAGCCGTCGAGCTGCTCGCCACCAGACCAGACCTCGTCGACTCCATACGCCGCGGCGTGATGGACTCGATCGCCACCGGGAACACCGGCTGGTCGCCGCGGCCGGGCGGCGACGCCTTCGCTGGAGAGCTCTCGTGAGCCCGGCCCTGGGCGTGCTCCTGTTCGTCGTCGGGCTGGCCATCGGCGCGGCCGTCGCATGGGTGCTGCGCCGCCGCCAGGAGGTCGACGCCCGCGCCGAGGCAGAGCGGCTCTACCGCGCCCGCGTCGAGGAGGCCGAGCGCGAGGCCAGGCGCACCGTCGAGATGGCGCAGACGAGCGCCCAGGCCGAGGTGGAGCAGGCGCGGCGGCGCTGGGAGGACGACGAGCGTCGCCTGCGTCAGCGCCTCGAGGAGGACCTCACACGCGAGCGCGAGCAGGTGCGCGCCGAGCTGCAGCGCGCCCGCCAGGACGGCGAGCGGGAGCGCGCCCAGCTCGCGGAGATGCGGGAGGAGGTGCGCCGCGATCGCGAGAAGCTCGACCAGCAGGAGGACCGCCTCAACCGGCGCGGGGAGCAGCAGGACGCGCGGGCCCTTCGGCTCGACGAGGTCGAGGAGCGGCTCAACCAGCGGGCCAACGACCTGCAGTCGCAGGGGGAGCTGCTCGAGGGACGCGAGGCGCAGCTGACGGCTCAGCTCCACGAGATCGCCCAGCTGACCCGGGAGCAGGCCTCTCAGATGGTGCTCGACCGCGTCGAGCACGAGCTCGAGCGCGAGAAGGCCGTGCGCGTGCGCGCCGCCCTCGAGCGCGCCGACGCCGATGCCAAGCGCCGTGCGACCGACATCCTGTCGCAGGCGATCCAGCGCAGCGCCTCGGAGGTCTCGGCGGCGATCAGCGTCGCGGTGGTGCCCATCCCGAGCGACGCGATGAAGGGCCGCATCATCGGCCGCGAGGGCCGCAACATCCGCGCCTTCGAAGCGATGACCGGCGTGGACCTGATCATCGACGACACGCCCGAGGCGGTGCTGCTCTCGAGCTTCAACCCCATCCGGCGCGAGGTCGCCAAGCTGGCGCTGTCCGAGCTCGTCACCGACGGCCGCATCCACCCCGCCCGCATCGAGGAGGTCGTGCACAAGGCCCAGCAGGACATGCAGAACTTCATCCGGGAGCGGGGCGACGAGGCGGCGCTGGAGGCTAACGTCGTCGGGCTGAAGCCCGGCCTCGTCCAGCTGCTCGGTCGCATGCAGTTCCGCACGAGCTACGGCCAGAACATCCTCAAGCACTCCGTGCAGGTAGCCCACCTCACCGGCATCATCGCCGCCGAGCTCGGCCTCGACGAGGCGCTCGCGCGTCGCGCGGGCCTGCTCCACGACATCGGCAAGTCGATCGACCGCGAGATCGAGGGGACGCATACCGAGATCGGCGCCAACCTCGGTCGCCGCTTCGGGGAGCCGGCCGAGGTGATCGACGCGATCCTCAACCACCACGACCTGGATCGCGCCGAGACCCTCTTCCCCGTCATCGTCAACGCCGCCGACGCCATCTCCGCGGCCCGCCCCGGCGCCCGGCGCGAGTCGCTCGAGAGCTACATCAAGCGGCTCGAAGGCCTCGAGAACATCGCCACCAGCTTCCCCGGCGTCGAGAACGCGTTCGCGATCCAGGCCGGCCGCGAGGTGCGCATCATCGTCCAACCTGACAAGGTCGACGACGCCTCCGCCGTCCTGTTGGCCCGCGACATCGCCAACCGGATCGAGCAGGACATGGAGTACCCCGGGCAGGTCCAGGTGACGGTGGTCCGCGAGTCGCGGGCGGTAGAGTACGCCCGGTGAGGTTCGGAGACGACCTGAAGCTGTTCAGCGGCACCTCGACGCCCGCGCTCGCGTCGCAGGTGGCGCGGCACCTGGGGGTGCCGCTGGCCCACGGCACCGTCTCGCAGTTCCCCGACGGCGAGACGCGCATCATGATCGAGGAGTCGGTCAGGGGCGCCGACTGCTACATCGTCCAGTCGACGAGCGCGCCCGTGAACCACAACCTCATGGAGCTGCTCGTCCTGATCGACGCGTTACGGCGGGCCTCAGCCTGGCGCATCAACGCCGTCATCCCCTACTTCGGCTACGCCAGGCAGGACAAGAAGGTGCAGGCCAGGGAGCCGATCACGGCGAAGCTGGTGGCCAACCTCCTCGAGAAGGCCGGCGCCGACCGCGTGATCTCGATCGACCTCCACGCGGGCCAGATCCAGGGCTTCTTCGACGTGCCGTTCGACCACCTCACGGCGCTGCCCATCCTCGGCGACCACCTGAAGAACACCGACCTCACGGACTCGATCGTCGTGTCGCCGGACGTCGGGCGCGCGATCGAGGCTCGGCGCCTGGCGAACTACCTGAACGTGCCGCTGGCCATGCTCTACAAGCGGCGCAAGAGCCCGACCGACATCGAGGTCACGCACGTGATCGGCGAGGTCGAGGGCACCAGGCCGATCATCATCGACGACATGATCAGCACGGCGGGCACCATGCGCCAAGGCATCGAGGCGCTGCTCCGCCTCGGGGTGCAGCCGGACATCCGGGTCGCGGCCACGCACCCGGTGTTCACGCCGCCCGCCGCCGAGAGGCTCGCGCACCCGGCGATCGCCGGCCTCTACGTCACCGACACCGTGCCTCTGAAGCAGGACGTCCCCAAGGTGGAGGTGCTGAGCGTCGCGCCGCTGTTGGCCAAGGCCATCCACAACGTCCACCAGCACACCTCGGTCAGCTCGCTCTTCACGACCTGAGCAGCGTAGGGAGCCCGGCGAAGGCCGATGGGCGCGAGCCGCGAAGTGCCAGAGGAGCTCCGCTCAGGGGTGTGCGCCCTCGGTCCGACGCCCGCCGAGCCTCCTACCTCCACGCCTCCCGGATCCGCCTGATGCGCGCGATCACCAGCGGCAGTCGGTAGTCGCCGCTCGAGAGGCTCGCGCGCGCCGACTCCCACACCTCGAGGTCGTCGCCCACGGCCGTGGCGAACTGGATGAGCAGGTCGGGATCGGCGGAGCCGATGACCGCCCGCCTGAGGCACTCCTCGACGTGCAGGCGCAGCTCCACCACCCCGGGAGCCTCGGAGCCCGGCAGCAGGGGCCCGGCGTAATGCTGCACGGCCTGGTGCACCCTGCCGGTGCTCACCAGGGCCAGAACGAGCTTGAAGTCGCACTCGAAGGGCGCCGCGATGCGGTACGGCGACGGGGAGATCGGCACCGCCTGGCGCAGCCGTGAGACGGTCGACTTGACCGTGCCGCTCCCGACCTCGTCGTCGAAGACCAGGCGCCGGAGCTCGTCGAGGGTCACGCCCTCCTCGCGCTCGCACAAGATCGCCAGGACCTCCCACTGGCGGAGGCTGAGCTGATGCTCGCGGGCGCGGTGCTCGAGGCGCGCCGAGCCCAGGAAGCGCAGCTTGAGGGCGTCTCCACCGCCGCGAGCCAAGGCCATCAGGTCGACGTGGTCGGGGTCGCACGCCATCAGCAGCCGCCAGCCAGGCTCGGCCAGCTCCCGGGTGCCGTCCTCGGCCTCGGCGAGAGCGCGCGCGGCGTCGTCGAGCCGACCGGCGCGGAGCCGGCAGCGCGCCAGCCAGAGCAGCGCCTGGGTCTGGAAGAGCTGGAGGTTCGTGAGCTCGAACTGCCGCGCCGCGGTGTCGAGGAGCGCGGCGGCCTGCTCGAGGTCGAAGTACGACAGGGCCATGCCCATCCCGAGGGTGCCGATCGCCGCCTGGGCCCGCGACGCCCCGCGGCTGAGCGAGTAGGCGTACTCCGCCGCCTCGCGAGCCGCGAGGTGGTCGCCGCTGGCGATGAGCACCTTCGTGACGTCGAGCGACGCGGACGCGACCAGCGTGAGCGG
Organism: Deinococcaceae bacterium; assembly: GCA_044507975.1. Classification (GTDB taxonomy): domain Bacteria; phylum Deinococcota; class Deinococci; order Deinococcales; family Trueperaceae; genus DASRWD01. The sequence goes on from JBIQIQ010000081.1 coordinate 3,848, forward strand.
CGAACGGCGGCGCAAGGTGGAGAACAGCGCCTCGGCCTCGGCCAGGCGCCCGTCGAGCATGTGCAGGTCGCCCGCGGTGGACACGACGGCCTCGTACGTCGGCATGCCGATCTTCGCGTCTTCGACCGGCACGGTGCGCAGCACCTCCCTGGCGGCACCCAGGTCGCCGAGCAGGACCTGGCTGAACGCCAGGGTGGCGGCGGCGAGCTCCCGACGGTGCTCCTCCCTGAGCCCGCGCCGCTCGTGCTCGTCGAGCGCCCACCGCGCCCAGTCCCGGCCGGTCTTGTAGCGGCCCAGGGAGAGCTCCTGGTTCGCCACGTCGATCGCGCACGCCACCACGAGGTGGCTGGCGTCCGAGTGCAACGCCATGGCCATGGCGCGGCGGAACAGGAGCACGGGCGATTGCCGGTCGCCTTCGAGGGCCAGGGCGAACGCGCGCGCCCTCATCGTGGCGACGGACTCGTGCGCCGCGAGCGCGCGCTCCGTCTCCGCCGAGGCCTCGACGTCGGGACCCGTGACGGCCACGGCCGCCCGCAGCTCGGGCGCCGCCTCCGCCTCCAGGACGGCGCTCACGAGCGGCAGGACCTCGGCCTGGCGGTTCACGGCCGTCGCGGTGACGAAGAGCCAGTAGGCCACGGTCGGATCGGCTCGCACGCCGTCGGGCAGCCGGGCGAGGGCCCGCCAGAGAGCCTCGAACGCCCCCTCGTTGAACGCCCGGTTACCTACCTGGTCGATGACCTCCGGCACCAGCACCGGAGCCACGGACAGGCACTCGGCGAGGGCCTCCCGCCACCGACCTCGCCGCAGGCAGCCCCCGACGCGCTCGCGCGCGGCCTCGAGCTCCGTGACCAAGGGCGCGGGGGCCCGAACCTCCTCGCCCTCCCCCGTCGCGACCACAGGCGGACCGTCCACGCTCGCCCCCTATCGGTGAGACACAGATGAGAGTCCAGCATAGCCACCTTGGGGCGGCGAGCGGTGACGAGCTAGGCAGGTGCCCTGCGGCCGCCCCGGCCGGCACGGCGCCGACCCGGACGGAGCCGCGTCTATAAACCGCGTTGGACGGCCGCCACCAGCGCCTGCGAGGTCCGAGTAAGAATCCTGTAAGTGCGCGTCGTTAACCTGTGTGGTGAGGAACGAGGTAACCCTCCCATTACCTCTTCCCATCCTCTTCCGAGCAGACCCCGCGCCTCCCACGCGGGGTCACCCTTTTCGTGGGGGTCCGAGTCGACCGCGGTATCGTCGCAGCCATCATGGACGGCAGGGGCGCGGCGTTCGTCGTAGCGGGCATCTCCGAGCTGTACTCACCGCCTCTCCGCGTGAGGGACGCGGCGTTCGTCGTCGAGAACGGGGCGTTCGCCTGGGTGGGCCCCGCCGCCGACTTGCCGCCGGAGGCGGCCGCTCTGGCCGTGCACGACCTCGGGGGCCGAGGCGTGCTCCCCGGGCTGGTCGACAGCCACACCCACCTGGTCTGGGCTGGCAGCCGCGTCGCAGAGTACGAGCTTCGCTCCCGCGGCGCCGGCTACGAGGAGCTGCTGGCCGCCGGCGGGGGCATCCACGCCACCGTGCGTGCCACGCGCGACGCCAGCGAGGAGCGCCTGCTGGAGCTCGCGAGGCGCCGCGCCTCCGCGTTCCTGCGCGGCGGCGTCACCACCCTGGAGGTCAAGTCGGGCTACGGGCTGACGACCGAGGCCGAGCTGCGGCAGCTGCGCGTCGCACGCCGCCTCGGCGAGGAGGGGCCCCAGCGCGTGACCACGACGCTGCTCGCTCACGTGCCCGACCCTGCGACCGAGCCGGAGCGGTTCGTCGACAGGTTCGTCAGCGAGACGGTCCCCGAGGCGGCGCGCCTGGGGCTGGCCGACGCCGTCGACGTGTTCGTAGACCGCGGCGCGTTCACGCTGGCCCAGGCACGGAGGGTGCTCGAGGCGGGGCTGGCCGCTGGCCTCGACGTCAAAGCCCACGCCGAGCAGCTCACGCACACGGGCGGCGCGCGCCTGGTGGCGGAGCTCGGAGGCGCCTCGGTCGACCACCTCGAGCGGGCTACGGACGAAGACCTGTCGGCGCTCGCCGACGCCGGCGTGGTGGCCACGGTCCTGCCGGGTGCAGCGGCGCTGCTGCGAGCCGGCCTGCCGGCCGCTGAGCGGTTCCGGACCGCCGGCGTCACGGTCGCCGTCGCCAGCGATCACAACCCCGGCTCCAGCCCGCTCTTCGGCCTCCTTCCGGCGCTGCAGCTGGCCGTCGCCGTCTACGGCTTCACGGCGGCGGAGGCCCTGGCGGGCGCTACCGTCAACGCCGCCCGGGCGCTGCGCCTGCCGGACGTCGGAGCGATCGCTCCGGGCAGCAAGGCCGACTTCGTCGTGGTCGACGGGCCGGAGGCCCTGCTCCCGCTCTACGCGTGGGGCGACGCGCACGTCGGCGAGGTGTTCGTCGGCGGGCGCTCGGCGTGGCGGAAGCCCGACCCCGCGCCGCAGGACCTCGGCGGCGGTGTCTAGAGATCTCCGAACGTCAGCTCGCCGCCCTTGACGGTGGCGACGACCTCCAGGCCGTCGAGGCTGACGAGCGGGTCGTGCGACAGGACGACGAGGTCGGCGTCGAAGCCGGTCGCCAAGCGGCCGGACCTGCCCTCCCAGCCGATCGCGTGCGCGGCGCCGGCCGTGTAGGCCAGCAGCGCCTCGTCGGGCGCGATGGTCTCGGAGGCGTCGAGCCTCGCCCCACCCAGGCCCAGGCGGCGGCAGGCGGCGCGCAAGCCCGTGGGCACGTCGGGCGACGCGACCGGCGTGTCTGAGCCGAACGCCAGTCGGGCCCCCGATCGCGCCAGCGAGCGGAACGGGTAGGCGCGAGCCGTCCGGTCGCCCAGCAGGCCGCCGATCGCGACGGCGTCGAACGTGAGGTGGATCGGCTGTACCGAGGCGACGACGCCGAGCCGTCCGAACCGGGGCACGTCGGCCTCGTGAACGTGCTGGGCGTGCTCGAGCCGCGGCCTCAGGCCCGCCTGCCTCAGCTCCGCCATCGAGACCGCGAACGCGTCGAGCACGGCCCTCACGGCAGCGTCCCCGATCGCGTGCACCACCGGGGTCAACCCGGCCCTGGCGGCCAGTGGCACGCGCTGCTGCAGGACGTCGGGTCCGTCGACCGGCATCCCGACCTCGTCGGTGCCGGCGTAGGGCTCGAGCATCCAGGCGGTGCGGGAGCCCAGCGCCCCGTCGGCGAAGAACTTCGCGCCTCCGACTTGGAAGCCTCGCCCGCCCTGCCCTGTCGCCAGCCCGACCTCCTGGGCCGCCTCGATCTGCTCGTGCGGCACGCAGGCCCAGACCCTGAGGGGGAAGGAGTCGTCGCTGGCGAGCAGGGCCAGCTCGCGGAAGTGCTCCGCCGGCTCGGCGGCCATGTGGTGCACCGTGGTGATGCCGTGCGCGGCGAGGGAGGCGCCTGCGTCCGCCAGAGCGCGGCGCAGCTCGGCCCTGCCGACCTCCGGCAGCGCCGCCGTCGCGAGCTCCTGAGCGCTCTCGAGGAGGAGCCCGGTCGCCCTCCCCTCCTCGTCCCGAACGACGACGCCGTGGTGCGGATCGGGTGACCCGTCGGTCACGCCCGCGCGGGAGAGCAACGCCGGGCTGGCCCAGGCGGAGTGGTGGTCCTGGCTCCGCACCAGCGCCTGCCGGTCGCCGACGGCCTCCTGGAGGGCGGCAGCCTCCCTGCGGCCGATCGTCGGCAGGGCCCAGGTGTTGAGCGCCATGCCCGTCGCCCTCAGCACCTCGCCCTCTCCGAGCCCCGCGGCACGCTCGCGCAGGAGGCCGAGCGCGGCGTCGAACGTGCGCGCCGGCGCCAGGTCCAGCTGCGTCAGCTCCAGACCGTACTGGCCGACGTGCACGTGCGCGTCGTGGAAGCCGGGTAGCAGACAGGCGCCGCCGAGCTCGTGGACCTTGGTATCGGGACCGGCCAGGTCGTGGAGCTCGCTGGCCGTCCCCACCGCGAGGACCCGTCCGCCCCGCACGGCGACGCCGCCGGCGCGGGGCCTGGCCGGGTCCATCGTCAGCACCGAGCCGAGGAAGAGGGAGTCGGCGCGCACCTTCACGCCCCCCGGAAGCGGGGTCGGCGCTTCTCGCGGAAGGCCTCCACCCCCTCGCGGGCGTCGCTCGAGGCGGCGGCACGCGACTGGGCACCGGCCTCGAGAGCGAGCTGCGCCTCGAGGTCGTTCGCCAGCGTGCCGGCCAGCTGGCGCTTCACCAGGGCGTAGCTGAGGGTCGGTCCCGCGGCGATGTCCTTCACCAGCTGCCAGACGGACTCGACGAAGCCCTCCTCGGGCAGCAGGCGCTCGACCAGGCCGATGCTCAGGGCCTCCTCTGCCCCTAGGCGCCGGTTGCCCAGGGCGAGGTCCAGCGTGCGTCCGACGCCGATCAGGCGGGGCAGGTGGTAGCTGCTGCCTGCGTCCATCACCAGGCCGATGGCGGTGAAGCCGAGCGCGAACGTGGCGGCGCTGGAGGCCACCCGCAGGTCGCAGGCGGCGGCGAGGCTTAGTCCGGCGCCGGCCGCGACGCCGTTGACGCCGGCGACGACCGGCTTCTCGAGAGCGCGCAACGCTCGGACGACGGGGTGGTAGCTGCGCTCGAGGAAGTCACCGATGTCGCCGTCGACGGGCGTCTCGCTCAGGTCGGCCCCGGCGCAGAACCCGCGGCCCTCGCCGGTGAGCAGCACGGCCCGAACCGTCGGGTCGGCCGCCTCCGACGTCAGGACGCGGGCCAGCTCGGCGAGCGTGCCCGGCGTGAGGGCGTTGAGCACTCTGGGCCTGTCGAGGGCGACCCTGAGCGCCGCACCGTCGCGCTCCAGCCGCAGGTCCTGGTATGCCATTCGCGAGTCTACATCCGGCCGGCGGCCGCGCCGCTGGCCACCCGGGCCAGCACGGCGATGTCGTCAGGCTGGCGCGGGTCGTCGAGGGCGGCCTTGTTGCGGCGCTCCTCGCCGCAGCGGCGGCAGCGGTGCGTGACCACCCAGCCCTTCTTGCCGTTCAGCTCGGCTCCCACCGGCTCGAGCACCCCACCGCATTCGTTGGCGCGGTCCCCGGGGTTCACGTCGACGTGCAGCGAGCAGAGACACGCCGGGCAGTGGTTGCGGTAGCCGCCGCCGACCAGGGGCAGCACCTCGGTGCCGCACTCGGCGCAGGTGAAGGGCTGGTTGGCGCCCTGGCCGACGAAACGCTTCACGCCTCGGCAGCATACGGTGGTACCGATGCGCGCCCGCTGCCCTGCCCTACCCCGAGAGGCCCCGTGGAGCTCGTAGCCCTTCGCGGCGTGTCGCTGCCGCGGCCCGGCGCCGAGGACGCCCCGCCTCTGCTCGACGCCGTCGACCTGACGCTCGGCGAGGGGGCCAGGATCGGCCTCGTGGGGCGCAGCGGCGCCGGCAAGAGCACGCTTCTCGACGTCGTGGCCGGTCGCGTCCTCGCGCCCGCGGGCAGCGTCGTGCGGGCGCCCGGGGTGCGGGTCGCCTACCTGCGCCAGGCGACGGCTCTGGACCCGGACGCCACGGTCGAGGACGCCGCGCGCGCCGGCCTCTCGGAGCTGCGAGCGCTGGAGGCGAGGCTGAGGGACGCCGAGCGCGCCCTGGCGGACGGCGGTGGGGTGGCGGCCGACCGGTACGCCGCCCTGCTCGTCGAGCACGAGCACCTCGGCGGTTACGGGGCGGAGGCGGCGCTGAGGGAGGTTCTGCACGCCCTCGGGTTCACGCCCGAGGGTCGGGGGGGGGGGGGGGGCGAACTGTCGGCCGGCGAGAGGCGGCGCCTCGCGCTCGCCGTCGCTCTCGCCACCCCCGCCGACGTGCTCCTCCTCGACGAGCCCACGAACCACCTCGACGTCCTCGCCAGGGTCTGGCTCGAGCAGCACCTCTCCCGCCGGCCTGGCGCCGCGGTCGTGGTCAGCCACGACCGGGCGCTGCTGACGGCCGCGACCAACGCTACCGGCTTCCTCGCGGCCGGCAGGCTGCGCGTGCACCCGGGCGGTTACGACAGGGCGGCCCGGCGCGCCGCGGCCGAGGACGCCGCCTCGGAGCGCCGTGCGCGCGAGCTGCGGAGGGAGGCCGAGCGCCTCACGAAGGTCGCCGCCGAGCTAGCTCGGTACGGCCGCCGGTCGCGCTCGCGCGAGCGCCGCGCCGACGAGCTCGCGGCGGCAGCCGGGGCGCAGCCGGGGACGGCGGGCGCTGGAGCGCCGTCGCTGGCCTTTCGGATCACCGACAGGAGGCGCCGCGGCTGGCTGCTCTGGGGTGAGCGCCTCTCGGCGCAGGCGCGCCTCGCGGGCGCCGAGGTCAGGCTCGCCGCCGGCGACGCCGTGGCGCTGATGGGGCCCAACGGCAGCGGCAAGAGCACGCTGCTCGCGCTGCTGGCCGGCACCCTGCCCTCCACCGACCCGCAGGCGAAGCTCGAGTTTGCGCCGGGGCTGCGTCTGGTGCACGTCGGGCAGGAGGACAGGGGCCTCGGCGGTGGGGAGAGCGTCCTCCAACAGCTCGCCACCCCCCTCGGGGACGAGCTGGCCCGCGCGCGGCTCGCGGAGGCCGGCCT
>JBIQIQ010000082.1:0-7097 GCA_044507975.1 Deinococcaceae bacterium
CTGCGGCAGCAGGTCATCCACCGCTTCCCGAACGAGCCCGTGAGGGCCGGAGGAACCCTCCACTGGGACCTGCTGGCGCTGTGGCGCGAGGTCGAGCGCGGAGTGGCCCGGGGGCGCCCTCTGGCGCCCGCGAGCGTCGGCGTGGACTCGTGGGCGGTCGACTTCGGCTTGGTCGACCAGGGGGGCGAGCTGCTCGGGAACCCCGTCCACTACCGCGACGCGCGCACCGACGGGATGCTGGAGGCGCTCCTCGAGCGCCTCCCGAGAGAGCGCGTCTTCGCCGCGACCGGCATCCAGTTCATGCCCATCAACACCTCGGTCCAGCTGCTCGCCATGGCGCGCCGCGGCGACCCCCGGTTGGCCGCGGCCGAGAAGCTCCTGATGATCCCGGACCTGATGCACATGTGGCTGTGCGGCTCCCGCGTGAGCGAGCTCACGAACGCCACGACCACGCAGCTCTACGACCAGGGCGCCAGGACGTGGTCGCGGACGATGCTCGACGCCGTCGGCGTCGAGCGCCGGTTGATGCCGGAGGTCGTGGCGCCGGGCACCCGCCTGGGCGAGTCAGGCGGCCTGGCGGTCATCGCGCCAGCCACGCACGACACCGCCAGCGCCGTGGCTGCCGTGCCCGCGCGCGGCGCCGACTTCGCCTACATCTCGTCCGGCACCTGGAGCCTGGTAGGGCTCGAGGTGGAGAGGCCTTTCACCGGGGCGGAAGCGGCGCTGGCGAACGTGACGAACGAAGGCGGTGTCTGCGGCACGACGCGCCTCCTCAAGAACGTCACCGGCTTGTGGATCCTGCAGCAGTGCTTCAGGCGCTGGCGCGAGGACGGGTCGGTCAAAGACTACTCCGAGCTCGTGCGGGCCGCCGCCCAGGCGCCGCCGCTGACTTCGAGCTTCGACGTCGACCACCGCGACTTCCTGGCGCCGGGCGACCACGCCGCGTTGGTGCGTAGCCACTGTCTGCGACGCGGCGCGTCGCAGCCGGAGAGCATCGCCGAGGTCGTTCGGACCGTCCTCGAGAGCCTCGCCTTCGCCTACCGGAGGGCTCTCGAGAGCGTCGAGCGCGTCGCAGGCCGCACCGCCGGGGTCATCCACGTCGTGGGCGGGGGCGCGCGCAACTCGCTCCTGTGCCAGCTGACTGCCGAGGCCACGGGCCGGCCGGTCACCGCCGGGCCCGTCGAGGCCACGGTCCTCGGCAACGCGGGCGTGCAGCTCATCGGCCTGGGGCGACTCGAGGGCCTCGAGGACCTGCGCGACCACGTGCGCCGAGGCTCGCGCCTCCGCCACCACCGCCCCGTCCAGTCGCGCACGGCGTGGGACGAGGCTTACGTTCGCTGGTTGGAAGCCAACGAGGCCGCGGCGTGAGCGGCCAGGGAGGATCGCCATGACGTCATCGGACGGGAGGGCCAGGGGCCCGCTCATCGACGCCTGGGACGAGCAGGTCGCGAGCCGAATGGACGGTCTGGGTCGGCTCGTCTACCGCTCGAACCTGCTCGGCTCGGAGCGGCGCATAACCAACACGGGCGGAGGGAACACGAGCAGCAAGATCGAGATGCCCGACCCGATCACGGGCGAGCAGCGCCTGGTGCTGTGGGTGAAGGGGTCCGGTGGCGACCTGCGGACGACTGGGCGCGACGGGTTCGCTTCGATCGACCTGGAGCGCTTCGACCAGCTCCGGCTGCGCTACCTGAGTACGCCCGACCGCGGCCTGAAGAGCGTCGCCGAGGACGCCATGGTCGACCTCTACCGCCATGCGGTGTTCGGCGCGAACCAGAGGCCGCCCTCGATAGACACCCCTCTCCACGCCCTCGTGCCACACCGCCACGTCGACCACACGCATCCGGAGGCGGTCATCGCGCTGGCCGCCGCGGAGGACGGGGCCGCGCTGACGCGCGAGGTCTACGGCGCCGAGGTCGGCTGGATCGACTGGATGAGGCCGGGCTTCGAGCTGGGGTTGGCGGTCGCCGAGGCCTGCGCCGCCGACCCCGGGCTGCGCGGCCTGGTGCTGGGCCAGCACGGGCTGATCTGCTGGGCCGACGACGACGCGGAGTGCTACCGCCTGACGCTCGACCTGATCGGCCGCGCCGAGCGCTTCGTCGCGCAGCGCTCTCGCGCCGCGGAGCCGTTCGCCGGGCCGCGGTGGGAGGACCTGCCGGACGGGTCGCGGCGGCGGCTGTGGCGTGAGGTCCTGCCGGCGCTGCGCGGCCTCGTATCGGAAGGGCGCTCGTTCGTCGCTACGGTCCACGACGACGAGGCCGTGCGCGAGTTCGTGAGCAGCGTGGACGCGCCGCGCCTGGCCGAGCTCGGCACCTCGTGTCCCGACCACTTCCTGCGCACGAAGATCAAGCCCCTCCTCGTCCCCTGGGAGCCGAAGGAGGGTGACGCAGGCGGCCTTCTGGCGGCGGCCGCCACGGCCCTCGAGGGCTACCGGAGCGACTACCGCGAGTACTACCGCGATCACGCCGAGGAAGGTTCGCCGCCTCTGCGCGACCCCAACCCCACCGTGGTGCTCGTGCCCGGGCTCGGCCTGGTGGCGTTCGGCAGGAACAAGAGCGAGTCTCGGGTGACGGCCGAGTTCTACCTCGCGGCCATCGAGGTGATGCGCGGCGCCGAGGCCGTGAGCCGCTACCGCGCGCTGCCGCGGCGAGAGGCGTTCGACATCGAGTACTGGCGGCTCGAGGAGGCCAAGCTCCGGCGGATGCCGCCCGAGAGCTTCTTCGAGAGCCGCGTCGTGGTGATCGTCGGGGCGGGCAGCGGGATCGGGCGAGCTGCCGCCCTGCTCCTCGCCGAGCGGCGGGCTCAGGTCGTCTGCGCCGACCGGGACGAGCGCGCGGCCGAGGAGACGGCGGCGGCGGTGACGGCAGCGAGGGGCGCGGGGATCGGCGTAGCCGGCACGGGCGTCTCCGCTTGCGGCCCGGCAATCGCAGCTCGAGTCGACGTCACCGACCGCGCCAGCGTTCGTGCGTTGTTCGACACCGCGGTCCTGGCTTTCGGCGGCGTGGACGCGGTGCTCGTCACGGCCGGCGTCTTCCGCTCGGGCGGCCTAGACGACGCCGAGGCCGACGACGCCTGGCAAGCGGCCTTCGACGTCAACGTCAAAGGCAGCTTCCTCGTGGCGGACGAGGCGAGCCGCGTGTGGCGGGCGCAGGGCACGGACGGATCGCTCGTGCTCACGACCTCCGTCAACGCCGTCGTGCCCAAGGCCGGGTCGCTGGCTTACGACGCCAGCAAGGCGGCGGCCCAGCACCTGACCCGCGAGCTGGCAGTGGCGCTCGCCCCGCGAGTGCGCGTCAACGCCCTGGCGCCCGCCACCGTCGTCGACGGCAGCGCCATGTTCCCTCGCGAGCGGGTTCTGGACTCGCTGAGACGCTACGGCCTGACTGCCAGAGAGGACGAGAGCACCGAGGCGCTGCGCGACCGGCTGGCGGCGTACTACGCGTCGCGAACGCTGACCAAGTCGCCGGTGAGCGCTGCCCACCAAGCCGAGGCCGCAGTGCTGCTGCTCGGGGACGCCCTCCCCAGGACCACGGGACAGGTGCTGACGGTGGACGGCGGGCTACCGGAGGCCTTCCTGAGGTAGCACCGGGGTCCGCGAACCAGATAACGTGCGGTGGTAGTTTTACCGTCGAAGACTCGGAGGTCGAAGATGCGCTCTGCTTCACTAAGACGCCTAGCCCTGTCGCTGGCGGCGCTGTTGCTCGTCGGCACCAGCGCCCTGGCCCAATCGAACCGGCTCACGCTCTACGTATCGCACCCGACGGAGATGGTCGACTTCTACGTCGAGCGCTTCACGGAGGCCACCGGCATCGACGTCGACATCGTCTACGGCGGCACCGGGGAGCTGCTGGCCCGCATCGGCGCCGAAGCGGCCAGGCCGCAGGCCGACGTCATGTGGGGCGGAGGCTCGCACACCGGAGCGTCCGCGCCCGAGCTGTTCCGTCCCTACGAGTCGGCCGCGCTGGAGGACATCTCCGAGGCGATGCGCGACCCCGAGGGCTACAACGCGCCGTTCGACGCCTTCACCATGGTGATCGTCTACAACAAGGACCTGGTCGCCGAGGACGAGGTGCCCCGCACCTGGGCCGAGCTCGCCGACCCGAAGTGGAAGGGCAAGGTCGTCCACGCCAACCCGGCCTCCTCGAGCTCGTCATACGCCGCGATGGTCACCTGGCTCGAGATCGGCGGCTGGGACCTCGTCGAGGCCCTCGCCCGCAACCAGATCATCGCCGACAGCTCCAGCGCCCCCTTCACCCAGGTGGGTCAGGGCGAGAACGCCCTCGGCGTGGCCTACGAGGAAGGCGCGTTCCGCTGGCTCGACTCGGGCCGCATCGGCATCGTCTACCCCGAGGACGGCGTGGCGCTGCTGCCGGGTGGGCTCTTCCTCGTGAACGACAGTCCCAACCCCGAGGCCGCCGACGCCTTCGCCGACTTCGTGCTGTCGCTCGAGTCGCAGGAGGCCCTCGTCGAGAACTTCCTCGGCCGTCGCCCCACGCACAAGGACGTCGCCCTCAACCCCGCGATGCGGTCGGTGACCGACCTCAACGTCATCCCCTACCCCGACGCTGCGGCGGCCGCCAACCGCGAGGAGTACCTCGCGACGTGGCGCGACATCATGATCCGCACCCGTTGAACGGGCCGGGCAAGAAGACCAGAGCCTAGAGGTCGCAAGCCGAAGCCAACCTGACCGGGCGGTCCCCTAGGACCGCCCGGCTTCTCGCAACCAGCAGTCCAGGAGTGTCGAGCAGAGTGAGCGCGCAAGACAGCACACGCCTCGTGATCAAGGACCTCGCCGTGCACTTCACCGGCGTGCGCGCGGTCGACGACGTCAGCTTGGAGGTGCAGCCGGGGGAGTTCTTCTCGCTCCTCGGTCCCAGCGGCTGCGGCAAGACGACCCTTCTGAGGACCATCGCCGGCTTCTACCGGCAGAGCGCGGGCACCATCCACTTCAACGAGACCCGCATCGACCAGGTGCCCGCCCACCGTCGCGACACCGGCATGGTGTTCCAGCACTACGCGATCTTCCCTCACCTGGACGTCTGGCAGAACGTCGCCTACGGGCTTCGGACGCGGCCCGGGACGAAGGACGAGAAGGCCGAGCGCGTGCGCGCCGCCCTCGAGCTCGTCGACCTCGTCGGGCTCGAGAAGCGCAAGCCCCGCCAGCTGTCCGGCGGGCAGCAGCAGCGGGTCGCCGTGGCCCGCGCCATCGTCATCCAGCCGCGGCTCCTGCTGATGGACGAGCCCCTCGCCAACCTCGACGCCAAGCTGCGCGTGCGCCTCAGGACCGACCTGCGCACCCTCCAGAAGCGGTTGGGGATCACCACCATCTACGTCACCCACGACCAGGAGGAGGCCCTGAGCCTCTCGGACCGCATCGCCGTGATGTTCGATGGTCGCGTCCACCAGGTGGGCACCCCGGAGGAGATCTACGGCCACCCGACCCACCGCAAGGTGGCCGAGTTCGTGGGCGAGAGCAACTACCTGCCGGGAGTGGTGCGATCGGTTCAGGGAGGGGTCGCGACCGTGGACCTCGGGGCCGGGGGTGCCGTGGGAGCGGTCGTGACCGAAGGGGCCTCCCTCGCGGGCCGCGACGTCGTGGTCAGCTTCCGCCAGCACAGCCCGCAGCTCTCGCCCGGGCACGATGCGCGCGGTCTCGGCGACCTAGTCGGCACCGTCGGCCAACGGACCTACCTCGGCGACACCATCCGCTACCAGGTCGACTCGAACGGCGGCCCCGTCGTCGCCGAGCGCTACTTCACGGGTGGCGAGCTCCTCGACGAGGGCGCCCCTGTCACGGTCAGATTGGCCCCGGAGGCCGTCACGCTGTTCGACGCGGACGGCAGAAGGGTCGGCTGACCGATGACGGCGCCGAGGCGGGGCTTGAGCTTCTGGGGCGTCATGACGCTCGCGGCCGCCGCGCTCTTCTTCTTCCTCCTGGTCCTTCCGCTCGGCAACCTCGTGCTGTCGAGCTTCTCGCCGTCGCGCACGACCGCGAGCGGCGGCTTCAGCGTCTGGCAGACCTACGCCGAGTTCTTCCGGTACCGCTACTACTACGGCACCCTGCTCAACAGCTTCTTCGTCAGCGCCTCGGCGACGGTGCTCGCGACCTTGATCGGCTTCCCGCTGGCTTACCTCGTGTCGCGCGTCGAGTTCCCGGGGAAGCTGTGGGTCCGCGTCGCGGTGGTGCTGACCTTCGTCTCCCCGCCGTTCATCGGCGCCTACGCCTGGATCCTGCTGCTCGGCCGCAACGGGATCATCACCCAGGCGTTCGCGTCGCTGGGGATCGACATCCCCAGCATCTACGGCTGGCCGGGGATCATCCTCGTCTTCACCCTCAACGCCTTCCCGTTCGTATTCCTGCTCGTCTCCTCCGGCTTCAGGACGATCGACCAGAGCCTGGAAGACGCGGCCATCAACCTGGGCCGGACGCGCCTGGGTGCCTTGCGCACGGTGATCCTGCCGCTGATGGTCCCATCGATCTCGACGGGTGCCCTGCTCGTCTTCGTCACGACTTTCGCCGACTTCGGCACGCCGATGATCATCGGCGAGGGGTTCCGCGTCATCGCATCCCTCATCTACAGCGAGTTCATCAACGAGTTCGGCGGCAACCCGCGGGTCGCGAGCACCCTGTCCGTGATCCTGCTGACCGTGACCATCGGGGCCCTCCTCGTCCAGCGCTGGCTCGCCAGGAGGTCGTCGTACGGGCAGGACGCGACCAAGCCGCTCGGCGTGTTCAGGCTGCCGCGCCTGGGGACCGGGCTCTCCGCCGCGTTCGTCTACGGGGTCGTCGTCCTCGCGCTGCTGCCGACGATCACCATCGTCGTGTCGGCCTTCCTGAGGTCGCAGGGCCCCATCCTCTACCCCGAGTTCACGCTCGAAGGCTTCCGCCTGGCACGCCGCCTGCCGCTCGCGCTCAAGAACTCCGTGATGTTCGTGTCCGCCGCCACGCTCCTGTGCGTCGCCGCCGGCGCCCTGATCGGGTACGTCGTCAGCCGCGGGCGCGGCCGCCTCGTGGCCGCCATCGACACGATGTCGATGGTGCCCTTCGCCGTCGCCGGCGTCGTGCTCGGCATCGCCCTGGCGCTGACGTTCGGGGG
>JBIQIQ010000082.1:7197-10318 GCA_044507975.1 Deinococcaceae bacterium
CCCTGGCCCTGGTGGACGCCGGCCATGGCCGGGCGCGGGGTCAGGCCGCCAGGGCTTCGTCGATCGCGGCGATCACGAGCTCGGCGGTTAGCTGGTGGCCCTCGGCCCCTGGGTGGTTGAGGCCGTTGGAGAGCAGCGTGTTCGTGTCCCGGCCGGCGACCGCCAACCGGTCCCAAGCCGCGTAAACGTCGGCAACGGGCACGCCGCGAGCGGCGGCTACCCGCCTGACGGCGCCGGCGTAGGCGGCCACGACGCCGTTCGTCTGCAGACCCCGCAGCACGGGTAGGTACTCCTGTTCCTCTGGGTCGACGTTGGGGTTGGCGTCCGTGGCCATGAAGTTCGGCGTGAGGAGGACCGCCGCCGCGGCGGTCTCGGCCTGGATGCGGCGCACGATCTCGCCGAGCGCCCGGCCGAAGCCCTCGAGCCCGGCAGCAGCCCCGGGCAGCCCGCGCATGCCGACGGCGTCGTTGAGGCCGAACCCGACGACGACGAGGTCGGGGTCGAGCCCTACTACGTCGCGCTCCAACCGCTCCAGCGATTCGGTGGCCGTGTCGCCGGCGACGCCTGCGTTCGTCACCGTGACGTCGAGGCCGGGATGTCTGGCCTCGAGAGCCTCCGCGACCCGCGCGTGGTAGACGATATCCGGCTCGAGGGTACGGGCCCGCGTCCAGCCTTCGGTCACGCTGTCTCCGAAGGCGACGAGCTTGAGCGTCCGGCTACCGACGAGAGAACCGGCCTGCAGCAGTCGCGGCAGCCGCCTCATGCGTCGCTCCTGCAGCCGCGCTCGGCGGAGAGGAGCTCGGCCTCGAAGCGGTAGGCGCCTGACGCGAGCTCCAGTACGACGCCGCCCCTGACGGTTCCTACCATCTCGACGCCGCTGGCGGCCCCGACCTCGACGCCACCTTCGGTGACGCTCGCGGGGTCCGACGTCGGCAGGTGCAGCGTGGCCCTGGTGTTGGGCGGGAGCGTGGCAAGGTAGGTGAGGCGGCCGGCGCTCAGCTCCCAGCGGCTCTCGATGCGGCCTCTGATCGAGCGGTAGCGCGCGCCGGCGTGCTCGAGGCCCCCGCCGGGCCTGGGCTTGAGCAGGACGTGCCGGTACGCCGGCCTCGCCGGGTCGACGTCGATGCCGGCGACGTAGCGGTAGAGCCACTCCGCGATCGAGCCGAACGCGTAGTGGTTGAACGAGTTCATCTCGGGCGTCTGGAAGCCTCCCTCCTCGGTCCAGCCGTCCCATCGCTCCCAGATCGTCGTGGCGCCGTGGGCGATGCTGTAGCCCCAGGAAGGGTAGGTCTCCTTGAGGGCGAGCGCGTAGGCGACGTCGAGGTGGCCCGTGTCGGAGAGCACGGGCGCGAGGTAGCTCACGCCCAGGAAGCCGGTCGACAGGTGGCCGCCGCGGGACTCGATGTCCTCGACGAGGTGGGCGGCAGCGGCGGCGCGTAGACCCTCCGGCACGAGCCCTGCGTGCAGAGCGAGCAGGTAGGAGGTCTGCGTCTCGCCGCGCACGCGCCCGTCCTCGCTCACGTAGGCGGCGACGAACGCCGCCTTGACCTCCTCGTACAGCCGCGAGTACGCCTGCGCTTCCTCGCTGCGGCCGAGCACGCCGGCGACCCGCGCCATGATCGCGGCGTCGAGCGCGTAGTACGCGGTCGCCAGCACCTCCTTGGGCGTATCGGCGCCCACGCTCAGCCAGTCGCCGAAGTTCATGTTCAGCCTGTCGACCCGCAGGTGGCCGGGGTTCGCCGCGGCCAGGTAGGCCATCCAACGCCGCATGCCCTCGTAGTGACGCTCCAGGAGCCGGACGTCACCGTAGACCTGGTAGAGAGTCCACGGCATGATCACGCCGCCGTCGCCCCAGCCGGGTGCGCCGTCACTGGGCAGCACGGCGCGCGGCGCGACGTCGGGGTACGCCCCCTCGGAGGACTGCGCGTCGGCGACGTCGCCCAGCCACTTGGTGAAGAAGGGCGCGACGTCCATCGCGTAGCTGGCCGTCCGGAGGAAGACCTGCGCGTCGCCGAGCCAACCCAGGCGCTCGTCGCGCTGCGGGCAGTCGGTCGGCACGCTCACGAAGTTCCCGCGCTGGCCCCAGACGACGTTGGCGTGGAGCCGGTCGAGCAGCTCGCTCGAGGACTCGAACTCGCCGGCGCGCTCCAGGTCGTCGTGCACGACGCATCCGGTCAGGGTGCCGGGGGTGGGCGACTCTGGAAGTCCGGTGACCTCGACGTAGCGGAAGCCATGGAAGGTGAACCGCGGCTCGAAGGTCTCCCGCCCCTCGCCCCGCAGCACGAACACGTCGGTCTGCTTGGCGCTGCGCAGGTTCGCCGTGTAGAGCTCGCCAGCCTCGTCGAGGGCCTCCCCGTAGCGCAGCGTGACCACGGTCCCGGACGGTCCAGCGACCGCGAGCCGCGCCCACCCGACCATGTTCTGACCAAGGTCGAAGAGGTGGACGCCAGGCCGCAGCTCACGCACCGAGACGGGCGCCAGCTCCTCGGTGACCCGCACTGGCGGGGTCTGCTGGGCCACCAGCACGGCGGAAGGCACCGCGACGAGCGCGGCCGGCTGCCAGTGAGCGTCGTCGAAGCCGGGAGCGTCCCAGCGGAGCGGCTCGAGGCGCGCGTCGTGGGCTTCG
Source organism: Deinococcaceae bacterium (assembly GCA_044507975.1). Classification (GTDB taxonomy): domain Bacteria; phylum Deinococcota; class Deinococci; order Deinococcales; family Trueperaceae; genus DASRWD01. The sequence continues at coordinate 9,824 of JBIQIQ010000082.1, forward strand.
CCCATCAGCAGGTCCGCGAAGGTGATCTTGCCGGTGCTAGTCCGCCACGAGGCGTCGCTCACGACCGCGAGGCTGCGACCGTCCTCGAGCTCGACCTCGAGCCTCAGGAGCAGCGAGGGCTTGTAGCCGTAGCGGTAGGCACGCCAGCGCTGGTCGAACCCGAGGTAGCCGCAGTACCAGCCGTCGCCGAGGACGGCGCCGACGGCGTTGCCGCCCTGGTGCACCAGGTCGGTCACGTCGTAGGTCTGGTACTGGATGCGCTGGTCGTAGTCGGTCCACCCCGGCGCGAGCAGGGCGTCCCCGACCCGCTCGCCGTTGAGGCGCAGCTCGTAAACCCCGCGCGCGGTGGCGTAGACGCGGGCGCGCCGGACCCGGCCGTCGACTGCGAACGCCTTGCGCAGGTAGGGGCTCGGCCGGCGCTCACCGTGCGCGTGCAGCGAGTCGGTGACCGGGTCCGCGGCGGCGGCGCCGGGCTGGCGCGGCCGCGTACCACCC
>JBIQIQ010000006.1:0-46910 GCA_044507975.1 Deinococcaceae bacterium
GCGCTTGGAGCTCTGTCTCGAACGATTCGTACCGCCTGCGCGTCAGAAGGAGCAGGATCTGTTGCGCTTCCTCGGCGAAACCTCGCGCGTGCTCCATCAGCTGCTTCTCGTCCGGTTGTGAGCCTACTTTCGACTCGATCAAGATCTTGAAGCTCCGCTGGATGATCGATCCGTCCGGGATCGACCCTCGCTCGCGACCCTGTTGTGTGACCTCGACGCCGATCTCGATCTCCTCGCCCGTGAGTGAGGACAGTAACTGAGAAGCCTTGGCCGGCGCGTAGGCGTATATGCGGGCGAAGAGCTGCAGGGTGTTGTTGGTGACGGTGTTCTCGAGCGTGGAGTAGCGCTGGAAATAGGTGATGTTGGCCATCGAGGTCCCTTCGTTCCCACACATCTGACGGGTGTCGTTTGACAAGCTATAACACCCGGGTAATACTCGACCGGTGAAGACCGACTCTACCTACACACTCTTCATCGGCGACGAGCTGGTGGTCAGCGGCGACCTTGCCACCATCTTGCCCGTCATCAAGCGGCGCTTCGACGCCGACCCCGGCGAGTACCTCCTCATCCTCGACGACGCCACCGGCAAGCAGGTCGACTTCGAGCTGCGCGGCACGCTCGCACAGGTGCTCGAGATGCACCTGCCGGCTCCCACGCCGCGCGGTCCGGGGCGGCCGAGGCTGGGCGTCGTATCACGTGAGGTCACGTTGCTGCCGAGGCACTGGGAGTGGCTCGCCGACCAGCCGGGTGGCGCGTCGGCGACACTTCGGCGCCTGGTCGAGGACGCCCGCAAGACGGAATCGCCCGCGACCCGCGCCAAGCGAGCCGCGGCGGCCACCGGCCGCGCCATGACGGCGTTGGCTGGCGACCGCCACAACTTCGAGGAGGCTTACCGGGCGCTCGACGCCGGGGACCGCGACCGCTTCGAGGCGCTGACCAGCACGTGGCCGACCGACGTCCGCTCGTACCTCTCGCGGGTGTCAGAGGGGGCGTTCCCGGCCTGAGCGCCCCTCAGGCGTCGTCGCCTTCGCTCTCGGCCCGCCGCACTCGGAGGTGGTTGTGCACGTCCCGCACGCCGCGGACCTCCCATGCCGCGTCCTCCGCCGCCCGCTTGCCGCGGCGGCTGTCCACTGTGCCCTCCAGCGTCACCTCGTCGCCCTCGACGGTCACCTGGATCCCACGAGCGTCGACGTCGGCCTCCCACGTCAGTACCTCGTTGACGTCCTCCAGAACGCGTTCCGACGCCCGGTGGTAGCCCACCGGCCCCTTCCCGGCATATGGCCCGCTCGACCGCTCGGCTTGAGCGGTCCAATCCGTCGCCATGAAACGGTCCTCGCGGTCCGTCCAGCCCGAACCCGGCAGCGGCCCGTAGTTCCGGCCGTAGCCTCCACCATCGCGGCCCACCCTGTCGCCGCCTTCGTAGCGCTCTCCGATGCCCCCGCCGTAGCGTCCGGCGAGGTCGTCGCTCACGATCCAGCCGTCACCGTCCAAGCCGCGGCCGCTATCGGCGTCGCCGCGCCGGATGTGATCGCTGCTCCTATCCCTGTCTCTTCCCCTGTCCATGTCGCCTCCTTCGCTGGTACGGCCCTCGATTCAAGGTCGACCGTAGGCGCAGGGGCAGTGAGAACGGATGCCAGGGTCGTGAGAGGGCTGGGCAAGACGCCATAGCATCACGTCGGTGGAGATGTACCGGCAAGGTGTGGTGGGGGAGCCCTTGCGGCATGCGCTAACCAAGCTCGCCGCCTTCTCACGCCATCCCCGGGCTAAAAGCAAGGTGGTGGCCGCCGCGTCGACGTAGCGGCGGACAAGGCGAGGAGGTGCTCCGGCGCTGTGAACTGGCTCGATGACGCCGTCTTCTACGAGGTGCTCCTACCGCACTTCATGGACGGCGATGGCGACGGCGTCGGCGACTTCATCGGCTTGACCTCCAAGCTCGAGTACCTGCGCGACCTGGGCGTCACCTGCTTGTGGCTGGGCCCCTTCTTCGACTCTCCTCGACAGGACGACGGCTACGACGTGCGCGACTACTACGCGATCGACCCTGCGTTCGGCACCCTCACGCAGTTCGAGCGCTTCCTGGAGCGCGCACGCTCGCTGGGTCTCCGCGTGATCATGGACATGCCGTTCAACCACACGTCGGTAGAGCACCACTGGTTCCAGGCCGCGCGTAGCGACCCGGCATCGCCGTACCGCGACTTCTACCGATGGGCCGACGAGCCCCGCGACGACCACAACGTGGTGGGCGAGCCCAGCGCCTGGACGTTCGACGAGGCGGCGGGACGGTACTACTACCACGCCTTCTGGAGCTTCCAACCCGACCTCGACCTCGCCAACCCGCGCGTGCGGGCCGAGCTCGCCAAGGTGGTCGACCACTGGATGGGCTTCGGGGTCTCGGGCTTCCGGCTGGACGCGGTTCCGCTCATGCTCGACGAGCCCGACGAGGAGGGATACGACCTTCTGGCAGCGATCCGTCGCCACGTGGACGCGCGGTGGCCCGAGGCGGTCCTACTCGCCGAGGGCGACGTGGGGCCCGAGGAAATGGCCGAGTACTTCGGCACCGGCGACCGGGTCCACGCCGCTCTGAACTTCTACCTCTCCGCGCATGTGGGGCTCGCCCTGGTGCAAGGGAGGGCGGCCACCCTCGAGCGGGCGCTCGCCAGCCTGCGGGCCCCGCCATCCGGCGGCGTTTACGCCAACTTCCTGCGCAGCCACGACGAATGGTCGTTCCGCCAGGTCGCGGAGGGCGAGCGGCACGAGGTCTTCGCCGCCCTCGATCCCACGGGCGAAGGGCGGATGTTCGGGACGGGCCTGCGACGCCGCCTGGCACCGTTGCTGGGCGGAGATCCCCGCCGGCTGAGGCTCGCTCACAGCCTGCTGTTGACGATGCCGGGCTCTCCGGTCCTCTACTACGGGGACGAGATCGGCATGGGCGACGACCTCGCGATCGAGGGACGCGGGGCCGTGCGCACCCCCATGCAGTGGGACGCGGGCCCCAACGCCGGCTTCTCCCGAGCGGCGCCGGCGGCGCTGGCCATCGGGCCCGTGTCCCGCGGCCCGTTCGCGTACGAGCGCGTCAACGTCGCGGCTCAGGACGGCGACCCGGGCTCGCTGCTCGCGTGGTTCCGCCTAGCCATCGCGGCCCGGCGCAGCGCACCCGAGTTCGGCCGGGCTGGCCGCGCCGACGTCCTCGCGGCTGGCGACCAGCGCGTACTGGCACACGTCTGCCGTCACGCGGGCCGGGCGACCGTCGCGCTCCACAACCTGTCTGGCGACGCTGTCGAGGTGGCGCTGCCGCGCGACCTGGTCGCGGTCGCGGAGACGGTGTTCGGAGAAGGGCGGCTATCGGATGACGGGCGCGTGCGCCTCGACCCCTTCGCTTTCCTGTGGCTGCGCACCGCCGAGCTCGACTAGGCAGGACCACGCGAGCGGCGTCGCGACACGCCGAACAACTCAGACATCGGTATCCGAATAGCGGGACTAACGTCTCTGCCGATGCGGCGGCTCTCGTCGTAGAAGGGAGTCACCGACAGAGTGCGTGCCTGGTGGGCGCGCGGAAGGAGTGGACATGGGCAGGTTCTTCAAGGTGCTCCTGGCGTCTCTCGTGGTGGTCTCGCTCGCGGCCGCGACGGCTCAGGCGCCGCCGGACGTCTCCATGACCCAGGAGGAGATGGACCAGGCCTTCGACATCTACTTCAACCTCTGCTCAGGCTGTCACGGACCCACGAGGGAGGGTGCCACGGGGCCGGCGGTCACCGCCGAGACGCTCTCCGCCAAGGGCGCACCCTACATCCACGCCGTCCTCTTCGCCGGTCTGCCGGGCGGCATGCCGGACTGGGGACGTCAGGGCCTCCTCGACCAGGCCGAGATGGAGCTGATGGCGAAGTACCTCTTGAACGAGGTGCCCGAGCCGCCGATGCTCTCGTTCCAGGAGATCTACGACAGTTGGAACCTGATCGTGCCCGTCGACGAACGACCCACCTCGCCGCAGACCGACCGGAACTGGGAGAACTACTTCGGCGTGATCCTGCGCGATGCTGGCCAGGTCGCGATCATCGACGGCGACACCAAGGACCTCGTCGCGCTCCTCGACACCGGCTACGCCATCCACATCCTGCGCTCGAGCAAGGATGGCCGGTACTACCAGGCCGTCGGCCGTGACGGCAAGGCCAGCCTCATCGACCTGTGGACGGAGGTCCCCGAGGTCGTCGCGGAGGCGCGCCCCTGTCTCGACGCTCGCAGCATCGAGTCCTCGAAGATGGAGGGCTACGTCAACGACTACATCATCGAGGGCTGCTACTGGCCTCCGAGCTTCGCGATCCTCGATGGCCTCACCCTGGAGCCCCTCAAGATCGTGTCGACGGTCTCGTACGAGAAGGGCGTCGGAGAGCGCGTAGACGCCGCCCGCGTCGCCGCGATCGTCTCCTCGGAGACCAGCCCCGAGTGGATCGTCAACGTCAAGGAAGCCGGCCAGACCTGGCTCGTCGACTACAGCCAGATGGACAAGGAGGGCCGCCCGCTCGGCGTGACGATGTTCGACACCGAGCTATACCTCCACGACGGCGGCTGGGCGGGCCACCGCTACTTCGTCGTCGCGGCCAACAACGAGAACAAGCTGGTCGTCATCGACACGCTCGACCGTGAGGTCGCAGCAGTCGTGGACGTCGGCATCCGCCCGCACCCGGGGCGGGGCGCCAACTGGGTGGACCCGGAGTACGGCCCCGTGTGGGCGACCGGCAACCTCGGCAGCCTCGAGGTGACGGTCATCGGCGCCGACCCCGAGGGGCATCCCGAGCACGCCTGGCAGGTCGTGCGGCAGCTCGCCGCGCCGTTCACGGGCAACCTCTTCATCAAGACGCACGACGCCAGCCCGTGGCTCATCTCGGACTTCACGATGAGCGTCGTACCGACGGGGCAAGTGACCCTCTGCGCTTGGCGCAAGGACGACGTCGAGGAGCGCGTGTGCTGGGAGGTGCCCGGCGCGATGGAGCAGAACGCGCGCATGGTGCACATCGAGTTCAACGAGGACGGAACCGAGTTCTGGGTCTCCGCCTGGGCGGCCATGGACCGCGAGAGCTTCATCGTCGTCTACGACGCTCAGACGCTGGAGGAGGTCCACCGCATCGAGGGCGAGTGGCTGGTCACGCCTACCGGCAAGTTCAACGTGCACAACACCGCGAACGACGTCTACTGACCGCAGCCCCAGCCTGCCCAACGGCCCCGCTCTCCGCGGGGCCGTTCGCTTTCTCACCTGGTCGTCGTATCAATGGTAGCGCGAGTCACGTTCGGGGCGAGCCCTGGCGGGCCGTCCGACAGGAAGGGGAGACCATGTGGCCATTCGGTAAGAGCGCCAAGGCGCGGCTCGAGGAGGCGCTCGGAGACCAGCGCCTGACGGCGGACCTCGGCCTGCAGGTCGAGGTCGAGAGGAAGACGGCCAAGGTGAGCGGCCAGGTCCCGAACGAGCGCTACAAGGACCTGGTCAGGGCGATCGCCAGCGGGATCAACGGGATCAAGGACGTCGACGTGAGCGGCCTGCAGGTCGTCGAGGGGGCTGCCGCGGCCGACAGCGGCGCCGACCAGATCGGTACGGGCGTCACGAGCGGCGGTCTCGCCGCGGCTGACCCTAGCGCCCTGGCGAAGGCCGCGCTGTCAGCGATCAAGAAGGAGCCGCGGCTCGCCGACGACCCCGTCGACGTCCTCCAGAAGGGGACGACGGTGGTCCTCCGTGGGGCCGTCGGCTCGGCTTCGGAGCTCGAGCTTATCCGGCAGGTCGTCGCCAACGTGCCCAGCGTCACCGGCGTCGACGACACCGGGCTGCAGGTGATCGAGCACGCCGCCCAGCTCAACGAGACGGATGACGACGGCGACATCGTCTACACGGTCAAGTCGGGCGACACCCTCTCCCACATCGCCCTCAAGTACTACGGCAGCGCCGGCCGGAGCAGCTACATGCGGATCGCCGAGGCCAACGGCCTGGCCGACCCCGACAAGATCAGGGTCGGCCAGAAGCTCAAGATCCCAGGCACCACCCAGGGACCGGACGAGGTGCTCGCCTGAGCCGCTCGGAGGAGGGGTGATGGGCGACAGGGCAGTTGCTGGCGCCGTCGACGTTGTTCACAACCCCGAGATGAACCGTTTCGAGGTCGTGCTGGATGGCCTGACGGCTGTGCTCGACTACGTGCTGGTCGGCAAGACGATGATCATCAAGCACACCGGCGTACCGGCGGAGATCGAGGGTAAGGGCGTGGGTAGCGCGCTGGCCAGGACAGCGCTCGACCACGTACGGGACAACGGTCTCGTGGTTGCGCCGCTGTGCCCGTTCGTGCGCGCGTACATCCGTAGGCACCCGGAGTACCTCGACGTCGTCGGGTTCGGCGAGAGGGGCGACCGGCTAGGCTGAGCCCCGCCGGTCGTCGCCGAGCGCCAGGAAGAGCCTCAGGTGCTCCACGGCGGCAGGGCCCGCCTCCTCGGTCACGAAGTGGCCCACGCCTGGCAGCTCGACGACCTGGGCCGCCGGCAGGGCCTCCTGCAGGCGTGCGAGGTGGCGGGGCGGCATCAGGCGGTCCTGCATCCCCCACAGGAGCAGGGACGTCTTCGCGGCCAGCTCCTCGCGCCGGCTCCAGAGCGCGTCGTACCAGGCGTTCGAGGCCACGAGCTCGCGCGCGAGGGTCCACATGGCCACCCTGTCGGACGCTCGCGGGAAGGGCGCCAGGTAGTGCCGGTGGACCTCGCGGCCGAGCTTCCGTCGGTCGGCGAACGCGGATGGCACGAGCACGCGCGGCGAGAGGTTCAGCCGCAGGTACAGCAGCCGCCCGAGCGGGCCGCCCAGCAGGCGGCTGGCGCTCTCGACGGACCGGTCGCCCGCGTTGGACCAGAGCCACGTGTTCAGGAGCGCCACACGCTCGACGTTCTCCGGCCTCGTCACGGCGTAGCTCAGCCCGATCGGCCCGCCGAAGTCGTGGACGACCAGCGAGACGTGCTCGAGCCCCAGGTGCTCGAGGAGCGCCGCGAGCCGGCGGGCGTGGGCCTCCGGGCGGTAGTCGGCGTCCTGCGCCTTGTCGGAGAGGCCGAAACCGAGGTGGTCGGGCGCGACCACCCGGTGGGAGGCTCGCAGGGCGGTCACGACGTCCCGCCACAGGAACGACCACGTGGGCGTGCCGTGGACCAGGACGACCGGCGGCCCATTGCCCTCGTCGAGGTAGCTCATGGCATGCCCGTCGACCTCGAAGCGGTGGGGCTCGAACGGGTACAGCTCGCGGTCGACCCAGCCTGGGATCACGTCGCGGCGCCACTCTCGAACAGCGACGCGATGGCCGCTGCCACGGCCTCCGTCGGGTAGCCAGGTTCCGCCATGCGGTGCTGGTTGGCTCCGTCGATCGTCGCGAAGAGCACCTTGGCCATGGTCGCGGGGTCGGTATGCCCGGCGCGCCGGCAGACGTCCTCCAGCTCGGCTCCGATGGCGCGGGTCCACTCCGCGTAGGCCTCGCGCACGCTCGCCAGCACGCTCGGCTGGGCGCGGAGCGCGTAGATCAGGCGCCACAGGTTCTCGTGCTCCCGTACGACCGCGAAGCTCTGCCTCACCAGTCCGGCGAGCGCGGCGGCGGGCTCGGCGGACCGGGCGGGCTCGAGCGTGGTCCAGACGTCGCGCAGGCCCTCCTCGAAGACCGCGCGCAGCAGGTCGTCCTTCGACTCGAAGTAGACGTAGATCAGCCCCGCCGACACGCCGGCCCGTGTCGCGACCGCCTTCATGGACGTGCTGCCGAAGCCGTGCGCCGCGAAGAGCTCGAGCGCGGCTGCCTTGATGCGGTCCCGGGCGGGCGTGGGCGCCACCACTGGACCTGTCGAAGGTCTCCGTGCACTCATCGCTCGTAGTTTAGTGAATGAACGTTCAGTCAGTCAACGGCCCGGGTCCGGGACCCGGGCGCTCACAGGGCGCCCGTCGCCTCTAGGTCACCAGGGGCCGGGGAGGAGCCGTCATGCACTCCGGACACACCAGCTCCATCCCGATGAGGCTCCGCCTGCCGGCCTCCGTGAGCACCACCGGCCTGAAGGTGAGGGGCGGGTCGTGCCTCACGTGCTGCCGGTGGCCACAGGCGAGGAGGGCCACCCAGTGGCCCTCCTCGTCCAGCACGAAGCCCGTGATGCGGCGCTCGACCCGCCCGAAGCTCACCTGATCCGCACCACGTCGACAGCCCCGACGCCGCTGTCCACGCGCAGCTCCACGCGGTCGCGCGCCGTGGCGAACCCGCTCGTGACGTAGACGTCACCGTCGCGGGCGAACTCGGACGGTACCGAGATCGCGCCGACGCCCCGCGATACATGTATGCGGGCCTCGAGCCCTTGTGGGACCCGGATCGTCACGGCGCCGACGCCGGTGTCGATGTCGGCGGTGAAGTCGCCCGTGGGAGGCAGCGTGATGATTGAGGCCCCGACGCCTGTGCTCAGCTCGAGGCGCTCGAGCTGAAGGGCGGAGAGGTCGAGGACCGCCTCGCCAACGCCCGTATCGACGTCGAGGGACAGCGGCACGCCACCGGAGAGCGTCAGCTCCCAGCGGCCGCCCCTGGTGCCGGGGAACGTCCGGATGCGGCCCTCGGAGGTCAGCGAGAAGCGGGCGACGCCGCCGGTCGTCTCGAACGAGGTCGCTATGCGCTCTCCTCGCACCGGCACGACGGTGCCCTCGGCGAGGAGATTCGCTCCCGCGTCGCCGACGACACGCAGCTGCGTGACTCCCGTGCTGATCCTCACCTCTGCGCTGCTGGCTCCCTCCAGGCCCTGCGCCACGGCTTGCGGCCCCAGCTGCGCGCTCGACCCGAGCGTTCCCGAGGTGAAGCCGTACAGCAGGGCGGCAGCGACCAGCGCCCCGATCGCCACGTACAGGCGATGGCGGCCGCCGAGCAGCAGGTCCAGCCCGATCGCGATCGCCGCCAGCGGCACCAGGTAGCCGAGGCTGAAGAGCAGGTCCCAACCCAGCCAGCCGTAGTTGAGTGCGAGCAGCAGCACGCCCCCGCCGATCAGGAGCAGCGGCCACGAGCCGGCCCGGCGTTCGCCGGCGCTGCCGGGAGCTGGCGCGCGGGTAGCCATCACGTGCCTCCGTGGGGCGCGGTCGGCCTACCGCCGGTCGAGCCTCGGCGCCACAACAGGTACGCCCCGGCGAGTATCAGCGCCACGGGGAAGACGATCCCGGTCACCTCGCCGGACAGCGCGATGACGGCAGCCAGGCCGAGGCAGGCCAGGGCCGGGAACATCGCCCAGCGCTGCCTGGACCTCGGGTCCGGCAGGTAGTAGAGAGCGCCGAAGGTGGCCGCCAGGCCGAGGAAGAAGAGCCAGCTCACGTCGAAGCGAGGCACGCGCACGTCGAGCCAGGTGACGGTCGCCAGCGTGAGGAGCGTGCCGGCCGGGATCACGGCCCACCAGCGCTCCCGCCCGGTCACGTAGACCGCGAGGAAGCCGAGGCCCAGCACGCCGAGGAAGTAGGCCCCGCCCAACTGCCCGGTGAGGAAGACCGCTCCTATCCCCGCCAACGCTGCTCCGGGGATCAGGGCCCACCAGTTCTCGGGCGCGGTGCGGGCATGGTAGACGAGCACGCCCCCGGCGGCGAGGAACAGCACGGCCCAGAGCAGGTCGCTCACCCACCCGACCCAGCCGAGCTGCGCGGCGAGCAGGACCAGCCCGCCTACGATCAGCAACGCCGCCCACTTCCGGTTGCCTTGGTCAGGACGTGTCATGACGTCCCTCCTCACGGGCGCTCCGCGCCCCTTGCATGGACCCGAGGTAACGATAGTCCTCGCCGAGCATCTGTCCAGGGACCCATGTCCCTATGCGACGGGCCGAAGCTCCGTCGTCGCCACCGGGCCGCTCGCGAGTAGCGTCTCATGGTGGCACGACGCCTCGCCGAGCTCGGCGCCCCACTCCCGAGCGCGGTCCAGCTCGCCGGCGACGAGGGGGCCGGCCATGCCCGTCACCTGGAAGCGGGCCGGCGGCGAGACCATCGCGAAGCGCAGGCGCGAGAGCGCTGCGCGGATGCCCTTGTCGGCGCTGCCGATGACCTGAAGCCACGCAGGGCGGTCGACGAGCGTGCAGAACGCGGCCGCGGGCAAGCCTGCCGGCCCCTCCAGTCGCGCCAGCCACTCGCGCACGCCGGTGGTGGCCGGTGGGCTCGCTGCTGCTTCGCCGTGCTGGGACGCGCTCGAGCGCGTCGACAGCCGCGGCAGGCCGAACGCGTGGGTCGGGGCCCCGACGACGAGCAGCGCCACGTCGGAGTCCAGCGCGGCTGCCGCGTCTCGCGCCTCGACCACCTGAGCGGGCAGCGCCGTGGCGATCCCCTCGGCGACCGCCCCTGCGATCGACCGCGTGTTCCCGAACACGGATTCGTATACGACGAGCGCGCGCCTCATCACCGTCCCCTTTCGAGCCTGCGCCGCCGAAGGGTCGACAGCGGTGACGTCAGGGGCAACGGGGGCGCCGGAGCTCGCCTGAGTATGGGTCCTGCCGCTGGGCCCGTCTGCTGGCGAATGTCCTGAGAGCGCCGCGACCTCCCGGCCTGCGCTGCGTTCAGTCGGCGCCGCGTTCGCTGCGGAAGAAGTGGAAGCTGTGCCTGCCCTCCGCCTTGCCGCGGTAGAGGGCGTCGTCGGCGCAGATCAGCAGCCGGTCGGAGTCGGTCCCGTCCTCGGGGTAGAGGGAGATGCCGATGGTAGCGCCGATGTGGTGATCGCGACCGGCCGCCGTGAAAGGGCTGCTGAAAGCCTTCAGGAGGCGCTCGGCGACGTGGACCACCTCGTCGCGGGACCGCACGTCCGGCAGGAACAGTACGAACTCGTCGCCTCCGTGGCGTCCGACCACGTCCCAGCTCCTCACCGTCTCGCGCAGACGTTGGGCGGCCTGCTCCAGCACTTCGTCTCCCGCTTGGTGGCCGTAGGTGTCGTTGACCGTCTTGAACTTGTCGAGGTCGACGAAGAGAACGGCGACGCTGGTGCCCTGCCGCTCGGCTCGGCCCAGCGCGGCGATCAGCCGATGCTCGAACGCCATGCGGTTGAGGAGGCCCGTGAGGTCGTCCGTCTCGGCCCGTCGCTCGAGCTCGCGGTGCAGCCGCTGCGTCTCCAGGGCTCCGGCGAGCAGGAAGGCCACCGATTGGAGGAAGGTGATGTCGTCGGAGGAGAAGGCGTTCTCCCGCTCGGACAGCACCTCGACGAAGCCGAACAGCCGCTTGGGACCCCTGATGTAGGTGCGGACGCCGCTCCTCAGCCCGAACGGGGCGAGCTCCGCCTCCGGCAGCTCGAGGACGTCGCCCGAGCCCGAGGCCGAGTCATCGCCGGGATGCTCGGCGCCGAGGAGCTCGGGTGGCTCCCCCTCCGGCTCGCGACCGGGCTCCGCCGCGACGGAAGCCTCTTCCTGCTCCGTGCCGGGAGCGAACTCGACTATCCGCACGTGAGCGGCCTCGAGCGTCTCGGCCACGCGCCGCGTGGCCAGGTCGAGCACGGCCTGGGTGTCGGCGGTGGTCAGCGTGTACGCGGCGAGCTCGGCGACCGCGGCCTGCTCGAGAGCGAAGCGCTCGAGAAGCTGCCGACCCTCCACCTGGTCGGCCATCTCGATGCCCAGGCCCAGAACGAGCGGCGCGTCGTCGAGGACGACCCGCTGGCTGGTGAAGAGGTAGGGGATGCCCGGTCCGCCCTTCGTGCGCAGCTCGAGCTCGACCGAGAGGTTGCCGACGCGCCGGATCTCCTCCAGGTGCTCCGGCAGTTGGCCGGCGTCGACGAGCAGGTCCTCGGAGGTCGCCGCCCTCAGCTCGTTCGCCGAGAAGCCCGTCACCCGCTCGAGCTCGCGGTTCCACAGCTTCAGCCCGTCCTCGTCGAACATGTAGAAGACCCCAGGTAGGCTGTCGATCACGGCCGACAGCAGGTCGCGCTGCTCCTCGAGCCGGACCTCAGCGTGGAGCTTCTCGGTCTGATCGCGCATGATCTTGAGGAAGCCGACGACCTCGCCGGCGCCATCGGAGACGGCGTGCACGATGCCGTTCACCCACAGGCGCGACCCGTCCTTGCGCACGTGCCAGCGGTCGTCCATGGCCTCACCGTTGAGCCTGGCCGCGGCGAGCTCGCTCGCGGCGGCGCCCCTGGCGTTGTCCTCGGGGGTGAAGATGATGGTGCCGGGCCGGCCGACGAACTCCTCCTCCTCGAAGCCGAGAAGCTCCCGAACGCCCTCGTTCCAGGAGTCGATCACGCCGTCCGCGTCCATGGTGAACACCGCGTACGCCCGGAGGCCGCCGACCAGAGCCGACCATGGCGATGCGCTCGTCCGGCGTCTCTCGGAACCCATCGCGTTGACGATACGCGCCGACCTCGAGGAAACGTGTTCGCCTCACGTTCGGCCGTCGTCACCTCGGTCGATAGGCCGGCGCTCCTTCAGGGAGGTCGTGGACTGGCGAGCCATCTCCTACCTCCACGACTAGACGTGGGCCCGTGAGCTCAACAAAGTCCTTCGGACCACACGGTCGTTGACCAAGTGGTACAGCACTGGTACACTCTGAGGGTCTCGAAAGCCGTCCACCTCCGGTCGTAGTGGTGGTGGACGAACCCTTCAGGAGGTGCTGGATGCGCGGTTCAAGACTGCTCGTGGCACTGCTCGCCCTGGCGTTCACGGCTGGCGCCCTGGCGCAGACGACCCTAAGCTTCTGGAGCTGGCGCACGGAGGACGTCGCCGCCTACGAGAGCTTCATCGAGGCGTTCCGTACCGAGAATCCTGACATCGACGTCGAGTTCACGCCGTACCTCAACACCGAGTACAACACCATCGTCTCGACCGCCCTGCAGGGGGGCGGCGGGCCCGACATCGTCCACCTGCGTGCCTACGGCGGCATGGAGCCGCTGGCGCAGGCCGGCTACCTCGTTCGCCTCGACGACAAGGTCGCTGCTCTGGCGGACTTCGACCCCGGCATCCTCCTCGGCGCCACCAATCGCGCCGACGGGGGCGTCTACGGGGTGCCGTTCGCTCTGCAGACGGTGCAGGTCCTCTACAACGTCGACATGTTCGAGCGCCTCGGACTCGAGGAGCCGACCACCTGGGAGGAGTTCCTCGCCGTCGGTGACGCGCTGAAGGCCTCGGGCGTCAACGCCCTGGCCAACGGCGCGGCCGAGCCCTGGACGCTCGAGACGCTCTTCGGCGGCGTGGGTCCCACCTTCTACGGCGGCACCGAGTTCTTCCAGGCGATCACGGGCGGCGAGACGGACTTCGAGGACCCGCGGTTCGCGGCAGCGCTCCAGCGCATGGTCGACCTGCAGCCGTACCTGGCGCAGAACTACATGGGCGTCAGCTACACGGACATGCAGAGCATGTTCGCGTTCGAGCAGGCCGGCATGCTCATCGGCGGCTCCTACGAGCTCGGCATCCTCGAGCAGCTCAACCCCATGCTGCGCATCGGAGCGTTCCCCGTTCCGGGCGACGCGCCCGGCGACGGCAGGATCTCGTACTACGTCGACGGCTCCTACGGCATCAACGCCGCCAGCCCTCACCAGGAAGAGGCGCTGCGGTTCATCGAGTTCCTCGCCTCCCAGGAGTACGGGCAGATGTTCTCCGACGAGCTGCAGCAGATCTCGGCGGTGCCCGGCGTGACGCCGACCGGTGAGGAGCTCTCGGAGATCGTGGGCCTCATGAACGACGTCGGCACGCCGTACCTGATGCTCACGGCCTTCCGGTTCGGCCAGCCCAGCGGCTCGACGCTGCTGCAGAACGAGATGCAGGCCGTCATGGGCGGCGACAAGTCGGTGGCCGACGCGGTGGCGAACATCCAGCGCGGCGTCGCCGAGTGGTACGACTTCGAGTAGCCGAAGAAGGCACAGCAGGCCCGCGCCCGGTACACCACCGGGCGCGGCCGCGTTCGCATGACGCGGCGGGGCCTAGCGACGTGAGGTGAGGATCGGCGTGAGCAGGGCGAGGCTTTGGTGGCGGAAGAACGGACACCTGCTCCTGTTCCTCGCGCCCGCGCTGTTGATCTACGGCGCGTTCATGGCCTACCCGCTGCTCTCGTCGCTCTCCTACAGCGTGTTCGACTGGGACGGCCTCGTCCGCAGCGGGTTCGTGGGCCTGCAGAACTTCGTCACCGTCCTCACGCGCTGGCCCTACGACGAGCGCTTCTTCGGCGCCCTCTCGCACAACGCGGTCTTCTTCGGCCTCACCTTCCTGATCCAGACGACGCTCGGCCTGCTCGTCGCCGTCCTGCTGGCTCGCAAGCTCCGCGGCTACGCGTTCTTCCAGGCCGCCTACTTCCTGCCCCACACCCTCTCGCTCGTCGTCGTGGCGTTCCTCTGGCGCATGCTCCTCAACCCGAACTGGGGCGCGGTGCCGCAGGGCCTGCGGCGCATCGGCCTCGGGGAGTGGGTGCAGCCCTGGTTGGGGCAGACCGACACCGCGCTGATCACCGTGATCCTCGTGAACGCCTGGGCGTGGCTCGGGTTCCCGATCCTCGTCTTCGTCGCGGCCATCCAGGCCATCCCGCGGGAGTTCGAGGAGGCGGCGGTCGTCGACGGCGCCGGCGCCTGGCAGGTCTTCCGCTTCGTCACGCTCCCGCTGATGCTGCCCAGCATCGCGATGATCACGATCCTGACGTTCATCTGGGACTTCAACGCCTTCGAGCTGGTGTTCGTCATGCAGGGAGCGTCCGGGCCGCCGGCCTACGCGACCGACCTGCTCGCGACCTTCTTCTACCGGACGGCGTTCGGCGACCCGACGACCGGGGGCGAGCCGGGACAGATCGGCATCGCGGCGGCGATCGGCGTGCTGATGCTCCTGATCATCGGAATCGCGTCGGCGTTCGGCGTGCGCTTCACCGCGCGCAGCCAGACGGAGTACTGATGACCGGGCGGCAGAGGGCGTTCGCCTACGCCGTGCTCGTGCTCCTCGCGCTGGTCTTCCTGTACCCGGTGGTGCTGATGTTCCTCACGGCGTTCAAGACGACGCCCGAGATCTTCCGCGACCCGCTCGGCCTGCCGGAGAGCTGGAGCACGGCCGGCTTCCGGACCGTCTGGGACCGCGCGAGCTTCGGGCTCTACCTGCGCAACAGCCTGCTGATCACCGGCTCCTCTGCCGTGCTCCTGCTCCTGACCGCCGCGCCGGCCGCGTACGCTCTGGCCCGCTACACGTTCCGCCTGCGGGGGCTGCTGTTCATGTTCTTCCTGGCAGGCATCATGATCCCCATCCGGCTGGGGATCCTGCCTCTCTACATCCTCATGCGCGACCTGGGCCTCATCGACACGCCCTTCGCGCTGATACTCACGTACGTCGCCTCCGGCATGCCGATGTCGGTGTTCCTTCTCAGCGTCTTCTTCCGCAACCTCCCGCGGGAGCTCGAGGACGCCGCGCGCATCGACGGCGCCGGGGAGCAGGGCATCTTCTGGCGCATCATGCTGCCGCTGGTGCGGCCGGGCCTCGCCACCGTGGTCATCGTGAACGTCGTGCCGTGGTGGAACGACTTCTTCTTCCCGCTGCTGTTCCTGCCGAGCTCGACCTGGCGGACGATCCCGCTGGGCATGCAGATCTTCTTCGGCCAGCACCTGATCGACTGGAGCCTGGTGTTCTCCGGCATGCTCCTCGCGAGCCTGCCGCTCCTCGTCATCTACCTGCTGATGTCGAGGCAGTTCATCGCGGGGCTCACGGCCGGCGCCGTCAAGGGGTAAGGAGGCGTTCCTGAGGAGGGCGCCCGGGGCGACCCGGGCTGCAGCGACCGGCTACATGTGTATCGTGAGCCACGCACCGCAGGTTCGACATCCGGAGGCGGCTCGTTCCGGTCCGAGGACCGTGGTGCCACTAGCGAGGCGGAGGCATACATGAGGGATCCGAGAACGGTCTGGTCGAGGACGCTCAGGGCAGCGGCGTGCGCCCTGCTGGTCGCTGGCGCGTACGCCGGCGCTCAAGGGGAGGACTGGGCGGCCGTCGAGGCCGCAGCGCGCGAGGAGGGCAGGCTGGTCGTCTACTCGACCACGAGCCGCACCGAGACCGCCGCCAACGCCTTCAGCGAGCTCACGGGCATCGAGGTCGAGGTGACGCGCCTCGGCGAGCAGGACCTGATCCAGCGCGCCTACCAGGAGTCGCGCGCCGGGGCCCGGAACGTCGACATGATCGTCGTCGAGGACTGGGTGGCCGCCCGCGAGCTGCTCTCCAACACCGGCTACTTCGTCAACTACGTCCCGCCCACCGCGCGCGAGCGCTTCGCGCCCCACCACACCGACCCCCTCGTGCTGGGCTACATCAACCGCATCTTCGGGTACAACACGGAGCACCACCCCGACGGCGACCCGTTCGTCAACGTCTGGGAGCTCACCATGCCCGAGTACCGCGGGCGCGTGATGATCCGCGACATGGCCATCACCGGTGAGCACCAGAACGCCTTCACGGAATGGGTGCGCCGCTCCGACGAGCTGGCCGCGGCCTACACCGAGCTGACGGGCGAGGAGCTCGAGCTCACCGAGGCCAACGCCGGCCTCGAGTTCATCCGCCGCTTCCTGCTCAACGACCCGATCATCATGACCAGCGACACGCGCATCGGCGAGGCCGTCGGCGCGCGCGGTCAGGAGACGCCGCCGTACGGCATGTTCTACGTGTTCTCCAAGCACCGCGACATCCCGCTGCAGGACCTGACGCTCGCGGAGTCGCGCCAGATCGCCCCGACGCTGGGCTACTACTACCCGATCATCCTCCAGCTCGCCGCCGACGCCCGCCACCCCAACGCAGCCAAGCTCTTCATGGAGTACCTCGGCACCCTCGAGGGCTTCGCGCCGTGGGCCGACTCGCCGGGCGTCTACACGCCCAACCCCGACCAGGTTCCCTTCGAGGGCGACATGCCCTGGACCTGGTGGGAGGAGCGTCTCTGGGGCTACGACCTCGACTTCGCGGCCCAGCACCGCGGTGAGGTCCTCGACACCTGGCTCAAGTACGCGCAGCGTTGAAGCGTAGCTAGCAGGTAGGACATGACGGTCGCGCTGCGACGTATCAGCTTGAGGTTCACGTCGCAGCGCGTCTTCGCCGTCCTGCTGCTCGCGGCGCTGACGTTCTTCGTGGTCGTCCCCCTCGGGGTGATGATCACGGAGACGTTCGTCGTCCATCCCCTGGAGCAGTTCCAGATCCCCGGCTCGGTGCCCGGCGACCTCACGACGGCGCACTACGAGCGCACCTTCGTCGGCAACAACTCCTACGCCTTCTTCTACCGCCCGCTCATCAACACCCTGATCGTGTCGGTGAGCCTGTCGCTCCTCGCGCTGGTCATCGGGGGCGGTCTGGCATGGCTGGTGATCCGCACCGACCTGCCGTTCAAGGGCCTGATCTCCAACGCGGCGATCGTGCCGTACATCATGCCGTCGTGGACGCTGGCGCTCGCCTGGCTGGCGATCTTCAAGAACCAGCGCATCGGCGGCACGCCTGGCATCTTCCAGGCGCTCACCGGTGTCTCGACGCCCGACTGGTTCGCCTACGGCCTGTTCCCGATCACGATCACCCTCGCGCTCCACTACTTCCCGTTCGGCTTCATGCTCATCGGGGGCGCGATCCGCAACATCGACGCGCAGCTCGAGGAGTCCGCCGAGCTCCTCGGGGCCTCGCGGCTCACGATCCTGCGCCGCATCGTGTTCCCGCTGGCGCTGCCCGCCGTCCTCAGCACCTTCCTGCTCACCTTCAGCAAGGGTCTCGGCAGCTTCGGCACGCCGGCGTTCCTGGGAGGGCCGGTCCGCGAGTTCATGCTCTCCACGTCGCTCTACGCCAACCTCATCGGGCAGAGGCCAGGCATCGGCTACATCGCCGCGCTGTTCATGGTCGCGATGGGGGTGCTGGTTCTGTACATGAACCACAAGGTCATCGGCGCACGGCGCAGCTTCGTGACCATCTCCGGCAAGGGCGCCAGGGCGAACCTCGTCAGGCTGGGTCGGCTCCGGCGGCCGATGGCGGCCCTGGTGCTCCTCTTCATCGGAGCCGTCATCGCGGTGCCCATCGGGGCGCTCATCATCGACACGCTCATGCTCCGCCCGGGCGTCTACAGCTGGGACAACCTCTCCCTCCACTACTGGATAGGGGAGGCCAGCCTGTCGATAGGGCTCGGCACCGGGGAGGCCGGGGTGCTGCGGAACCCGGCTCTGATGCGCGCGCTGGGCAACACCATGAGGCTGGCGGTGACGGTGGCGCTCATCTGCGGCGTGCTCGGGGTCGTGCTCGGCTACCTCATCGTGCGTCTGCGCGGTACCTGGCTGTCGCGGGCGCTCGACCAGCTCTCCTTCCTGCCCTACCTCATGCCGTCCGTCGCTCTCGGCTCCGTCTTCCTCGCCATGTTCGCAGTGTCCCGCGGCCCGTTCCCTGCCCTCTACGGCTCGTTCTGGCTCCTGGTCATCGCCTGCACGATCGGCTACCTCCCCTACGCCGTGAAGGCGGGGGTCAGCGCGATGATGCAGGTGGGCGCCGAGCTCGAGGAGGCCGCGATCGTGGCGGGGGCCTCCTGGTGGACGCGCATGCGGCGCATCCTGTTCCCGGTCCAGAAGTCCAGCTACTTCTCCGGGATGCTGCTCCCCTTCATCTCGGTGACGCGCGAGCTGTCGCTCCTCATCCTGTTGGTCACGCCTGCTACGCAGCTCGCGACGACGATCACGCTGCGCTACACCGACCGCGGCTGGTACCCATACACCAACGCGATGGTCCTGCTGCTGATCGTGATCGTCGTGACCAGCACGGCCTTGTCTCGGAAGCTGATGAAGACGGACCTCGCGAAGGGACTGGGAGGTTAGGTTGCCAGCGATCGTGCTCGCGAACGTGGTGAAGAGGTACGCCGGCAGCGCTGTGCCGGCCGTGAAGGACCTGGACCTTATCGTTCCGAACGGCTCCTTCACGACGCTACTGGGGCCGTCGGGCTGCGGCAAGACGACGACCCTGCGCATGATCGCCGGCCTGGAGGCGCCCTCCTCGGGCCGACTGAGCATCGGTGACCGGGTCGTGTACTCCAGCGCCGAAGGGATCTCGGTGCCGCCGGCGAGACGAGGGCTCGGGCTGGTGTTCCAGAGCTACGCCCTCTGGCCTCACCTGACGGTCTTCGAGAACATCGCTTTCGGTCTCAAGGTCAAGCGGTTGGGCCGCAGGGAGGTCAGCGCCCAGGTCGAGCAGGTCGCGGCGGCCCTGCAGATCGACGCTTACCTCGGCCGGTTCACGAGCGAGCTCTCGGGCGGGCAGCAGCAGCGCGTCGCGATCGCCCGCGTGCTCGTGATGCGGCCTCAGGTACTACTGCTCGACGAGCCGCTGTCGAACCTCGACGCCAAGCTGCGGATGGACATGCGCGCGGAGCTGAAGCGTCTGCACGCCGAGACCGGGGCCACCGTCATCTACGTGACCCACGACCAGCTGGAGGCGCTGACGATGAGCACCCACATCGCGATGATGAGCGAGGGCGAGCTGCAGCAGTTCGCGCCGCCGCTCGAGCTTTACGCGCAGCCCGCGAACCTGTTCGTCGCCGACTTCCTCGGCAACCCGCGCATCAACCTGGTGCCAGGCGTAGTCTCAGGCCGCGGCGCCCGCTGCGGAGACCTGATCGTCCCCTTGGAAGGCGTCGCGGAGGGCGAGCGCGTGACGGTGGGGCTGCGGGCGGAGGAGGTGAGCCTCAGCACGGCCGGCGGTGACGGCAGGGCTCAGGCGGAGGTGGTCTCGGTGCTCCCCACGGGCGCCGACTGGTACTACCGCGTGAGGATGCGGACCGCCGACGGCGACCACGTGCTGACCGTCCGCGACAACGCTGCCATCGGGCTGCGCGAGGGCGACACGGTGTGGCTGTCGGCTGCCCCCACCTCGACCAAGGTCTTCGACGCGGCCGGGCGTTCCCTGACCCCTGCGGTCCCCGGAACGTCCACGGCCAGGGTAGGAGCGGCGTCGTGAGCGGACCTGCGCGGGCCGGTGAGATGCTGGTGGTGACGGGCATGTCGGGCGCCGGCAAGACGCAGGCGATGAAGGCGCTCGAGGACCTCGACTTCTTCTGCATCGACAACCTGCCGCCCCAGTTCCTGCCCCAGCTCGCCCAGCTGGCCGAGGTAGCGGCGCAGCGCGGCCAGCGCTTCGCCGTCGCGATGGACGCCCGGGGCCGCGAGCTGTTCGACGACCTGGCGACCTCGCTGGACGCGCTCGACGCCGGTGGGGTCGAGTACAAGGTCCTGTTCCTGGACTGCAGCGACGACGTGCTGGTCAGGCGCTACTCCGAGACGCGCCGGCGCCACCCGGTCTCCGGCGGTCGCAGCCTCTTCGAGCAGATCGCGGCCGAGCGGCGGCTACTGGCGGGCATCCGCGACCGAGCCGACCTGATCATCGACACCACCCACATGAAGGCCCACGACATCAAGGGACGCCTCGCCGAGGTCGTGGCCGGGCGGTCGCTCGAGGAGGGCATCGAGGTGGACGTCCTCAGCTTCGGCTTCAAGCACGGGGTTCCGTTGGACGCCGACCTCGTCTTCGACGTGCGCTTCCTGCCCAACCCGTACTACGTCCCCGAGCTGAGACCGCAGGTCGGCCTCGACGCGCCCGTGCGGGACCACGTCCTGGCCTCGCCGGACGCGACCGAGTTCGTGAACGACGTCGTCCGGTTCGTCACGAAGTGGCTCAAGGCGTACGCCGACACGGGCCGCCCCCGCCTGACGGTCGCCATCGGATGCACCGGCGGCCAGCATCGCTCCGTCGCGCTGGCGGAGGCCGTGGCGGCGGAGCTGCAGAAGGTGCACCGCCGGGTCGGCACCTTCCACCGGGACATGCCCAGGGCGGCGGGCACGCGTTGACGGTTCAGGCGCTGCTCAAGGCCTGCCGATCCGCACGCGCCAGACCGTAGGGCCCTCCTCGATGGGGTCCCAGGTGAACTCGCCGGGGTGCTCGGCCGCGAACTGGTAGTAGAGCGGTTTGGGGTCGTGGTCGTTGACCAGCACGTAGGCGCTGCCCGGCGCCAACGCGCGCCACTCCTCGAAGATCACCCGGTGCCTCTCGGCGGGCACCAGGTGCCTCACGTCGAGGTCGCGATCGAGCTGCGAGCGCCGCGGCCGCTCGGAAGCGCGCGTGAGGTAGTGCATGGTGCCGTCGAGGCGCACGCCCTCCCGTGGCCAGCCGTTGCGCAGGAGCTTCCAGCCCTGCGCTGCCAGCTCGCAGGCCGCTTCGGTCTGGCCCGCGTCGCCCAGGGCGCGCAGGGTGCGGTCGAAGAGCCGGCTGAGCTGTGCGAGGGCGACCTCGGGGTCGAGGACGGGCGGCTCGGAGGGTGTGATCGTCGGCTTCGCGGCGTCGGACATACTGCGAGGCTAGCCGCGCCGCGCCGCGCCGGCCACGACCTAGGTCGCGCGCTTACCTCAGTAGCGCCTCGAGCTTGGCAAGGACCTCCGAGACGACCGCCTCCGGCGCGCGCGAAGCGAGTTCCGTGTGACGGGCCCGCCAGTCCAGGCTCCTGATCTGGTCGGAGAGGACGACTCCATGGACGGCTCCGTCCGGTGGTAGAGCCACTTCGAACGGATAGCCCTTCTCGACGGACGTGACGGGACACAGCAGCGCGAGGCCGACCCTGCCGTTGTAGGCGGCTGGCGAGAGGACGAGACCGGGCCTCCGGCCGGCCTGCTCATGGCCCTCTGTCCGGGCGAAGCTCACCCAGACGATGTCGCCCCGGTCGGGTACGTAATGCCGGTCTTCTCCACGCCGAGCTACCACACCTCGTCGCCGACCGCGTCTCCGAGATCGACCTCGTCATGCGTATCGGCTGGCGTGATGCCGGCGAGGAGTTCATCGAGCCGGTAGGTGGGCCGCGCGACCGGCGTCACCACCAGGCGCCCCTCGGTCAGCTCCACCTCGACCTCCGACCCAGACACGAGACCAGTCTGAACCGCGAACGCCTTCGGGATCCGGAGGCCTAGGCTGTTGCCCCACTTATGCACTCGACTGCGCAAGTCGGCCACCTCGTATCTACAGAGTATATACGGCGTGATAGCCCGTGCATGGCGGATGGTCGCCGACCCTGAACGGTGCGCGCACGCGTCCAGGGCCGCCGTGTCGCTACGCGGCCCGCACAGCCGGCTAGCTCTGCGACTCCCTGATGAGGCGCACCGCCTTCGGCCCGACGCCGTGGAGCGCGAGGAGCTCCTCGTCGGACCTCGCGCGCGCCTCGCTCAGGGTGCGGATGCCTGCCGCGAGGAGCGCTCGGGTCGCTGGCTTGCCGATGCTCCTCGGCAGCGCGTCGGGTCCGCCTGGGGCCTGGCCTCGCGCCGCCTCGCGCCTGACGTCGGCCAACCGCTTGGGCGCCTGGCTGCGCCACGCCTTCTCCAGCAGCGCGTTGAGCTCCATGCCGTTGACGCTGGCCAACGGGACGCGCACGCCGACGCGCTTGCCAGACCGCGTGAGCGGCTCGGCCACGTCGAAGCGAGCGAGCGTACTGTCGAGGTCCTCGGGCGCCATGAGGAGCTCCGCCATGCCGTCGCCGGTGACCGAGACGAAGCGCTTGCCCTTCACCTGGAAGCCGACCCTCGTGCCGACCCTGGCGGAGCGCGTGTCCTCCTCGACCTCCGGCAACCGCAGCGCCGCCTTGCGCAGGTGCGCCAACGTGGTCATGACGAGACCTCCCTCGGTGGCCGATGATGGCAGACAGGAGGCTCCCATGTGCCGAAGCATCAAGCCGCTCTTCAACTTCGAGCCGCCGGCGAGCAGCGACGAGGTGCGGGCGGCGGCGCTCCAGTACGTACGCAAGGTGAGCGGGTACAACAAGCCGTCGCTGGCGAACTCGGAAGCGTTCGAGGCCGCCGTGGAGGAGATCGCCCAGGCTACCGAGCGCCTCCTGGCCGGCCTCGAGACGACCGCGCCAGCCAAGGACAGAGCGGTGGAGGCGCAGAAAGCGCGTGAGCGCTCCGCGTGGCGCTACGGGACGCCCAGGTCGGCGGGCTAGTCCGCCGCCGCGGTCTCGAAGAGCGGCCGTGGCTTCCCGTAGCGGCGCCGCTCGTGCTCGAGCAGCCACTCTTTGCGCGGCACGCCGCCGCCGTAGCCGCCCAGCGATCCGTCGGAGTTGACCACCCGATGGCACGGGATGACGATGGCCAACTGGTTGGCGCCGTTGGCCTGGGCCACCGCACGGAAGGCCGTGGGCCGGCCGAGGGCCGCCGCGACCTGGGCGTACGAGCGCGTCTCTCCGGGTGGGATGCGCCTCAGCTCACGCCACACGGCGTGCTGGAACTCCGAGCCGAGGGGCTCGAAGTTGGTCGCGAACTCGCTCCGCTCTCCAGCGAAGTACTCGGCGATCTCGGCCCCCATGCTCGCGAGGACGGCGTTACTGCCGGGCACGATCGGTGCTCTGGCGCGCAGCCGCCGCAGCTCGGTCTCGAGCCCCCGGCGCTCGACGAACTCGAGCAGGACCACGGCCTCGTCGGTCGCGACGGCCAGCATGGGTCCGAGCGGAGTGTCGAGCCAGGCCGCGGTGAGCGCCGGTCCTTCCGCCGAGCTCGGCGAGGTGCCGATGATGCGGTTGAACGCGTCCCGGAAGCCCGAGCCGGACTCGTAGCCTGCCTCCTGCTGTGCCGTGATCACGCTGCCACCGTTCCGCACCGTCTGGAGGGCCAGGCCCATGCGCCGAGCGCGAGCGTAGCCTACGAAGGTCATGCCGAAGCGGCGCTTGAACGCGCGCCGCGCGGTGCTGACGTCGACGCCCAGCTCCCGGA
Source organism: Deinococcaceae bacterium (assembly GCA_044507975.1). Taxonomy (GTDB): domain Bacteria; phylum Deinococcota; class Deinococci; order Deinococcales; family Trueperaceae; genus DASRWD01. Next base: position 23,670 of record JBIQIQ010000006.1, read on the forward strand.
AGTCGCGCTCGCGCCAGTGGCGCTCGGGCTCCCGCTCGACGGCCTCGACGAGGCGCCGCACGACCGCGGGCATCTCGTTGGGGTGTGAGAGGGGCCGGCAGCGCAGGCACGGACGGTAGCTCGCATGCAGCGCTGCGCTGGCGCTGGCGAAGAACTCGCAGTTCTCGAGCTTGGGCTTGCGCGCTGGGCAGGTCGGCCGACAGAAGACCCCAGTGGTGCGGACACCGACGTAGAAGACGCCTTCGAAGTCGGGATCGCGGGTGAGCAGGGCCTCGTAGTAACGATCGTGCGCCGTGCCTGTCATGGGGGAAGTCTAGGGCGGAGGGCCGCTCGGAACCGCCGAGGAACGGGCGGGTATTCCTCAGGCAAGGCACGGGCAGGTGCAATACCATACGAGTCCGACGTGGAACGCGAGCGCATCCTCATCGTGGAGGACGACCCCCAGCTGGCCCGTGCCCTCGAGGTCGAGCTCCTCCGGGCCTACGACGCCACAGTCGTGGGCACGGGAGCGGAGGCCCTCGAGCGCGCCCAGTCGGAGGCGTTCGACCTGGTGCTGCTCGACCTGAACCTGCCGGACATCGACGGCCTCGACGTCGCGGCCGAGCTGAAGGACAACCCGGCCTCGCTGCTGATGCTCACCGCCAGGGCGGACGTGAGGAGCCGCGTGGCGGGCCTCTACATCGGGGCCGATGACTACCTCGCCAAGCCGTTCGACATGCAGGAGCTGTTGGCGCGGGTCTACGCGGTGCTGCGCCGCCGTGGCCGCGAGGAGGTCTTCACCTCCGGACCGGTGACGCTGTCCCTGGCGGACCGGACGTGCACGGTCGACGGTGCGGTGCTCGACCTTACCGCCCAGGAGTTCAACCTCCTGGCGCTGCTGCTCGCGAACCAGGGCCGCGTGTTCTCCAAGAACACGATCGAGGACCGGCTCTACCGAGAGGCTCAGCCGACTTCCAACGCCGTGGAGGCCCTCGTGTCGCGGCTGCGGGGGAAGCTGACCGGCGCCGGGGTCACCGACCTCATCGAGACCGTGAGGGGCCTCGGGTACGTGGCCAGGGAACGGGGCTAGATGACGCTGAGGGCCCGTCTGGGCCTGGGCGCGATCGCGCTTACCGTCCTCGTCGTGGTCGGGTTCGGGGCCGTAGCGTACCGGGCCTTCACGCGGCAGCAGGACGCTCAGCTGCGCGTGCTGCTGGCCCAGGACCTCGAGCGCGTCACGGCCCTCCTCGGACGCCCCACCCTGGGCGCCTCGTTCGCGCCCGAGACCGCCGACACCGTGATCCTCCAGCTCGTCACGCCTGCCGAGCAGGTCGTCCTGGACGTGGGAGGGGACGAGCTGCTGCCGCCCGTGGAAGCGCCGACCGTCCTCGAGCGGGGCGGCCGCACGTACCTCGTGACCACGGGCGTCTGGCCCGCCACGCAGGGCAGCATCCGGCTCGCGCACGACGTCACCCTGGCGTTGGCCGTGCGGCGCGACCTGTTGGAGAGCCTCATCGTGGCCGCTGTCGTCGTGACCACCGTGGCCGGGCTGACGGCGCTGTTCGTCGCGAGACGGATGCTCTCCCCGCTCGCCAGCGTGGCACGCCAGGCTAGGGCGCTCGACCCGGCCTCCCCGCACGGGGTGGACTACGGCGGTCCCGAGGACGAGATCGGCGACCTGGTCGCCGCCCTGAACGCCGCGCTCGACGCGATCGGCGAGCGCAAGGAGGCCGAGCGCCGGTTCCTGCTCGAGGTCGCGCACGAGCTCGCAGCGCCGCTCACGCTGGTCAATTACCACCTCCAGGGCGTGCGTGCGGAGCATCCCGACGACGAAAGCGTCCGCGCGGCATCCGACGGCACGCGAGAGCTGCTGCGCACCTCGCAGGACCTCCTCGTGCTGGCCCGCGGTGAGCTCGAGCGGCCTCTGGAGCCGCGGATCGTCGACCTGCGCGAGGTCGTGCGCCGCGTGGCGGACGAGTACCCCGGCATGACGCTGAGCATCGGCGACCGGCTGGAGGTCGTGGGGGACCCGGAGCGGCTGACGCAGGTCGTGCGCAACCTGGTGCGCAACGCCCTCCAGGCCGTCGGGAGGCCCGTGGGGGTCGAGGTGAGCCTGTTCCGCGAGTCCGATCACGCCGTGCTGCGGGTCCGCGACGAGGGCCCGGGCATGAGCGAGGAGACCGTGAAGCGCATCTTCGAGCACGGCTTCAGCGCGGCCGGCGGCGTGGGCGTGGGCCTGACGGTGTGTCGGCGCCTGGTCGAGCAGCACGAGGGCGAGCTGCGTTTGACGTCCAAGGTGGGGGAGGGGAGCAGCTTCGAGGTGAGGCTCCTGAGCCTCGCAGCGCGGCTCGGCGGCGGGGAGGGGACGCGCTCGCGGGAGCCGTCCGCGGTCGCGGCCAGCGCCGGGCGGGCCGAGACGCCGTGAGCGTCGCCGGCGCCAGCGCCCGCGCTCGCGTGGCCGATGTCGCGGCGCGGATCGGGTGGCCGTGTAAGGCTCGCGTAAGGTTCGCGCCGCAACCTGCCAGCGTGAGCCGTGCAGTACCCCGTACTGAAGGGAAGAGAGTGAAGCGGGTCGTCTCCGCACTGCTGCTTGCGCTCACGCTCTCCTGGAGCGCCGCCATCGACCTTCCCGCCGACGCGTTGGCGATGGTCACGTCCGAGGACGGAACGATCGTCGGTGTCGGCAGCGTCGTAGCGGGTCGAGGCTTCGAGCTCGAGCTGCTCCCGGGCTTCAGCGGGCCCTGCACGCTCGTCCTCACCACTCCCGCCGGCGAGGTCCACGTCATCGAGGTCCTCGTGCAGGACGGCGCGGTCTACGTCGAGCAGACCGACCTCCGGACCCTGGCAGCTCAGGCCGGCTTCTCGGAGGTGGCGATCCGCGTCGTTCAGGCAGAGCCCCGACCGGAGACCGCCGCCGACGGCGGGCACCGCGGACCTCCCGCCGACGCCGGGCCGCCGGACACCGCCGGCCCTCCCGCCGACGCGGGTCCGCCCGACACGGCCGGCCCTCCGAACACCCCCTCGCCGTCGGATCCCCCCGGTCCTCCCGACACCGCCGGTCCACCGGAGGACGCAGGTCCACCGGATACGGCTGGCCCTCCGACCGATCCCGGACCGCCCGACGAGCCGGGTCCTCCGCCGCAGGCGGACCCGCCGGTCGCCGACCCGCCCCCGGGGCAGGACGAGCCCGGAGGCGGTGGCGGACCGCCTCCCCACGCCGGTCCTCCGGATGGAGACGGCCCGCCCGGGCAGGGCGATCCGGACGAAGGTGGCCAGACCCCGCCACATGCCGGCCCGCCCGGTGGCGACGGCCCGCCCGGGCAAGGTGGCGGCGCCGGCGAGCCGCCGCCCAACGCCGGCCCGCCGGGCGGCGACGGGCCGCCCGGGCGCGGGAGGCCGTGACCCGGTCGATCGCGCTAGGCGCGTGCAGCGCGCCCGGCTAGCTGACGTCCCGAGGCCCTCAGCCAGGTACGAGGTACACGCGCTCGACGTCGAGCCGCACGCGCACGTCGTCGCCCACGGAGCGCAGGGCGGTTCCACGGGGGGCGGGGTCGTCGACCGTGACCTGCGAGCCGTCGGGGAGCGTGACGACGTAGGAGGCGGCCGAGCCCAGGTAGGCGACCTCGCTCACCTTGCCCTCGAAGCCGACGCCGCCGGTCGTGCCGACGTCCTCGACGTGGAGGTGCTCGGGTCGGAGCACGAGCAGCTCGCTCCCCCCGGCGGCGACGTCGTGGGCGGGGCGCGGGAGCCTGAGCCTCGCGCCGAGTGCCTCCACCTCAACGGCGTCGGCGTGCACCGACGCGACCTCCGCCGCGACGAACGAGCTCCGCCCGATGAAGTCGGCGACGAACCGCGAGGCAGGGTGCTCGTAGATCTCGTGCGGGGGGCCCTGCTGCTCGACGCGGCCGTCGCTCATCACCACGACGTGGTCCGAGAGGCTCATCGCCTCCTCCTGGTCGTGCGTGACGTAGATCGTGGTGATGCCGAGGTCGCGCTGCAGGTTGCGGATCTCGCTGCGCATGTGGACGCGGAGCTTGGCGTCGAGGTTGGAGAGCGGCTCGTCGAGGAGCAGCACCTCTGGCCGGGTGACGAGCGCGCGGGCGAAGGCGACCCGCTGCTGCTGGCCGCCCGAGAGCTGCCCGGAGGAGCGCTGCGCCAAGCCCTCGAGCCCCACCAGCGCCAGCGCCTCGTGGACGCGCGGCGCGATGTCGGCGCGGGGGACCCTCGTGGCGCGCAGCCCGAACGCGACGTTCTCGAACACGGTCATGTGTGGGAAGAGGGCGTAGGACTGGAAGACGGTCCGCGTGGACCGCGAGCTCGGCGGCACGCCGTTGACGACCGCGTCGCCGATGCGGATGGTGCCCTCATCGGGGTCGTAGAAGCCGCCGATCATGCGCAGGGTCGTCGTCTTGCCGCACCCCGACGGCCCGAGCAACGTGGTCAGCCGCCCCGCCTCGGCCCTGATGCTCACGTCGTCGACCGCCGCCGCTCGTCCGAAGCGCTTCGTCACGCGCTCCAGCACGACGCTCTTGGGCTCGATGCCGAGCCTCGTTCCCACCTTCATAGCGCTCACCGCCGGAAGAACTCCATCCCGCGCCCGGACAGCCGCCAGACGACCAGCAGGACGACGAAGGTCGTCGCGATCATGATGACCGAGAGGGCGGCAGCCACGCCCAGGCGACCCGCGTCGATCGCGTTGAAGAGGTCGATCGAGAGGAGGCGCCACCGCGGGCTGACGAGGAAGATGACCGCCGTGATGTCGGTCATCATGTTGATGAAGCCGAACACGAAGGCGCCGAGAACGGTCGCCCGCAGCAGCGGCAGGGTCACGCGCCGGAAGCTGTAGACGGGCTTGGCGCCCAGGTCGGCCGCCGCCTCCTCGATCACCGGGTCGATCTGGCGGAGGGCGCCCGACGCGCTGCGGATGCCGAACGGCATGCGTCTGATGAAGTGGTTCAGGAAGATGATCGCGGCCGTGCCGGTGAGGACGATCCACGCGAAGCGCCCACCGAACGCGACGGCGAAGCCCAGGCCCATCACTACGCCGGGGAGGGCGTAGGGGAGCATCGAGAGGAAGTCGAGCGCCCGGACCCCCGGGAAGGGCCGGCGCGTGTAGAGGTACGCCGCGAGCGTGCCGAAGACCGCCGCGGCCAGGGCCCCGACGCCCGAGAGCAGCAGGCTGTTCGTGATGGAGCGGCTCGAGGCGTTGAGGGCCGTGTTCATGTGTCGCCAGGTGAGCTCGTAGTTCACGCCCCACGTGCGAGTGAACGCGCCGGCGACGACGACCACGACGATCGCCAGGATGAACAGCGCGACGAGGAGGCACAGGGCGAATAGCGTCCACTTGACGCCGGGCGGCACGCGGCGCTGGGTGTAGGCGGTGGGCGTGCCCGTGATGGTGACGTACGAGCGCCTCTTCAGGTAGTACTCGCCGAGCACGAAGATGATCAGCGACGGGACGACCAGGATGACGGCGATCGTGGTGCCCATGCCCCAGTCGTAGAGGCCGAGGATCTGGATGATCGCCTCGGGCGCCAGCATGCTCGCGCCGGGGAAGAACAGCCTGCCGCCGCCGAGCACCGCCGGCGCGCCGAACGCGCTGGCATTGAACATGAACACGAGCAGCGCCGAGGAGAACGCCGCCGGCGCCAGCAGCGGCAGGGTGACGCGGCGCATCGTGAACCAGTAGCCGCCGCCGAGGTCCTCGGCGGCCTCCTCGAGGCGCGGGTCCATGTTCGAGAGCGCGGCGCTGAAGACCAGGAACGCCATGGGGAAGAAGGTCAGGGTCTGCGCGAGGATCACGCCGTGCGATCCGAAGATCACCCACTGCAGCGCGCTCGGGTCGGCCATCCCCAGCCAGGCTCCCAGGTCGTAGAGCACGCGGTTGATGACGCCGTTGCGGCCCAGGAGGAGGATGAGCGAGAAGGCGATCAGGAAGGCTGGCAGGAGCATGGGCACGAGCACGACCGACGTGAAGAAGCCGCGCAGCGGCAGGTCGGTGCGGGTCGTGACGTACGCGAACGCGAAGCCGAGCACGAGCGAGAGCAGCGTCGCGATGCCAGACACGAGCAGGGTGTTGTAGAGCGTGTGGAGGAAGTAGGTCGAGGTGAAGAAGCGCGCGTAGCGCGCCAGGGTGAGCCCGCCGTCCTCGCCGCGCACGCTCTCGACGAGGATCGTGTAGGTCGGGTACAGCACCAGCAGCCCGACGACGACAGCGATGAGCACGTAGGCGACGACCACGGCTGGCTCGCGCAGCAGCCGTGGTCGCACCTGGACGCGTGGCGCCCTGGCCGAGCCGACGCTCACTCAGCCGGCTCTGCCTGCGTGACCTCCTGGAAGCGCTGGAGGATGCGGTCGCGGTTCTCGGCCGACCACTGGAAGTCGACCTCGATCACCTGGTCGCCGGGCACCTCGACGCCGCCCTCCGGCAGCGCCGCGCCCTCGATGACCGGGTAGTTGCCGAACTGGCCGAGGACGTCCTGGGCGGCGGGGCTCACCAGGTAGTCGTAGAACAGGCGCGCGTTCTCGGGGTTCGGTGCCCCCGCTACGACCGCGCCGCCGTACGGCTCGGCGAAGACCGGGTCGGGGATGACCACCTCGATCGGGAAGCCCTCCTGCTGGAGCTGCCACACCGCGTCGTAGAAGCCGATGCCGATGGGGTACTCGCCCTGGGAGACGAGCGTCTGCGGAGCGCGGCCCGAGCGCGTGTACTGGGCGATGTTGGGGTTCAGCGCCGCGACGTACTCCCAGCCGTCGTCCTCGGTGCCGCCAGCCTGCATCGCGCGCTGGAGCATCGTCGCGATGGCCGAGTAGGCGGTGCCAGAGGTCGCCGGGTGCGGCATGACGATCTGGCCCTCGTAGGCCGGGTCGAGGAGCTGGTCCCAGTCACCCGTCGGGACCGGCAGGTCGGCCCGCCCCAGCGCCTGGGAGTTGTAGAAGATCACGAGGGGGTAGGTGCCGATCGCCGTGATGTGCTCGGCGTCGTACTGGTAGGCAGGCAGCACGGCATCGGAGCCGTTGGGCCGGTAGGACTCGATGAGCCCCTCCTCCAGCGCTTGCTGCAGGATGGCGGGGCGCACGGAGAGCCAGAAGTCGGCCTGCGGGCGCGCAGCCTCGGCGCGCAGCCGGCTCTGCGACTCGCCCGTCGAGATCACGATGTTGAGGACCCTGATCCCGGTCTCCTGCGTGAAGGGCCGCGCCAGTGCCTGCATGAACTCGTCGTTGAAGGGCGAGTAGACGATGACCTCCTGCGCCTTCGCGCTGCCCAGTGCCAACACCGCCAGGACCACGAACCAGAGCCTTCGCATGCGTGACCTCCCTCTTCTTATGTGACTGTCGGTAATGGTAGCCGACGAGAGTGAGCCTTCGGCCCACCAAGCGAGCGGCGCGGCGACCCCGGGGCATGAGCGGGGGCGCTGCGTGGCGCTCTGGCCCGAGCTACTCCCGGAGCGAGACGGCGCGGTTATCTTCGCCAGATGCGAGTCCCGCTGTCCGTCCTCGACCTCGTCCCGGTCCCGCCTGGGGGCACGGCCGGCGACGCCTTCCGCAACAGCGTCGAGCTCGCGAGGCTCGCCGAGGAGCTGGGCTACCGGCGCTACTGGGTGGCCGAGCACCACAACACCGAGGCGTTCGCATCGATGTCGACGGCGACGCTCATCGCCGTCCTCGCGCGGGAGACGCGCACCATCCGCGTGGGGTCCGGCGGCGTCATGCTGCCGAACCACTCTCCCCTCAAGGTCGCCGAGGACTTCCTCGCCCTGGAGGCCCTCTACCCGGGCCGCATCGACCTGGGTCTCGGCCGTGCGCCCGGTACCGACCAGGTGACGGCGCTGGCGCTCAGGCGCAGCACCGAGCTCCTCGCCGCCGACGACTTCCCCCAGCAGGTCGAGATGCTGCGCGCCTACGCCGGCGAGTCGGACTTCCTCGCGGGCCATCCGCTGGGCCCCGTCAGCGCCAGGCTGCCCGGCGTGCGGCTGCCGCCCCTGTGGATCCTCGGCTCGAGCACCTACGGCGCCCAGTACGCCGCCCAGACCGGCCGGGGCTACTCCTTCGCGTTCCACTTCAGCCCCGACTACGCCGTGCCCGCTCTGCGCGCCTACCGAGAGGGCTTCCAGCCCTCCGAGGAGATGGAGGAGCCGTACGCCATCCTGGGAGTGGCGGTGATCGTCGCCGAGACGGAGCGGCGGGCGGAGGAGCTCGCACGGGCTCACGATCTGCTGTGGCTGCGGATCCGGCGCAACGAGCGGGGGCCGCTGCCGACCGCGGAGGAAGCGGCGGCCCACGACTTCACGCCCGAGGAGGAGGCCGCTGTGCAGGCCTCGCGCCGGATGCTCGTGTGGGGCACGCCCGGCAGCGTTCGGGAGCGGCTGCTCGAGCTGAGAGACGCCCTCGTGGTCGACGAGCTGATAGCGACCAGCCACATCGCGTCGCACGAGGAGCGCCTCACCTCGTACCGCCTCCTGGCGGAGGCGCTGTCGGGGTAACCTGTCGACCACTTCCTCGTCTGGCGCCCGCGCGCCCCTGGAGTTGGGTCCATGCCAAGCCATGCCGCTTCCGCTCCCCGATCCGGCCCTGCCGCCGCGGAGCTCGCTCGCGACCGGGTCGTGCCGGTGATGCGCTTCGAGGAGGACGAGGTGGCCCGCGTCGCGGCCGACGTCCTCGTGGAGGCTGGATTCTCGGTGCTCGAGGTGACGCTCACCATCCCCGGCGCCACCGACCTGATCGCCGAGCTGGCGCGCTCCGAGCGGGGCGTGATGGTCGGGGCGGGCACCGTGCTCTCGGTCGCCGACGCGGAGCGCTGCTTCGCGGCCGGGGCGCGCTTCGTCGTCTCTCCCTGCATCGTCCCCGGCCTGGCCGAGGCCTCCCGCGAGGCTGGCGTCGCCTGCCTGATGGGCACGCTCACGCCGAGCGAGGTAGCGGCCGCCTGGCGGGAGGGCGTCACGGCGGTCAAGGTGTTCCCGGCCTCGAGCGTGGGAGGGCCGGCGTACGTCAAGGCGGTCAAGAGCGTGATGCCCGACGTGCCGATCGTGCCGACCGGAGGCGTGAGCCTCGATGCCATACCCGCCTACCTGCGGGCCGGCGCCCTCGCCGTCGGCGTTGGCAGCGAGCTGTTCGACAGCGCCGCCATCTCAGATGGCCGGCGGGAGGACGCCGTCGCGCGCGCCCGGCGCTACCTGGACGCCGGCCGGAGCGCGTGAGCGTGCCGGGCGCCGGCGAGGTCCGGAACATCGACGTCCTGACCATCGGGGAGCCGCTCTACGAGCTGGCCGAGACCACCCATGCGGGCCAGGCTCTCTACCAGCCAGGCTTCGGGGGCGACACGTCGAACGTCGCGGTGGCCGCTGCGCGCCAGGGGGCCAGGGCCGCGGTCTTCACCCGCCTGGGCGACGACGCGTTCGGGCGGCGCTTCCTCGACCTGTGGGACTCAGAGGGCGTCGACCGCAGCACGGTGGTCCTCGACCAGGCGGCGCACACGGGCGTCTACGTGGTGAGCTACGGGCCTCGGGGTCACGAGTTCACCTACCTGCGCAAGGGGTCGGCGGCGTCGCTGATGCGGCCAGAGGACGTGCCTGCCCAGGCTCTCGCGAGGGCGCGCGTCCTGCACGTGTCCGCCATCTCGCAGGCGATCTCGGCCTCGGCCTGCGACGCGGTCTTCGCAGCGATAGGCATCGCCAAGGAGAACGGCGCGCTCGTCTCGTACGACACGAACCTGCGCCTGAAGCTCTGGCCCCTGGCGCGCGCCAGGGCGGTCAGCCTGGCGACCGCAGGACTGGCCGACCACTGCCTGCCCAGCCTCGACGACGCCCGGGCGCTGACGGGCCTGGACGACCCCGACGAGAACGTCGACGCCTTCCTCGAGCTCGGCGCGGGGGTGGTCGTGCTGAAGCTCGGCGGCGACGGCGCCATCGTGGCGCAGGGGAAGCAGCGGTGGCGGGTGTCGGGGCTGGGCGTCGACCTCGTCGACGCCACCGGTGCCGGCGACTGCTTCGACGGCGCGTACCTGGCGCGCCTGGCGCTCGGCGACGCTCCTCCTGAGGCCGCGCGCTACGCCAACGCCGCGGCGGCGATCTCGGTCACGGGCAAGGGCGCCGTCGGGCCCATCCCCACCGCGTCACGGGTGAGGGACTTCTTGGCCGCGCGGTCGGCCCCAGACCCGGCCCGGGCCTAGAGACCCGCGGCTAGAGCCGGTAGGCCGACCTCGGCGCCTCGTAGGCGAGCCAGCGCGCCATGTCGGGCGCGGCGTCTTCGTCGAGCAGTCCCCGCGCCGTCATCCCCGCCAGCCAGCTGCAGACCGAGCGGCGCCACACGTCGTGGCGCGTGCGGATGCTGGGGAACGCGCGCGTGTCATCGACGAAGCCGGCGAGGTTGTAGACGCCCGCCGTCTCCACGACCCTGTCGAGGTAGCGCTCGAAGCCGAGCGCGGAGTCGAAGAACCACCATGGCGCTCCGAGGCGCAGCGCTGGGTAGTGCCCGGCCAGAGGAGCCAGCTCGCGGCCGTAGGTCGCCTCGTCGAGCGTGAAGGTGATCAGGCGGAAGCGCTCCTCGTTGCCGAAGGCGTTGAGCAGAGCCCGCAGGCCGCGGGTCCAGTCGACGGCCACGGGTATGTCGGCGCCGATGTCCGGCCCGAAACGCTCGAAGAGCCGCTGGTTGTGGTTCCTGAGGCTGCCCACGTGGAGCTGCATGACGAGGCCGTCCTCGGCCGCCATGCCGGCCATCTCGAAGAGCAGGTGGGACTGGAGCCTCTCCGCACCGCCGGCGTCGATGGTCCCGGCGAGCGCCTCGGCGAAGAGCTGCTCGGCCTCGCGGCTCAGGAGCGGCTCGACGAAGGCCGTGAGGGTGGCGTGGTCGGTGGCCGTGGCGCCGCGGCTCTTGAAGTGGGCGCGCCTGCTCCTCAGGGCCTGGAGGAAGCCGGCGAGGTCCTCGATCGCCTGGTCCGACCGCTCCTCGAGCAGGGCCAGGCGCTCGGCCCAGGCCGGGTCGGCCGTCGCGAGGAGAGCGTCGGGCCTGAAGGTCGGCACCACGGGCAGCCCGGCCGCCTGGATGGCGGCGTGGTGCGACAGGTCGTCGGTCGCCGGGTCGGTCGTGGCCAGCAGCTCGATGCCGAAGCTCTCGAAGAGGGCCCGCGGCCGGAACCCCTCGCTGGCGAGCCGCTCGGCTACCTGGTCGTAGAGGGAGTCGGCCGTCTCGGGGGAGGGCTTCGCGCTCACGCCGAACAGCTCGATGAGCTCGGACTTGAGCCACAGCCCGGTCGGGGTGCCGTCGAAGAGGTGGAAGTGCTCGCAGAACAGGCGCCAGATGGCGCGGGGGTCGGTCTCTACGGGTGTGCCGTCGATCGCCTTGACCCCGAGCCGCTCGAGGGGGACGCCAGAGCTGTAGAGCATGCGGAACACGTAGTGGTCCGGGACGATGAGGAGCTGGGCGGGGTCGGAGAAGCGCGCGTTCTCGTCGGCCAGCAGCTCGGGCGCGACGTGCCCGTGCGGTGAGACTATCGGCAGGTCACGCACGGCCTCGTACAGCTCGCGTGCCCGTTCCCTCACAGCCGGGACGGGCGAGAAGCAACGGTCTTCGTCCAGCGTCCAGTTCGAGTGCATGTTCCTCCTTGGCTAACGCTACGCGGTGGCCGAATGAGGGACGAAGGGGCTGAGGTGCCGCTCGAAGTGACGCGCCAGGGCGTGCTCGTGGTCCTGCCAGCGCTCGGCGAGCAGGGCCTTCAGCTCGGGCCCGAGCGCGTCGAGCACGCTACCGAACGTCACGTGCAGGACCTGGCGGGCGTCGTCGTCGTCGAGCAGCCCCGGCAGGTCGGGGTCGCTCAGGGCCGTCGAGCGCGGCACGGCCCCGGGCCTGGCGCCGATCAGGTAGGACTTCCGGTCGGCCTCGAAGCGCTCGTGAGCGATGTCGAGGGCCCGACGGAAGAGCTGTGGAGCGCGGCGCGAGGCGACGCGCAGGGCCTCGAGGTACGACGTCCCGGCGGTCTTCAGGTGGACGAGGCCGCCGGTGGCCTCCGCGATGAGGGGGTAGACGCTGAACTTGTCGCTGCCAGAGTGCAGCGAGAGCTTGTAGGGACCCAGCGCTCGCGCGATGAGGGCGTGGCCGCGGAGCGTCCGCTCGAGCTCGGCGAGGTCGCCGCTGTCGTCGGGTCGGAAGTCGACGCCCTTCTCGAAGCGCCCCACGAAGCGGGGGGCGAGCGACACGGGCCTCACGCCCAGCCGCCCGAGCTCGCTCGCCACGTAGGCGTGCTCGACGAGCGTGGTCGGGTGGGTCGTCTCGTCGACGGAGACCTCGAGCTCGAACGGCGCCCCCGACGACTCCAGCACGCGGTGCAGCCTCACGGCGTGCGCAACGGCCGCACCGTACTTCACGGCCGCCCGCGCCAGCGACTCCTCGTCGAAGGCGAGCGACCCCTCGCCGAGGTCGAGCGGAGCGGCGAGCAGCCGGCTCCTCAGCCCGTCCCAGTCGTCATCGAGCTCGGCCCACGGCAGTGCGTCGAGCTTGTCCCGCAGCTCAGCCCCGCTCGACCTCTCGGCCGAGTCGTCGACGTGGTCGCCGGGGTCGACGGTGAACAGCGTGAAGCCTGCCGCCAGGCAGGACCGAACGTCGTCCTCGGACTTCTGGTGGTCGGCGTCGGCGCCGAGGGGCAGGTCCCAGCCCGCCTCGAAGGCGCCCCAGGTGGCGTCGTCGACGACCTCCTGCGGACCGCGGCGCGTGCGCGCCATTTCGCGGATCGACTGCTGCGCGAAGATCGGCGCGACCTTGCCGGTGGCGCCGGCGCGTTCCATGGCGGCCGCGTGGCCGGGCGTGGCCAGCCCGAGCCGGTCTCCGAACCCCGCGCTCGTGGCCAGGCCGAGCGGCACCGGCGTCAGCGCCGGCACCGCGGCTCTCAGGACCGCGGCGTTGGCTGCGGTCGTAGGGGCGAGCAACAGCCTGAGGCCGTCGCCGGCGTCCGACGCGGTGCCCTCGAACCGGCCCAGCAGGGGGTCGTGCGACCTGGCCAGCACGGCCAGTGAGCGCTCGCCGGCGGCAGCGCCCTGGCGGAGGAACAGCGCCGCATCGTCCACGGCGCGCACGCTGCGGGCGTAACGTTCGCCCGCCAGCTCGCGGGCCCGCCTCACGAGGTCGTCCATCTCAGCTCTCACTGCATCTCCTGTCTGCCGCCTCCGGGTCGAAGCCGACCGTCGAGCCGCGCACCACCAGCTCCGGCGCGAGCACGACGTCGGCGCCGTAGGCGCGGCCGCCGATCCTATCGACCAACATGCTGGCGGCTCTCTCTCCCAGCTGGTACTTCGCGGCCCGCACCGTCGTCAGGCCTGGGGTGAACATCTTGGCGAACACGATGTCGTCGTAGCCAGCGACGGCGAGCTCGCGCGGGACGGGGACGCCGGCGTCGGTGGCGGCCTGCAGGGCGCCAGCCGCGACGAGGTCGTTGAAGCAGACGAGGGCGTCGACGCAGGGGTGGCGGCGCAACAGCTCGCCCGCGGTCGCGGCGCCGCCCTCGACCGTCGGGGTGCAGGGGACGACGCGTTCCGGCGGCAGGTCGACCCCGAGCGCCTCGGCCTCCGCGATCAACCCCCGCAGACGCTCCTTGCCGGCGTGGGAGTGCTCGGGCCCGGCGAGGAAGGCCGGCCGGCGGCAGCCGACGTCGTGAAGGTGCCTGAGGATCATCCGGGCGCCGAGCTCGTGGTCGATGCGCACCGAGCCGGCGTAGCGCTGGTCGGAGCGCCGGTTGACGAGGACCGCCGCGCGCTGGTGGCCGAGCAGCCGGTAGAGCTCCTCGTCGCCGAGGCGGGGACTGCAGGCGATCACCCCGTGGACCATGTGATCCTCGAACGCCTGGATCGCCTGCGTCTCTCGCGCGGGGTCCTCGATCACGTTGGCGAGCAGCAGGGTGTAGCCGTGGCGGATCGCGACGTCCTCCGCGCCCCTCACGATCTCCGGGAAGTAGGGGTTGGTGACGTCGGGGACCAGCAGACCGATGGTGCGCAGCGACGCGGCCTTGAGGCCGCGCGCCAGGACGTTCGGGCGGTAGCCGAGGCTCTCGATGGCGTCCCGCACACGCTCACGCGTGCGCGAGCCGACGCCCGGCCGGTCGTTGACGACGCGCGAGACGGTCATCTCCGAGACGCCGGCGCGCGCGGCGACGTCTGCCAACGTCACCCTACCGGTGGGTGCTCCCCTGTCCACCCGCGCCTCCTCCTCCCCGCGCTCGACGCCGAGTTATCGATAACGGAGAGCTTACGACCTCGCGCTCGCCAGGTGAAGTGGTGGGGCCAGGGGGCGGGCCAAGTTCCGAGCGATGAGCGGAGGGGGCGAGCGGGAGGTGACCTCTACCGACTTGCGGCCCCCAGCCCCAGCCCGCGCTCGATGCCCTGCAGGTACGCCATGCCCACGACCCTGTCGTAGAGGCCGTAGCCGGGGATGGCCTCCTCGCCCCAGATCATCCGGCCGTGGTCGGGCCTGATGGGCACGTTCACGCCCTCCTCGACGAGCGCCGCCATGACCGCGGGTAGGTCGACGTCGCCGGCGCTCTCGTGGTGCGCGACCTCGTGGAAGGTCCTCTCGCCGGTGTGGCGCACGTTGCGGGCGTGCACGAAGCCGATGCGCGGGGCGAACTCGCGGGCCATGGCCACGAGGTCGTTGGCGCGCGAGGCTCCGAGCGAGCCGGTGCAGAACGTGATCCCGTTGGCCGGCGACTCGACGGCGCCGAGCAGCTGGCGGATGTCCTCGACGTCCTTCACGATCCGGGGCAGCCCCAGGATCGACCAGGGCGGGTCGTCGGGGTGGATCGCCAGGCGCACGCCCAGTTCCTCCGCTGCCGGCGTCACGTCCGCCAGGAACGCGGTCAGGTGCTCCTTGAGGCGGCGCTCGTCGATCCCCTCGTAGCGCGCCAGCGCCGCGGCGAGCTGTGGGCCGTCGTAGCTGTTCGCCCAGGCCGCCAGCGCCTGCATGCCGCGCGAGAGGTCGAGCCGCGACATGACGCCCTCGTCGTATGCCATCGCCGTCGAGCCGTCCTCCAGGGGGAGGGCGAACTCGGTGCGCATCCAGTCGAAGACCGGCATGAAGTTGTAGCAGACGGTCTTGACCCCGGCAGCGGCCAGGGTGCGCATCGTCTGGACCCAGGCCTCGACGTGAGCGTCGCGCTGGGGGCCGTTCGTCTTGATCGCCTCGCTCACGGGGATGCTCTCGACCACGGTCCACTCGAGCCCGTGGCGCGCCAGCTCCCGCACGCGCTCCTCGACCTGCTGGGCGGTCCACGCGACCCCCTCCGGCACGTCGTGCAGCGCGGTGACGACCCCGTCGAGCCCGGGTGCCTGACGCACGTCGGCGAGCGTCACCGGGTCGTGGGGGCCGAACCATCTCAGCGTGTAGATCAAGGGACTGACCTCCTCGCGCGCTCGGCGCGCGCCGGGGCTCCGGCGGGCCATCATGGGCGCCATGCCCGAGAAGGTGGTCTACAGGCAGCCGGCCGCAGCGCTGGCCAAGTTCTACCGCGAGCACCTCGAGCGCGTCATCCTGCCGTTCTGGACGGAACGGACGCTCGACGAGGACAGAGGCGGTCTCTTCAACTGCGTCGACGACGTGACCGGCGAGCGCGTGTCCGACGACAAGTTCGTCTGGTCGCAGGCGCGCTGGGCCTGGACGGCGGCGCACGCGGCGCGCATGGCGGAGCGGGGCCTGCTCGACGTCGACGCCGGACGGCTGCGCGATCACGCGCGCCTCACGGCCGACTTCCTCATCGAGAACGCCATCCTCCCGAACGGGAACGTCGCCTACCTCCTGACCGCGACCGGGGAGAAGAAGGAGTTCCTGCCTGGCAAGGGGCACGACATCAGCTTCTTCGCCGACTGCTTCGTGACCCTGGCTCTCACGGGCGTCGCCCGGGCGGCGGAGGAGTCGGCCTACCTCGAGCGCGCGCTGGAGCTCTACCGCAGGGTGCGGGCCCGCCTGGGAAGCGGCGACGTTCGCAGCGAGCCCTACCCGCTGCCGCCAGGGTCCCGCGCTCACGCGTGGCCGATGATCATGCTCAACGTCGCCCAGGAGCTGGAGCGGGCCCTGCGGGCGTTCGGGGACGGGCGCACCTCGGAGCTCGCAGCCCAGGCGCTGGGGTACATGGACGAGGTGCTGGACGGCTACGTGCGCCCCGACGGGCTGGTGGCGGAGGTGGTGGTGCCTGGCGACAGGACGTCGGTCCTCGCGCGGCACGTCACGCCCGGCCACGCCATCGAGTCGATGTGGTTCGTGATCGAACAGGCCGTAACGCACGGCAGGGCCGACGCCGTGCGGCGCGCGATCGAGGCGATCGCGTCCTCCTACGAGGCGGGGTGGGACCGGGAGCACGGCGGGCTCTTCCGCTACGTGATGCCGGACGCGCCGGGTCGGCGCCCGGCCGGCGAGCCTAACGGGCCGTTCGAGCGCCTGATCGTCGACACCTGGGACGGCAAGCTCTGGTGGCCCCACAGCGAGACCCTCTACGCGGGCCTGATCGCGGCAGCTGCGCTGGACGAGGGACGCGGCGGCGCCGAGCCTGATCCCGGCGCCGGCGACCGGATGCGCGCGCTGCACGACGAGGCGTTCGACTACGCCTTCCGCACGTTCCCGAACCCCGACGCCTCGGTCGGCGAGTGGATCCAGGTGCGCGATCGGCTGGGTCGGCCCTTGAAGCGCGTGGTGGGGCTCCCGGTGAAGGACCCCTACCACGTGACCCGCAACCTGCTCCTGGCCGTGGAGCTGCTCGCCGAGGGCTTGGGCGCCCGCACCTCGGCCGCGTGAGGCCCGTCCCCGCCGGCCCTCGCCGGCGGGTTCAGGCGGCATGAAGGCGCGCCTCCCAACGCTCCTTGACCGCCTTCGCGCGACCATGCTACGTTCCGTCAAACAGAGTTCGTTATCGCTAACGTAATCGCCTGGCGAGCGCCTAGCCGACGATGCCATCGCGCCGCTGCGCGTATCTGAGGGAACGCCGAGGGAGGTCGTCCGAGGAGGAGTCGGGGGGTCCGCGCGGCCCTCGTAACCACTCGCACGCACCGCCTTCGTGGAAGGGGCAAGCATGAGCGAAGTCAAGGCAGCGGTACGTTCTAGGCAAGGCAGAGGGCGCTGGCCCGCACGCGGGCTGATCGCGGCCCTGGCGGCGGTGGCCCTACTCGGCACGGCCGCTGCGCAGCCGTACCAGGAGGCGCCGATGCTGGCCGAGATGGTCGCGGCCGGTCAGCTGCCACCCGTCGAAGAGCGCCTGCCGGACAACCCTCTCGTCATCGAGGTGTTCGACGAGCCTGGCCAGTACGGCGGCGTGATCCGGCGCGGCTTCACCGGCCCGGGCGACCACAACAACTACACCCGCTGGGCCTACGACAGCCTGCTGCGCTTCAGCGTCGACGGCAGCGAGATCGTGCCCCACATCATCGAGTCGTGGGAGCCCTCCGAGGACTTCCACACCTGGACGCTGCGCCTGCGGCCCGGCATGAAGTGGTCTGACGGCGAGCCCTTCACCTCTGACGCGCTGATGTTCTACTACGAGGCCGTCCTCCAGAACGAGGACCTCACGCCCTCGGTGCCGGTGTGGATCGCCAACCACGACGGCACGCTCGCGACCATGCGCGCGCCCGACGATCACACGATCGAGGTCGAGTTCGACTTCCCCTACACCCTCTTCCCCATGGAGCTCACGTTCCGCGACGGCGGCGACCGCACGCTGGCCGCGCACCTGCCCGGTCACTACCTCAGGCAGTTCCACCCCGCCTACGGTGACCAGGCCGAGATCGACCGGCAGGTTGCGGCGGCCGGCCTCAACGACTGGACGCAGCTCTTCATGCAGAAGGGCATCATCACGGACAACCCCGAGCGGCCGTCGACCGCCGCCTGGGTGCCGTACCAGTCGTCGGTCTCCGACCAGATCTTCACCCTCAGGCGCAACCCCTACTACATCGGGGTCGACCCCGCGGGTAACCAGCTCCCGTACATCGACGAGGTGCAGTTCCGCTTCTTCTCCGACGTCGAGGCCCTCAACTTCGCCGCCGTCGCCGGCGAGCTCGACATGCAGGACCGCCACATCCAGCTGACGAACTACCCCGTGCTCGTCGAGAACGCCGACCGCTCCGGCTACCGCGTCATCACCTGGCCGACCTTCGGCGGCAACGACGCCGCCCTGTGGGTCAACCAGCAGTACACGATCGACCCGGAGCTCGGCGAGGTCCTCGCCAACCGCGACTTCCGCGTAGCCCTGTCCATCGGTATCGACCGCGAGGAGATCCGCGAGTCGGCGTTCCTCGGCCTCGGCGAGATCCGCCAGCCCGTCGCCGCCCCGTGGCACCCGTACTACCCGGGTGACGAGTACGCCTTCCAGTACACCGAGTTCGACCCCGAGGAGGCCAACGCCATCCTCGACTCGCTCGGCCTGGAGCGCGGCGCCAACGGCATGCGCACGCTCCCCAGCGGCGCTCCGCTGCGCCTCGAGATCTCGGTCGTGCCGGCGTTCGGCCCGTGGCCGGACGTGGCCCAGCTCGTCGCCTCCGACTGGAACGACCTCGGCCTCGCCACCGACGTCCAGGTGCGCGAGCGCACCGCGCACTTCACGATGCGCGACGCCAACGAGCTGATCATCGAGATCTGGAACGAGGACACCAGCGGCTTCCCGTTCACGGGCAACCCGAAGATCGACCCGCGCAGCGATCCCGCCACGATCTTCGCCGTCGAGTCGCGCACCTGGTTCCGCACCGACGGTGAGCGCGGCATCGAGCCCACTCCGGAGATCGCGCGCATCGTCGAGATCATCGAGGAGGCGAAGACCGTCGGCACCGAGCGTCAGATCGAGCTGGCGCAGGAGCTCAACAGGCTCGTCGCCGACCAGATCTACGGCATCGGCACCGTCGGCCTCACGCCGATGATCCAGGGCGTCGTCGTCATCAACGCCGGCCTCGGCAACGTGCCCGACCTGGTGGCGAACGACTGGCCGCTCCGCACGCCGGGCGACGCCAGGCCCGAGACGTTCTACTACCGGTAAAGTCCGCAGCAACTGCCGCCCGGGCGCCACGCGCGCGCCCGGGCGGTTCTCACCCCCCGCGCGCATGACCGGCCATCGGAGACCGGATGCACTGGTATCTACTCAAGCGGCTAGCGGTCGTACCGCTGATGCTCTTCCTGTTCTCGGTCATCGCGTTCGCGCTCATCCAGGCCCCGCCTGGCGACTTCCTCACCAGTTACATCGCCGAGCTCGCGCAGGGAGGCAGCTCCCTCGACCAGGCCCAGATCGACGCCCTGCGGCGTCAGTACGGCCTCGATCGACCTATCTACCAGCAGTACTTCCTCTGGGTCGGCAGCCTGCTGCAGGGCGACCTCGGCATCTCGCTCGAGTGGCGCCGCGCCAACGCCGAGCTCATCGGTGAGAGGCTGCTGCTGACGCTGGCCCTCACGATCGGCTCCCTGCTGTTCACCTGGGCCGTCGCCATCCCCATCGGTATCATCTCGGCGACCAAGCAGTACTCGGCCGTCGACTACCTCTTCACGGTCCTCAACTACATCGGCCTGGCCACTCCCAACTTCATGCTGGCTCTGGTGCTCATGTGGCTGGCGTTCGACCGGTTCGGGGTGAGCGTCACCGGACTGTTCAGTCCCCAGTTCGCGCAGGCGCCGTGGAGCTGGGCGAGGGTCGCCGACCTCCTGTCACATATCTGGCTGCCGATGATCGTCCTCGGCGTCGCTGGCACGGCGCAGATCGCGCGCGTGGTTCGCGCCAACCTGCTCGACGAGCTGAGCAAGCCCTACGCGGAGATGGCCAGGGCCAAGGGCCTCCCCGAGTGGAAGATGGTGCTCAAGTACCCGACCCGGGTCGCGATCGCCCCCGTGGTGAGCACCCTGGGCTGGTACTTCCCTCAGCTGTTGTCCGGCGGCCTGGTGGTGTCGGTCGTGATGAGCCTACCGACCATCGGCCCGCTGCTCCTGCGAGCCCTCGTGGGGCAGGACATGTACCTCGCCGGCACGATCATCCTGATCTTCTGCGTCCTCACCATCATCGGCACGCTCGTCTCCGACCTTCTCTTGGCCGTGCTCGACCCGCGCATCCGCATGGACGGCGCCTGATGTCGTCCCGGGCGGCGGACGCCCTCGACGGCGTGGCCGAGCCGGCCGAGCAGGCCGTGGCGGTGCCGGTAGCGGGCGGGAAGGAGGCGGCCCCCGCCGTCTACGTGGCCCCGGCCTGGCGGATGACGTGGTGGCGCTTCCGGAAGCACAAGCTCGCCGTCGTGTGCCTGTGGGTGTTCGGTCTCGTGGCGCTGATCGCCCTGGCGCCGGAGTTCTTCGCGACCGCCGACCCCAACGCCACGTCGGCCACCCGCGCCTACATACCGCCCCAGACCCTCAGGGTCGTCCACGAGGGCCGGCCCGCCATGCCGTTCGTCTACGGCGTGCAGGGGGAGCGCAACCAGCGCACCCTGCGCATGGAGTGGGTCGCGAGCGAGGAGGTCCGCTACCCCCTGCGGCTGTTCGTGAGGGGCTACCCCTACAAGCTGTTCGGCCTCATCCCCACGGACAGGCACCTGATCGGGTTCGCCGGCGCCACCGGGCGCGACACCCCGCACCTCCTCGGGACGGACCGTCTCGGGCGCGACCAGTGGTCGCGGCTGATGTACGGGACGCGCATCTCGCTCTCGATCGGCCTCGTGGCGGTCGCGATCTCCACGGTCCTCGGCATCGTCCTCGGCGGCATCTCCGGCTACTTCGGGGGCTGGATCGACAACGTCATCCAGCGCCTGATCGAGCTGCTGCAGGCTCTGCCGCCGATCCCGATCTGGCTGGCGCTCTCGGCGGCGCTGCCACGCACCTGGCCGGTGACGTGGGTCTACTTCGCGATCACGGTCATCCTCGCCCTGCTCGGCTGGACGCGCCTCGCCCGCGAGGTGCGCGGCCGTTTCCTGTCGCTGCGCGAGGAGGACTTCGTGACGGCGGCGCGGCTGGTGGGAGCGACCCGCTCCCGCGTGATCTTCTCCCACATGGTGCCGTCGTTCACGAGCCACATCATCGCGGCCGTGACGCTGGCGATCCCGCTGATGATCCTCAACGAGACGTTCCTGAGCTTCTTGGGCCTCGGCCTGCGCCCGCCGGCGATCAGCTGGGGGGTCATGCTCCAGGAGGCCCAGAACCTCCAGTCCGTAGTCAACGCACCGTGGCTGCTCATCCCCGGCCTCTTCGTGATCATCACGGTGCTCGCCCTCAACATCCTCGGAGATGGTTTGCGTGACGCTGCCGACCCCTACAGCAACTGAGGCGCCCTCCGCGCCGCGCCCAGACGACGCGCGGCGAAACCGTGGCGCCGGCGCGCCGGTCCTGTCGGTCAAGGACCTCAAGACGCACTTCAAGCTCGACGAGGGCGTCGTGCGAGCCGTCGACGGCGTCTCGTTCGACCTCCACCAGGGCGAGGTCGTCGGCATCGTCGGCGAGAGCGGATGCGGCAAGAGCATCACCATGAAGTCGATCCTGCGCCTGGTACAGAAGCCCGGCCGCATCGTGGGCGGCGAGATCGTCTACCGCCGGCCGCGGCCGACCGACGACGGCGCGCGCTTCAAGCCGCTCGAGGTCGACCTCGCCAAGCTCGCGCCGCAGGGCCGCCGCATGCGCGAGGTGCGCGGCGGCGACATCGCCCTCATCCCCCAGGAGCCGATGGCCTCGTTCAGCCCGCTGCACACGATCGGGGAGCAGATCGTCGAGGCGATCCGCCTGCACAGCCCCGTGTCGCGCAGCCGCGCTCGGGAGATAGCCATCGGCAAGCTGCGCGAGGTGGGCATGCCCAGCCCCGAGCAGCGCTTCGACTCGTACTCGTGGCAGCTCTCGGGCGGGCTGCGCCAGAGGGCGATCATCGCCATGGCCCTCTCCTGCAACCCCTCCGTGCTGATCGCCGACGAGCCGACGACCGCGATCGACGTGACCACTCAGGCCCAGGTGCTCGAGCTCCTCAAGCAGCTCCAGCGCGAGCACGGCTCCTCGATCATCTTCATCACGCACGACCTCGGCGTCATCGCCCAGGTGGCCGACTACGTCGTCGTCATGTACCTCGGCAAGGTCATGGAGCAGGGGCCGGTCTCGGACATCTTCCACCGGCCGCGGCACCCTTACACGCGCGCGCTCCTGAAGAGCATGCCGAGCCTCCACTCCGAGCCCCGGGTCGCTCTTCCCACCGTCGCCGGCAGCATCCCGCACCCCCTGCACCGGCCCCAAGGCTGCGCCTTCCACCCGCGCTGCCCGGACTTCATGCCCGGCAAGTGCGACGTCGCGGCGCCTGCCCTCGTGGCGGTGGACGGCAAGGCGCCGGTGGCGTGCTTCCTGCACCACGACCAGGTCGAGGAGGCGAGGGCCCATGCCTGAGGCCAAGGCCCCGCTGCTCGAGGTCAAGAACCTCAAGAAGCACTTCCCGATCAAGTCCGGCCCGCTCGGGCGCAAGGGCGGCGCCGTGAAGGCGGTCGACGACGTCAGCTTCGAGGTCCACGAAGGCGAGATCCTCAGCCTGGTGGGGGAGAGCGGCTGCGGCAAGACGACGACGGCGAAGTGCGTCCTCAGGGCCATCGACCCGACCTCGGGCGAGGTGCTCTTCCGCACCGCGAGCGGCGAGGTCGTCGACGTCGCCGAGCTGCCAGAGTCGGGGCTGAGGCCGCTGCGCAGCCAGATGCAGCTCGTCTTCCAGGACCCCTTCGGCTCGCTGAACCCGCGTAAGAACCTGCTCGACATCATCGGCGAGCCGCTGCTCGTCCACGGCGTCAAGAGCCGCCAGAAGCGCATGGACCGCGTCGCCGAGCTGCTCAGCCTCGTAGGCCTCCGACCCGAGTACATGCACCGCTTCCCGCACGCTTTCTCCGGTGGCCAGCGTCAGCGCGTCGTCATCGCCCGCGCGCTCGCCCTCGAGCCGCGCCTCGTCATCGCCGACGAGGCGGTGTCGGCACTCGACGTGTCGGTCCAGGCCCAGATCCTCAACCTGCTCCTCGACCTGCAGAGCCGCCTCGACCTCTCCTACCTCTTCGTCGCCCACGACCTGAGCATCGTCAAGCACATCAGCCACCGCGTTGCCGTCATGTACGTCGGCAAGATCGCCGAGCTCGCCCCCACCGGGGACCTGTTCCACCGGCCCAAGCACCCCTACACCTCGGCGCTGATGAAGGCCGTGCCGGTCGCCGACCCGGACAAGCGCACGGCGCTCAAGGGCCTGCCGGGAGAGGTGGCGAACCCCGCCGACCCTCCCAAGGGCTGCTACTTCCACCCGCGCTGCCCCTTCGCCGTCGACGTCTGCCGCCA
>JBIQIQ010000083.1:0-10220 GCA_044507975.1 Deinococcaceae bacterium
GTGAAGTCGCTGCGCAGGGCGAGAATGCCCCCGCCGACGTCGACGAGCTTGAAGGACTTGTGCGAGCGCGGGTGGTCACCCTCCAAGGGCTCGAGGGCCGGCACCTCGACGCGGGCGTAGCCCCACTCGCGGAACAGCTCCCGCAGGGCGCCCAAGGCGGCCAGGCGCGCGTCGGCCTCCTCTGGCGCGAGGAACCGCGTGCCCTCGGCGAGGGGCTGGGTCACGGAGCCGGGGACCGGCGCGCGGACGCGCTCGCGAGGAGGGCCAGCACGCACACGGCCAGCTCGAACGCGAGGAACAGGAAGTTGAGCGGGGACACCGCGCCGTCGATGACGATCGACAGGAGCCTTCCGGCAGCGACGCAGCCCACCAGCAGGGCGACGACCCTGAGGTAGGGCCGCACCCCGGCGCCGTCGCCGCCGCGGGGCGCGGCGGCCCACAGCAGCACGCCGCCGAGCGCCAGGTAGAGCGCGCCGAACGTCGCGCGCGCCTGGCTGAGGCCGCGCAGCTCGACGACCTCGAGGCCGTAGACCCTCACCGCCAGCAGCGGGTTGAGGAGGCCGAGGAGGCCGCTCGCGACCGCCACGCCGGCGGCGATGAAAGCGAGCTGACGGCGCGTCGGCCGCCAGCCGGCGCGGCCGGTAGGGGGTTGGGGCGACCCGGTGGCGACCTCGGGGACGCTCATGGAGTGACGATGGTACCACCGGGTACCGGGCGGGCGAGCACGAGGTTGTCGCGGTGGACGGCCTCGTCGAAGTGGTGGGTGCCCAGCAGCGCCCCGAGCTCGCGGGTGTGCCGACCGGCGATGCGCTGCAGGTCGGCGGCCGGGTAGTTGGTGAGCCCGACCGCCACGCGCTCCCCTCCGCATTCGACGGCCACTGCGTCACCGAACCCGAAGTCTCCCTCGACCCCCACGACGCCGCGTGGCAGGAGGCTGCGCCCCGCCCGCAGCGCCGCGCTCGCGCCCTCGTCGACGAGCACGGTCCCGGCGATCGGCTGGTTGAGGATCCACGCCTTGCGGGCCGGCACGCCACGGCCGGCGAGGAAGCGGGTGCCGACGTCCTCGCCACGGGCCAGCGCCTCGAGGCCGGCGCCCCCGCCGCCCAGGACGACGGTCTCGATGCCCGCGTCGGCGGCGATGCGCGCCGCCTCGAGCTTCGTGCTCATCCCGCCAGTGCCCCGGTCGCTGCCGGCGCCGCCGGCCAGCTCGGCCACCGCGGCGATGTCCGCGACGACCTTCAACCTGGCGGCGCCCGGCACCCGGCGCGGGTCGGCGTCGTAGAGCCCGTCGACGTCCGTGAGGATCACGAGCAGGTCGGCTCCGACGAGGTAGGCGACCCAGGCGGAGAGCGTGTCGTTGTCGCCCACGCCCAGCTCGGTCGTCGCCACGCTGTCGTTCTCGTTGACGACGGGCACGGTCCCCAGGGCGAGCGTCGTCTCAAGGGCGTTCTTGGCGTTGACGTAGCGCCGCCGCGTGCGGATGTCGTAAGCCGACAGCAGCAGCTGGGCGACCGGCTTCGGCTCCCAGGCCGCGGCCCAGTCGAGCATCAGCCGCGCCTGGCCCACTGCGGCCGCGGCCTGCTTCTCCGGCAGGGTCAGGGGGAGCCGCAGCCCGAGGCGCTCCCGGCCGGCGGCTCCGGCGCCCGACGACACGAGCACGAGCTCGGCCGGGCGACCTGGCGCGCCGGCGGCCTCGCACAGCGCCCGCGCTCCGCGCGCCACGGCGGCGAGGCGCGCAGGCTCGAGCCGGCCGGAGTCGTCCGTCAGGGTCGAGGAGCCCACCTTCACCACGAGGCGCCGAAGCGCGCGACCGAGGACCGGCATGCGCCAGATGTTACGCCCGCCGGGCCGCCTTTCGGCCCGTGCTAGACTCCCGCGCCAAGGCCGGCTTCAGCCGGTCGGGAGGTGCGCAGGGTGAAGGTCGCTGTAGTCGGAGCCACGGGTGCCGTGGGCACGGAGCTCCTCGGCATACTCGAGGAGCGCTCGTTCCCGGTCGCCAGCCTGCGGGCCTTCGCGTCGCCGCGCTCCGCCGGCAGGACCGTAGCCTTCGCAGGGCGCGACGTCGTCGTCGAGCCCCTGCCGGAGGACGGCGACCTCGGCTCCGACCTCGTGTTCTCATCTGCGGGCGGCTCGCTCTCCAAGGCCTCCGCCTGGCGCTGGGCCGAGCGCGGCGCCGTCGTCGTCGACAACACCAGCGCCTGGCGCATGCACGAGCGCGTACCCCTGGTCGTCCCCGAGGTGAACCCCGAGGCTCTGCTGGAGCACGAGGGCGTCATCGCCAACCCGAACTGCTCGACCATCCTGGCGCTCCTGGCGCTGGCCCCGCTGCACCGCGCCTTCGGGCTGCGCAGCGCCGTCGTCGCCACGTACCAGGCGGTGTCTGGCGCGGGCCTCTGGGGTATCGAGGAGCTGCGGGAGCAGTCCGTGGCCTCGCTCGCCGGCGAGGTCCCGGCCCCGCGCAAGTTCAAGCACCAGATCGCGTTCAACGTGTTCAGCCACGACAGCGACGTCGAGGAAGACGGGTACAACGCCGAGGAGCGCAAGCTGCTGCTCGAGTCCCGCAAGATCCTGGGCGCGCCGGACCTCCGGGTCTCCGCCACCTGCGTGCGGGTGCCGGTGTTCCGGGCGCACAGCGAGGCGATCCACGCCGCCTTCGAGAGGCCGGTCACGGCGGAGGCGGCGCGCGCGGTCCTGGAGGCCGCGCCGGGCGTGCGCCTCGTCGACGAGCGCGCGGCCAACACCTTCCCGATGCCGGTCGCGGCGGCGGGGCGCGACGAAGTGCTCGTCGGCCGGCTGCGCGAGGACTCGGCGCTCGAGAACGGGCTGGCCCTGTTCGTCGCCGGCGACCAGGTGCGCAAGGGCGCGGCTCTCAACGCCGTCCAGGTGGCCGAGGCGCTGTTCGGCGCGGGCGCGCCCTCGAGCGGGGCGGAGCCGGCCGAGAGGGAGCTGTCGGTATGATGGCAGCAGACCCGAGTAGTTTGCGCCTCGGCGCGGTCTGATTCCACCTCGTCGGAGCTCTCCGGCGCCTTGGAGCAGCGCATGAACCTGGCCATCGTCACAGACTCGACCTCGGACCTCACAGCCAGCGAGCTGGAGCAGCTCGGGGCGCTGCGCGTCCCTCTCTACGTCAACTTCAAGGGCGAGACGCACAAGGACTGGATCGACATCACGCCCAAGGACATCATCGAAGGCGTCTCGAGCGGAGCCGACCTACCGACGACGAGCCAGCCGAGCCCCGAGGACTTCGCCGACGTCTACCGGCGCGTGGCCGAGGAGGGCGCCGACCACGTGCTGGTCATCACGATCTCGTCCGAGCTGTCGGGGACCTACCAGTCCGCCACGCTGGCGGCGGACGGCGTGCCCCTGCCGGTCACGGTGTTCGACGGCCGCGGCGCGAGCCTCGGGCACGGCGAGATGGTCAGGGCGGCCTCCGAGCTCAAGCGGCGCGGAGCGTCGCTCGACGACATCCTCGCCGCGCTCGAACGCATCCGCGACACGAACTTCCTGCTGTTCACCGTCGGCACGCTCGAGTACCTGCAGAAGGGCGGGCGCATCGGCCGCGCCAGCGCGCTCGTCGGGAGCCTGCTCAGCATCAAGCCCCTCCTCGGCCTCAACGACGGCAAGCTGGAGCCCATGGGGCGCGCCCGCGGGCTGAAGAAGGCGCAGCAGGAGATGGTCGATCGCTTCGCTCGCTACGTCGAGAGCGCCTCGGGTCCGGTCGTCGCGAACCTCATCCACATCCAGGACGAGGCCGCGGCGCGCAGCCTCGAGTCGAGCATCGCGGCGGCCGGCGTCCAGTACCAGCTGCGCGGCATCTCAGAGATCGGTGCCGTGATCGGCAGCCACGTGGGCCCTGGCACCTTCGGCATCTACGCCCACGAGGCGGTCCTCTGAGGCCCTGCCTCGGCTTCCACCCATACGACCGAAGGGGCGGCCGCGCGGCCGCCCCTTCTGCGTGTCGGGGAGCGTGAAGACGCCGTTCCCCAGGTGAGGGGCCTAGAGGCCGACGCTCCCGGCGGCCGCGTCGAGCTCGAGCGTCAGCGTGCGGCCGGCCAGCTCGTCCGGCGCGGCGGAGAGCGTGAGGCCGAGGCTCATCTGATTGGGCTCGGGCGCCCGCGTGCCGACGCGCAGGGCCGCGGCGACGTCCGCGCCCGTGAGTCCCACGGTCCCGAACGCGAGCTCGTTGCCCGCGTGGGAGTACTGGCACGACGCCGCGTCGCACTGGCCCCGGGTCAGCGTCACGGGCCCGGCGCTCGTGATGACGAAGGCGAAGCGGTCGGCCGGAGCGGCGGACGCGAAGTCGGCCGCGCCCTGCCACGCCTGGACCTCCAGCCTGAGGTCGGAGAGCGTGATCGTCTCGGGAGCCCCGCCCTCGCCGGCGTCGAGCGTGGCGCGGGCGATGCCGAGGTCGTTCGTCAGGCGGCCGGGCGTGAGGGGCAGGTCCTGCATGGGGACGTCGTCGAAGGCGAACGTGCCCCCGCCGGAGCCGGGCACCGCCGCCGGCCCCAGGACGGCGGCCACCTGAGCGGCGCCGAAGGAGACGGCGACCTGCTTGCCGTCGAGCTGCAGCGGGTCGGTCACGGCCACCGGCGGGATCGCGCCGCAGGCGGTGAGGGCGAGGGCGGCGAGGGCAGTGGCCGCCAGGGCCGCGCGCTGCTTGCGGAGCGGCGCGAGGCGGGGCTTGGCTCGTCTGTGGTCCATGTTCTCCTCCTGGTGGCTGCTTCTGCGAGACCGGCGAGGCGCGCGATCCGGCGCCGGCGCCCGTCGAGGGGACAGCTTAAGGGACGGGCTCTTACGGCCCGATCAGTCGGCGCCCGCCGGGGTCGCCGTCGCGCGCCTAGGAGGGCCGGGCGGAGGCCGAGCGCCCTGGGTCGCCGCGCCCGTCACGTCCTAGCCTCCAGCGATGTACGCGACGGTCAGCTCGGCCACCGTCATCGGCGTCGACGCCGTGCGGGTGACCGTCGAGGTCATGGTCAGCGGCGGCCTCCCCAGCTTCACCATCGTCGGCCTGCCGGGCACGGCGGTGCAGGAGTCGCGCGAGCGCGTCAGGGCGGCGCTCAAGCGGCTGGGGCACCCGCTCCCACCCAGCCGCGTCACCGTCAACCTCGCCCCGGCCGACGTGAGGAAGGACGGCCCCTCCTTCGACCTCCCCATCGCCCTGGGCCTGCTCGCCGCCGCCGGCCGTCTGCCAGCCCGCCGCCTCGCCAACCACCTGGCCTTCGGCGAGCTCGCGCTCGACGGCGCGCTGCGCCCCGTCAGGGGCGCCGTGAGCGTCGCCGCCCTGGCGCGGTCTGCCGGGCTGCCCCTGCTGTGCGCTCCCGCCAACGCCGCGGAGGCGGCCTGCGTGCCCGACACCGTGGCATACGGCCCGCGCACGCTGGGCGAGGCCGTCGACCACCTGCGCGCCACCCGCCGCCTGGAGCCGGCGCCCCGGTCGCCGGAGGCCACCGCCGCGGCCCTCCCCGACCTGGCCGACGTCCGCGGCCAGGCGCTCGGCAAGCGCCTGCTCGAGGTCGCTGCAGCGGGGCGTCACAACGCTCTCCTCTCCGGCCCGCCCGGCGCGGGCAAGACGATGCTCGCCACGCGCCTGCCCGGGCTCCTGCCGCCACTGGACACGAGCGCCGCGGTCGAGGTCGGCCGCGTCTACTCCGCTGCTGGCCTGCCGCGCGGCAGCGGCCTCGACCGCACGCCCCCGTTCCGAGCGCCGCATCACTCCGGCTCCGAGGCCGGGATCGTCGGCGGCGGCAGCCCCGTGAAGCCGGGCGAGGCCAGCCTGGCGCACCTCGGCGTCCTGTTCCTCGACGAGGCGCCGGAGTTCGCTCGCCCGGTACTCGAGTCCCTGAGGCAGCCGCTCGAGTCCGGGGTGGTGGTCGTCTCCCGCGCCAGCGGGCCCGTGACGCTGCCGGCGCGTTTCCAGCTCGTCGCGGCGCGCAACCCATGCCCCTGCGGCAGGGCGCAGGACGACGAGCCCGAGGCGTGCGGCTGCTCGCAGGCCGACCTCCTGCGCTACCGCGCGCGCCTATCCGGCCCGCTCCTCGACCGCATCGACCTCCAGCTGACGGTCCCTCGCCTCACGCGCTCCGAGCTCCTCGGGGCGCCACCGGGCGAGCCGTCGGCCGCCGTGGCGCGGCGGGTGGCGGCGGCGCGGGCGGTCGCGCTGGCGAGGCAGGGCTGCCTCAACGCCGACCTCGCCGGCCCGCAGCTCGCTCGCTTCGCCCGCCCGCGAGGCAGTGGCGCCGCCCTGCTGCGGGAGCTGGTCGACGGCCTGCGCCTGACGGGCCGCGGCTTCGATCGGCTCCTGCGCGTCGCGCGCACCGTGGCCGACCTGGGCGGCGCCGGGGCCGTGGCGGAGGAGCACCTCGCCGAGGCGGCGTCCTTCCGCCACTGAGCGCCTGCGGGACGATTGTCCCTACCGGCTCGGAGCCGTTCGGGACGAACGTCCCTGGTCAGGAACGTGCCGTAGGGGCCGAGATATATGGCACTTCGCCTGTGCTAGATTGACCGAGTTAGTTGAAGGGGGCGCCGTCTTCGAGCCCTCTACGAAGCGCCCTAGGAGGGAAACGTGCGTATAGGCTGGTTGTGGCGGGCCCTGCCCGTCGCAGTTCTGACGTCAGTGCTGACCGGATGCTCGCTGGTAGACGAGCAGTCCGTGTTCGCACCGGTCGGACCCGTCGCCCAGGAACAGCTGGACCTGTTCATGTGGACCTGGTACCTCAGCATCCCGGTGATGCTGCTGGTGGGCGGTGTCTTGGTCTACGTCGTCGTGCGCTACCGCAGGCGCAAGGGCGACGACTCGATCCCGGGTCAGACGCACGGGAACGTGCTGCTCGAGGTGGTCTGGACCACCATCCCGGTCATCATCGTCATCCTCGTCGCCGTCCCGACCGTGCGTACGATCTTCCGAACGCAGAGCTTCGTCGAGGCCGCCGGCAGCGACGTCGCCGTGACGGTGACCGGCCACCAGTGGTGGTGGAGGTTCGACTACCCGGAGCACGGCATCACGACCGCGAACGAGCTCCACGTGCCAGTGGGCGCGCGGGTCGTGCTCGACCTCCAGACGGCCGACGTCCTGCACGCGTTCTGGGCGCCACGCCTCGGCGGCAAGGTCGACCTGATCCCCCATCAGGACAACCAGCTCTGGCTGCAGGCCGACGAGCCGGGCGTCTTCTACGGTCAGTGCGCCGAGCTGTGCCTGGGCGCGCACGCCTACATGCGCTTCCGCGTGGTCGTCGAGCCGCTCGAGGAGTTCGAGAGGTGGGTCGCCTCGTTCCAGGAGCCGACCATCCAGACGGTGTCGAGCGATCCTCTCGTCCAGCAGGGTCGTACCCTGCTCGCCCAGAAGGGCTGCATCGGCTGCCACGCCGTGGACAACTACGCCGAGGGCGTCTCCTACGGCCAGGACCGCTACCCCGACCTCACGAACTTCGGTCAGCGCCTGACCGTCGGGGCCGGCGTGCTCGACGCCACGCTCGAGAACGTCACGCGGTGGATCATGGACCCGCAGTCCGTGAAGCCAGGCAACTACATGCCCACGCTGTGGGCCGAGGACGACCCGAACCGCGAGGAGGAGGCGAGGGCCATCGCCGCCTACCTGCTCAGCCTGGGCGCCGAGCCCGGCCAGGTTGCCGACGCGGGGGCCGCGCTCGCCCTGGGCGGGGCGGGAGGTAACTGATGGCCGCTTCCACCAACGTCGCCCAGCCGGGCCTGTTCGTCCGGCCGTTCAAGCGCACCGGGCTGTGGAGCTGGCTCACGACCGTCGACCACAAGAAGCTCGGCATCATGTACATCGTCTCGAGCTTCCTGTTCCTGGGGCTCGCCAGCATCGAGGCGTTCATCATGCGTCTCCAGCTGATGAGGCCCGGTCAGCAGCTCGTCTCGCCCGACTTCTTCAACCAGATGTTCACGATGCACGGCCTGACGATGGTGTTCCTCGCCATCATGCCGCTGGGCATCGGCTTCGCGAACTACTTCGTCCCGCTGATGATCGGGGCGCGCGACCTCGCCTTCCCGCGCATGAACGCCTTCGGGTACTGGGTCTACTCGCTCGGCGGCCTGATGATCTACACCAGCTTCTTCCTCGGAGGCGCCCCCGACGTCGGCTGGACGGGCTACGCGCCCAACACCAGCCTGTCGGCCAACCCGGGCCTCGGCGTCGACTTCTACGCCTTCGGCCTGTTCATCAGCGGGATCGGCACGACCATCACGGCGATGAACCTGATCGTGACCATCGTCAACATGCGGGCTCCTGGCATGACCTTCATGCGCATGCCGGTGTTCGTCTGGATGATCCTGATCATGTCGTTCATGGTCATCTTCGCGTTCCCGCCGCTGACGATCGCGTTCCTGCAGATCATCATCGACCGCACCTTCGGGGCGCTCTTCTACGTGCCGGCGGCCGGTGCCCTGCCCATCTTGTGGCAGCACCTGTTCTGGATCTTCGGTCACCCGGAGGTCTACATCATCATCCTGCCGGCCTTCGGCCTGATCTCGGAGATGATCCCGACCTTCTCCCGCAAGCCGATCTTCGGCTACCCGGTCATGATCCTGGCGAGCATCCTCATCGCCTTCATGGGCTTCGCGGTCTGGACGCACCACATGTTCACCACGGGCCTCGGCCCCGTCGTGAACACCGCGTTCTCCCTGACCTCGTTCATCATCGGCATCCCGACCGGCGTGAAGATCTTCAACTGGCTGGGCACCCTGTGGGGCGGCAACATCCGCTTCACTACCTCGCTGATGTACTGCCTGGCGTTCATCGTCACGTTCACGCTGGGCGGCATCACCGGGATCATGGTCGCCATGCCCCCGTTCGACAACCAGGTCCACGACACGTACTTCATCGTCGCGCACTTCCACTACGTGATGGGCGGCGGCGCGCTCCTGACCTTCCTGGGCGCCGTCTACTACTGGTTCCCGAAGATGACCGGCAAGCTGCTCGACGAGCGCTTGGGCAAGGTCGCCTTCTGGTTCATCGTGCTGGGCTTCCACACGATCTTCTTCCCGCAGCACCTCGCGGGGCTCATGGGCATGCCGCGCCGCATCCAGACCTACCCCGCCGGCATCGGCCTCGAGCTCTGGAACTTCATGTCGACGTTCGGCACGTTCATCATGGGCATCGGCCTGGTGATCTTCCTGGTCAACGTCATCGCCGGGTTCCGCTCTGGCAAGCCCGCCGGCAACGACCCGTGGGACGCCCGCACGCTCGAGTGGGCCACGACCTCGCCGCCCCCGTACTACAACTTCGCCTCGCAGCCGGTCGTCAACTCGCTCGACGCGTACTGGGCCTACAAGCACCCTGAGACGCTCGACGTCGAGCCGATCGACCCGCGCACCGCCGGACAGCCGTACGACGCGCACGGCATCCACGTGCCCGGCCAGTCGTGGTACCCGATCCTCGCGTCCCTCGCCATCGTCATCGGCGCCTACGGCTTGATGTACGACAACTGGATCCTGGCCATCGTGAGCGGGTTCTTCTTCATCTTCACGATCTTCGGCTGGGCGTTCGAAGGGGTGGGCGGTCACCACGTGCACCCTGAGCTCGAAGGAGAAGCAGCATGAGCGTGCGGGTCGCCGACCCCAACTCCGTGCAGACCGTCGATGGCGCCCCCGGGCAGCCCGGCTCACGGGGCATGATGACGGCGCTGGGCTGGCGCAGCACGCGCCTCCCCGACGTCAAGCTCCTGATGTGGGTCTTCCTGGCGTCCGACTGCATGATGTTCGGCGCCCTCATCGGGACCTACCTCGCCTACCACAACCGCAGCCTCGTCGGCCCCTTCCCGACCGACGTCTTCGACATCCCCCTGACGACCGTCAGCTCGTTCGTGCTGCTGGTCTCGAGCTTCCTGATGGTGCTCGCCCTCCACTCGCTGAGGGTGAACGACATCCCGAAGTTCCGCCTGTGGACGTTCGGCGTGGCGCTGTTCGGCTCGATATTCCTCGGGTTCCAGGTCTACGAGTTCGTGCACTTCGTCAACATGGGTCTCTCGATCCACACCAACCTCTTCGGCACGACGTTCTTCATCCTGACCGGCACGCACGGCATACACGTCGCGGTTGGCGTGCTGTGGCTGCTCGGGTTCCTGATCCAGTCCTACGTCAGGCCCACGACCAGCAAGGACGCGGTCTACCTGGAGATCGCGGGCCTCTACTGGCACTTCGTCGACATCGTCTGGATCGTGATCTTCACGGTCGTCTACCTCGTCGAGTTCGTGTGAGCCGGG
>JBIQIQ010000084.1:0-10099 GCA_044507975.1 Deinococcaceae bacterium
GGGCGAGAGGCACCCGCTGATGTGGGCGCACAAGCCGCACTACTACTCGAGCGCCCGGTCCTTCTACAACTTCCCGTACACCTTCGGCTGGCTGTTCGGCCTCGGCCTCTACGCCCGCTACCTCTCCGAGGGCGCGCAGTTCCGCCGGCGGTACGATGAGCTCCTGGCGTCCACCGGCCTGGCCACCGCCAGCGACCTCGCGCGGGGCTTCGGCATCGACATCGAGGACCCCGGGTTCTGGCGCGGCAGCCTCGACGTCGTGGCGGGCCGCGTGAACGCGTTCAGCGCGGCCACGTCGAGGAGCGAGGGCAACGTATGACGACGAACTACCGCGACCTCTTCGACCTCAGCGGCAAGCACGCCCTCGTGATCGGCGCCGGGTCCGGGATCGGGCGCGCGACCGTGCACGGCCTCGCGGACTTCGGAGCCTCGATGACATGCGCCGACCTCGACCCTGCCGCGGCGCAGGCCGTCGCCGCCGAAGCGTCGGCGCGCGGCGTCGAGGCCGTGGGCGTCCGGGCCGACGTGTCGAGCGAGTCCGACGTGGAGGAGCTCGTGTCCTCGCTGAGCGCGCTGGACGTCCTGGTCTGCACGCCTGCTATCAACGTGCGCAAGCCGCTCGCGAAGGTCACGGCGGAGGAGTTCGACCGCGTCGTCGGCATCAACCTGAGGGGCAGCTTCTTCGCGTTGCGGGAGGCCGGCAAGCGCATGGCCGCCCAGGGCAAGGGCAGCATGGT
The DNA here is from genome assembly GCA_044507975.1 of Deinococcaceae bacterium. GTDB lineage: Bacteria > Deinococcota > Deinococci > Deinococcales > Trueperaceae > DASRWD01. The sequence goes on from JBIQIQ010000084.1 coordinate 738, forward strand.
GTTCTTCTCGAGCATCCGGTCCCAGGTCGTGGAGCCCGGCCAGGGCGTCTACGCCGCCACGAAGGCGGGCACGCTGCAGATGATCCGGGCCGCCGCCGCGGAGTGGGGCGGGAGCGGCGTGCGGGCCAACGCCGTCGCGCCGGGGGTCGTCGAGACGCCGTTGACCCAGCAGATCAAGGACCAGCCGGCCTGGTACGACGCTTACGCCAAGAAGAGCGCCCTCGGGCGCTGGGCGCAGCCGAGTGAGCTCGTCGGGGCGGTCGTTTACCTCGCCTCCGACGCCTCGAGCTTCGTGACGGGCTCGATCCTCTACGTCGACGGCGGCTGGTCCGCGGTCGACGGCCGCTTCACCCCTCCGCTGCCGTGAGCGCGGCGCTACCCGAGGCCGTCGCGGAGCTGGCGCGCCGTGCCGCAGCCGCCGTCGACCCGGAGCGCGTCGCCACGCTGGCGCAGGGCCTGGTGCGCGTCCGCAGCGTGTACGACGCCTCGCGCGGCACGACCGAGGAGCCGGCGGCCCGCTTCGTCGCCGAGCAGCTCAGGCGCGCGGGCTTCGAGCCGGCCGTCGAGGAGGCGGCGCCCGGCCGACCGAACGTCATCTGCGACTTCGAGGGCACGCGCTTCGACCCCGGCCGGCACAAGACGCTGATGCTCGAGGGCCACACCGACGTGGTGACGGAGGGCGACCCGTCGGTCTGGAGCGTCCCGCCGTTCGAGGGCCGCATCGTCCCGGGGCCGGACGGCGAGCTGGCCACCGGCGTGCTCCACGGCCGCGGCAGCGCCGACATGAAGGCGGGCGTGGCGGCCGCGATCGCCGCGCTGGAGGCCGTGAGAGAGGTCGCCCCCGACCTGCCGGGGCGCGTCCGCCTCGGGGTCGTCGCGGACGAGGAGGGCCTGATGCTCGGCATCAAGTCGTTCATCGCCAACGGCTGGGCCGACGACGTCACCGGCGCGATCGTGTGCGAGCCCGAGGAGAACGAGATCTGCCTGTTCCAGAAGGGCGCGATGCGCCTGCACGTGCGGGCCTTCGGCGTCATGAGCCACGGCGCCATGCCGTACGCCGGCGTCAGCCCCATCCGCGGCCTGGCCGACATGATCGTGGGGCTGCGCGACCTGGAGCGCCGCGAGCAGGAGCGCCTCGGCGAGCACGAGTTCCTCGGGCTGCCATGGATCACGCCGACGATCGTCCAGGCGCCGGCGCGGGGCGAGGCGCAGCTGAACGTCATGCCTGACGAGGCCTACATGGCTCTCGACGTGAGGACGGTGCCGGGCCAGGACCACGGCGAGCTCGAGGCAGCCATCCGGAGGGTAGCCGCCGAGCTCGAGGCCGCCACCCCACGTCTGCGGTTCGAGGTCGAGTGCTTCGAGTCGCGACCCTGGACGGCCACCGACCCCCGCGATCCGCTCGTCGCGGCCGTCGAGAGCGTCTACGAGGAGGTGCTCGGGACGCCGCCGCGCTACGGAGGCGTCCCCGGCGCGACCGACGGCACGTTCCTGTGGGCCTGGAAGGACGTTCCGATCGTCACGGTCGGCCCGGGCGACAGGACGATCCCGCACCAGGTCGACGAGTTCGTGCGCCTGTCGGACGCCGTCGCCGCGGCGCGGCTGTACGCCGCTGCCGCCATCGCTTACCTTGCCAGTTGAGGGCGGCCCCCGAGGGGGCCCATCGCGATCGGAGGAGTGCATGAAGACCACGCTTGGAAGGCTCTCGGTAGCGCTCGCGGCGACGCTGCTCGTCTGCGGGACCGCAGCGGCGCAGGACCCCGCGCCGACGCAGGGAGGCGGCCTCGTCGTCGCCATCACGGCGGAGCCGCCGGGATGGGACCCGTCGGCCTCGACCTCGCAGGAGATCCCCCGGGTCGTCTACGACAACGTCATGCAGGGGCTCGTGCGCTTCGACAGGACCGGTGAGATCGTCCCTGCCCTCGCCACCTCGTGGGAGACCTCGGAGGACGGGCTGACCTGGACGTTCGACCTCCGCGAGGGCGTCACGTTCCACGACGGCTCCGCCTTCGACGCCGCCGACGTCGTCGAGAAGTTCGAGCGCGCCATCGACCCCGAGTCGGGGCACACGAACGCGCAGTACTACGAGGCCATCGAGTCGATCGAGGCCGTGGACGACCTCACCGTCGTGTTCCACCTCTCCCGCCCGAGCTCGAGCCTGCTCTACAACCTCGCGAGGCCAGACTCGGTCATCAACCCGTCCGGCACCGCCGAGACGCAGCGCACCCAGCCCGTCGGGACCGGCGCGTTCGTCTTCGCCGAGTACGTAGCCGGCAGCCACGTGCGCCTCGAGCGCTTCGAGGGCTACTGGGAGGACGGCCTCCCCTACCTCGATTCCGCCGAGTTCCGTATCGTCTCCGACCCGAACGCCCGTTTCGCGGCGCTGCAGGCCGGCGACATCGACCTGATCGGCGTCGCGCTCCTGCCCGAGCAGTTCCAGCAGGTGCAGGCCAACCCGGACCTCAAGGGCACCCAGGGCTCCGCCACGGCCGAGATCACGCTGGCGCTGAACAACGCCGTGGAGCCCCTCGACGATGTGCGCGTCCGCCAGGCGATCACCCACGCGATCGACAAGGACGCGATCGTCCAGGGCGCGATGTTCGGCCTCGGCACGGTCATCGGCACCCACATGAGCCCAGCCGAGAACTACTACGTCGACCTGACCGGCACCTACCCGTACGACCCCGAGCGCGCACGCGAGCTCCTGGCCGAGGCCGGCTACCCGAACGGGTTCACGGTCAGGTTCGAGCTGCCGGAGCCGTACAACATCGAGCGCCGCACCGGCGAGGTGATCGCCCAGCAGCTCGCCCAGGTCGGCATCGACGTCGAGCTCTCGGTGGTCGAGTGGGCCACCTGGATCGAGAGGATCTTCGTCGGCGGCGACTACGACATCACGATCATCGGGCACTCGGAGCCGCGCGACATCAACGTCTACGCGAACCCGGGCTACTACTACCACTACGACAACCCGCGCATCGGCGAGCTGCTCGAGGAGGCCGAGGCCGCCCTCACGCAGGAGGAAGCGACCGCCAGGTACCAGGAGATCGCCCGGATCATCGCCGAGGACGCCGTGAACGTCTGGGTGTTCTCCTCGCCCTACCTCGTCGCCGCGAAGCAGGACGTCTACGGCTTCTGGACCGACCAGCCCACTCCGGCCATCAACCTCGTTCAGGTCTACCGCGCCCAGTAGCGCGACACCGGGGCGGCCGCTGGCGGCCGCCCCACCTATCTTGCCGAAGTCATCTCGATGCTCGCGTTCCTAGTCCGCCGCTTCCTCACCGCCGTCCTCAGCGTCGTCCTGGCCAGCGTGGTCGTGTTCGGCGCGCTGCTGGCGGTTCCCGGCGACCCCGCCAGCGTGATCCTGGGGATGAACGCCTCGCCGGCCGCACGCGAGGCGCTCAGGGCACGGCTCGGGCTCGACAGGCCGCCCGCCGAGCGCTACGTGTCGTGGCTCGGCGGGGTGTTGCGCGGCGACATGGGCGAGTCCCTCAACTACCAGCGCCCCGTCGCCGGCCTGATCGCCGAGCGGCTGCGGGTCAGCGTGCCCCTGGCGGTTGGGGCCGCGCTCGTCGCGTGCCTGGTCGCCCTGCCGCTCGGGATCTTCGCGGCCCTGCGGCGCGGCACCGTGTGGGACCCGCTGGTGACGTCGCTCTCGCAGTTGGGCGCCGCGATCCCCAGCTTCTGGCTGGGTCTGATCTTCATCCTCTACTTCGCCGTCGAGCTCAGACTGCTCCCGGCCAGCGGCTTCGTGCCCTTGAGCGAGGACCCCCTGCGGTGGGCGCGGAGCCTGGTGCTGCCGGTGCTGGCCCTGGGGCTCGGCCAGGCAGCCGTGATGACGCGCATGACGCGCGCCGCGATGCTCGAGGTCCTCTCACAGGACTTCGTGCGCACCGCCCGCGCCAAGGGCGTGGGCCAGCGCGGGGTGGTGTTCAAGCACGCCTTGCGCAACGCGATGGTCACGATCGTCACGATCCTGGGCATCTCGCTCTCGAACCTGTTCATCGGCTCGATCGTGATCGAGCAGGTGTTCGCCCTTCCCGGCCTGGGCCGGCTCGCGCTCACGGCGATCGGCACGCGCGACTTCCCGCTCCTCCAGGGCGAGATCCTGCTCTACGCCGCGACGATCGTGGGCCTGGGCTTCCTCGTCGACGTCTCCTACGGGCTTCTCGACCCGAGGATCCGCTATGAGTGACGCCCCTGCCCCCGCGAGCGCGGGGAGGGCGGCGCCCGTCCGCCGACGCGGCTCGCGGGCCCGGTACGGACTGTGGCTGGGCGGCCTGTTGGTCGGGACGATCGTGGCCGGTGCCCTCCTCGGCTTCGTGTGGTCGCCGCACGCGCCCAACACGATGGACTTCACGGCGCAGCTCCAACCGCCCTCTTCCCACCACTGGCTCGGCACCGATCACTTCGGACGCGACCTGTTCTCGCGGCTGCTGGTGGGAGCCCGCGGCACGCTCTACGTCGGGTTCATCGCGGTGGGCATCGCCCTCGTGGCAGGGACCGTGCTGGGGGCCGTCGCCGGGTTCGCGGGCGGCCTGCTCGACGAGGTCGTGATGCGCCTCGTCGACGTGCTCTACGCGTTCCCCGCCATCCTGATGGCGCTGCTGCTGGCCGCCGTCTATCAGCCGGGCACGCTGACGGCGATGGCCGCGATCGGCATCGCCACGGTGCCGATCTTCGCGCGCATCGCGCGCTCCAGCGTCCTGTCGATCAAGCAGCGCGACTACGTCGAGGCCGGCCGCGCCCTCGGCCTCGGCGAGGGGCGGATCCTGTGGCGGCACGTGATGCCCGGTGCCGTCGGCCCGCTGGTCGTACAGGCGAGCCTGAGCCTCGCCGTCGCCGTGCTGGCGGAGGCCGCCCTGTCGTTCCTGGGACTCGGGACCCCGCCGGACGTGCCCTCGTGGGGCAACATGCTGCGCGAGGCGCAGGGATTCCTGGCCTTGAGCCCGTACCCGGCGTTCGTGCCCGGCCTGGCGATCGTCTGGACGGTCCTGGGCTGGAGCCTCCTGGGCGACGGGCTCCGCGACCTGCTCGACCCGCGCTCGCGCTGAGGGCGGGATAGCCTGGGGGCGTGAGCGAGGCAGAGCCCGTCGAGCGCCTGACACCGCGAGCGCTGGAGCGGCGCGTGAAGCGGTGGCTGCTCACCACGCCGTTCGACTGCTTCGTCCAGGTCGCGCCCGGCCTCGAGCCCCTGCTGGCCGAGGAGCTCGCCGCCTTGGGTCTGCTCGCGGGCGCCGCCGAGCCCTCCGCCGAGCGCGGCGGCGTGAGCGTGGCCCTCGACCTCGACGGGATCATGGCAGTCAACCTGGCCTCGCGCACCGCCTCGCGGGTGCTGTTGCGCCTGGGCACGTTCCCCGCCGCCTCGGCCGAGATGCTCCACGACAGGGCCCGCAGGCTGCCGTGGGAGGTGCACCTCGGCTTCGAGGGCACCTACGCGCTGCGGATGGCGTCGCGGCGCTCGAAGCTGCAGGCGGGCGACGAGGTGGCTCGGGCCGTCACCGGGGGGATCGCCAGGCGCCTGGCCCCGCTCGGCCTCAGGCCGAGGCCCGAGCCGGAAGCGCCTCTCGAGGTGCACGTGCGCCTCGACCACGACCATTGCACCCTGAGCCTCAACACCTCGGGCGAGCACCTGCACAGGCGCGGGCTGCGCACCTCCGTCGGGGCCGCTCCGGCCCGCGAGACGCTCGCCGCGGCCGTCGCCCTGCTCGGGCTCGCGCAGGTGGCGGAGCCGGACGCCGTCGTCGACCCTTTCTGCGGGGCAGGCACGGTGCTCATCGAGGTCGCCGACGTTCTCGCCGGCTTGCTGCCGGGGCGAGCGCGCTCGTTCGCCTTCGAGAAGGCGGCCTGGTTCAGGCCCGGCCGCTGGCGCGAGGTCAAGCGGCGGCTCGATCGCGCCTCCCCTGCCGGCCCGGTCCCGGACCCGGGCGACCATGCAATCGACCCCGCCCCGGCGCCCCACCTGCTCGGCATCGACGCCGACGCGCGCGCGCTAGATGCCGCACGGGCCAACCTCGCCCGCGCTGGCCACGGCCACGTCAGGCTCCATCACGCCGACAGCCTCGAGATGGACCTCGGAGCGCTCGGCGCGCGTCAGGGTCTGATCGTCAGCAACCTGCCCTACGGCGTACGCCTCGGCGACGCGCGCGAGGCATCCGCCTTGTCCCGGCGCTTCCTCAGCCGGCTGGGCCAGGGCGCCACCCGGTGGCGGTTCGCGCTGCTCACCGACGACGCCGACCGGGTCGCCTCGCACCCGGACGCGAGGGCGACCGCCGTGGTTCGAACCGTCAGCGGCGGCCTTGGCGTCGCGATCGTCACCGGGGAGGTCGGCGGCCGCTGAGGTGCAGCGCGCGGCGGCCGCCGACGAAGGCACGAGCCGCGCCGGCCGCCGGAGTTACGCTTCTGCCGGGATGAGCCGGATCTTCATCGTCGAGGACGAACCGAAGCTCGTCGCGGCGCTGGCCGCCCACCTGGGCCGCTACGGGCACGAGGTCGTGGCAGCGCGCCGCTACGACGACCTCAAGGCCGAGCTGCTCGAGGTCGCGCCCGACCTCGTGCTGCTGGACGTCAACCTGCCCTGGTACGACGGCTTCTACTGGTGTCGCCAGTTCCGCACCGTCTCGACCGTACCCATCGTGTTCATGACCGCCAGGGGCGGAGACATGGACCAGGTGATGGCGGTCGAGAACGGGGCCGACGACTACGTCGTGAAGCCTTTCAGCCCCGAGCTGCTGACGGCGAAGGTGCGAGCAGCGCTGCGCAGGGCGTACGGCGAGTACAGCGCTGCGGAGCGGGGCGGCGGCCGCGTGGACCACGGCGGGCTCAGCTACGACCCCCTGCGCCTCGAGGCGACGCACGGCGGGGAGCGCGCAGCTCTCTCGCGCAACGAGGGCTTGCTGCTCGAGGCGCTGGTGCGGGCGAGGGGTGCCGTCGTGAGCCGAGCCTCGCTGCTGCAGGCGCTGTGGGACGACGAGGAGTTCGTCGACGACAACACCCTCACCGTCAACGTCAACCGCCTGCGCCGCAAGCTCGAGGCGCTCGGGCTGGACGACGCGGTCAGGACCGTCCGGGGCGAAGGCTACGCCCTCGCCCTCGGGCAGGCCGCGCGGCCGCGGGGCTGAGCCTTCGCCGTGAGGAAGGTCGACCAGCTCCTCGACCAGCTCCCGGTCATCACGGCGTTCACGCTGGCAGTGTCGTTCCTGCTCCTCGTCGTGCATCTGGGCGTGGCGCGCCTGACGCTCGACGAGGCCGGCTACGTGATGCTGCTCGCGCTCGTCAGCCTCGCGCTGATCCTGGGGGTCGACGCGCTGCGGAAAGCGCCGTTCCGAGCGGAGGTGCGCCGGCGCCTCTCCCGGCCGCCTGCGGCGACCGGCGCTCCCCTCCCCCGCCCGGCCTCGCGCGAGCAGCGCGCCCTGGCGCGGCTCCTGGAGCAGCAGCAGTCGGCCGCCGCGCTGCGGTTGGCCGAGCACAAGCGGCGCGCCGAGGACCACCGGACGTTCGTCGACCTGTGGGTGCACCAGATGAAGACCCCGGTCAGCGTCATCCAGCTCGCCGCGGCCCGCCGGGACGACGCAGCCTGGGACGATGCCCTCGAGGAGGTCGAACGCCTCGCGCACGGCCTCGACCTGATGCTCGCGGCCGCCCGCCTGGAGCGCTTCGAGCACGACTTCACTCCGGCGGAGGTTGACCTCGTGGCCCTGGCGCGGTCGGTCCTCAACGAGCTCAGGGGCGCGTTCATCCGCTCCGGCGTGTTCCCGCGCGTAGAGGCGCCGGAGTCGGTCCGCGGCGTCACGGACCCGAAGTGGCTGAGCGTCGCGCTGCGCCAGCTGCTCACCAACGCCGTGCGCTACAGCCCCGCGGGCTCACAGGTGACGGTGCGGGTCGAAGCCGCTCCCGACGGCGCGACACTCACCGTCGCCGACCGCGGCGCCGGCATCCCGCCAGAGGACCTGCCCAAGGTGTTCGACCGCTTCTTCACGGGCGCGAACGGCCGGACGCACGGCGCCTCCACGGGGATGGGGCTGCACGTGGCGTCCGAGGTCTGCAGACGGATGGGGCACGAACTCGCCCTCGAGTCGAGCGTGGGCGCCGGGACGACCGCGACCATCCGGCTGCGCGGCACCGGCCTGCACCGCCTGGAGGACGTCGCCCCCGCACCCGCCCGGGTGACGGGAACGTAAGGTTCGCTCCCGGAGCGTAAGGTTCCGAGATGGCCCGCCCAGCGCCCGCGCTGCGAGCATCGCGGCATGAGGAGGCGCCCATGCGAGGCTACGCACAGGTGAGCGAGAGACGCGACGCAGCAGGCAAGACCGCGAGGGTGAGCACAGAAGGCTCCGCCCCCGCCGTGCTCGAGGCTCAGGGCCTCACGAAGGTCTACGGCGGCACGAGGGGCGGCGCCAGCCATACCGCCCTGGAGGACTTCGACCTGAGGGTCGACCGAGGCGAGTTCCTCGGCATCATGGGCCCGTCGGGCAGCGGTAAGACGACGCTCCTCAACCTGCTCTCGACGATCGACACGCCCACGTCGGGCTCGGTGCGCATCGGCGACCGCGACCCGGCCGGGATGGACCAGGAGCAGCTCGCGGTCTTCCGCCGCCGCCGGCTAGGGTTCGTCTTCCAGGACTTCAACCTCCTCGACACCCTCACGATCCGCGAGAACGTGCTCCTGCCGCTGGTGCTCGACAAGGTGCCCGTGAAGGAGATGGACGGGCGGCTCGAGCGCGTCGCGGCGACGCTGGGCATCGAGGGGGTGCTCGGACGCATGCCGTACGAGGTCTCGGGCGGCCAGCAGCAGCGCGCCGCGATCGCCCGGGCGATCGTCCACGACCCGGCCGTCGTTCTGGCCGACGAGCTGACGGGCAACCTCGACTCGAAGGCGGCGAACGACGTGATGCAGGCGCTGCGCGCCCTCAACGAGGAGCAGGGGGTGACCGTCGTGATGGTCACCCACGACCCGTTCGCCGCGAGCTTCTGCCGGCGCGTGGTCTTCATCCGGGACGGCAGGCCGTTCAGCGAGCTGAGGCGCGGTGGGGGTCGCCAGGCCTTCTTCCAGCAGCTGCTCGACACCCTCAGCGCGATGGGCGCCCTCGCACCGTGACGTTCGCCCAGTTGGCGCTCTCGAACCTCAGGGGCAGCTGGCTGCGCTACGCGGCCTTCCTGCTCTCGAGCACCTTCTCGGTAGCCCTGTTCTTCGTCTACGCGCAGTTCCTCTACCACCCCGAGGTGCGCGCGGGCTACCTCTACGGCGGCGACACCACCCGCGTCGTCCTGACCGTCTGCCTGGTGCTGATCGCCGTGTTCGCGTTCTTCTTCGTCCTCTACTCGAGCGGGGCGTTCCTGCGCGCCCGCAACAAGGAGTTCGGGCT
>JBIQIQ010000085.1:0-7494 GCA_044507975.1 Deinococcaceae bacterium
GTGGGGCTGCCTTCGTCGCCATGCGTGTACGCCTGGCCGAACGGTCCCTGCCGTGTGACGTCGGCCAGGCCCGGACGGCCGTCCTGGCCCATCCAGGCGAGCGCCTCGCGCTCGTGGCCAGTCTGCAGCAGGACCTCGAGCGAGTAGGCGGGCCACGTCGTGTACGCGCCCTCGTCCTGGTGGTCGGTGCGGGAGCTGAAGGCGGCGTCGGGGTCCTGAGGGGACAGCGCGTGCATCCAGGTCGTCGTCCTCAGCTCGCGCAGGAAGAAGCCAACCATCTCCTCGGCCTGGCCGGGCGCGAGCGCGTCCGGCATGCACTGGAGGACCGTGAAGAAGTCGAGGCAGTGGCGCACCGGCACGAGCTCGCCATCAGGCTGGCGGCAGCCGAAGTAGCCCTCGCCCGGCAGGTAGAGCTCCTGCACGGCGGCCGCCAGCGCCGCGGCGGTCGACTCCAGCTCCGCGGCCTCGGCCTCGCGCCCTGCCAGGCGCAGCATGGCCGCGACCGTTCGCCCGTTCCATACGTTGGCGGCGTTGAAGGAGGCGACCTTGGCGGTGTAGGTGCTGACGCACTCGAGGAGGTTGGCGGCCGTCCCGTAGTCGGCGAGGCCGTCGTCGCCGGCGAGGCGGCGGTAGTACCGCGCGTGCCCTACGAGGTGGTCGAGCACGCTCGCGCCGCGCACCTCCTCGGCGAGGAACGCGAGGTCGCCCGTGTAGCGGACGTACTGCCAGGCCATGTGGACCAGCGCGTAGTCGTTGACGGCGTACCAGGTGCCGACCGGCCCGCCGGTGCGGAAATCGATCGCGCAGCCCTGGTGGAGGTCGGCCGAGAGGTACGCGAGCACCATCCGCCGGATCGCGAGCGGGTCCAGGAGGCTGAGGACGCCGGAGACCATCATCGTGTCCCACGGGAAGACCCAGGTGTGGGGGAACGTCCCGAGCGAGGAGGGGAAGCCGGTGACGTACGTCTCGGCCCTCCCGCCCCACCCGGCGGTGCGCTTGCAGTAGAGCAGCGTCAGCGCGCCCATGTAGTAGAGGCGCTCGACCGCGGGCTCGGCGCTCTCGAGGACCGGGAGGTGGCCGGAGAAGCGCTCGGAGCCCGCGTCGAACGCCGCGCGCCACTCGTCCTCCCAGGCGTCGCGCGTCCTCTCCACCAGGCTGCCACCCTGCTCCAGGCAGCGGCGCGCCAGGGACGTCGCCGCGCCGGCGTCGTCCGCCAGCGCGTGGGCCCACACGAGGTCGGCGGACGCCCCGGGCTCCACCTCGAGGCGCACGTGCAGCGCGACCCACCGGGGGTCGGGGCTCAGGGCGCCGTCCAGGCGGGCGCCGGCCAGCGCCTCCGCCCACCTGGGGTCGGAGGGGGCCGGGTCGGTGATCACGTGCTCGGTCGGGGCGAACGGGTCGTCCACGCCAGCGAACGCGCTCACCCAGCCGCTCTCCTGACGGTCGAAGCCGGCGGCGCCCTGCAGCGGGACGCTCACGCCCACCGCCGAGGCCGCTCTCCCCTCGCGGTCCTCGAGGACCAGCGTCTCCCCCTCCAGCCGCGCGCTGGCCCTGACCGGGTCGCGCGGCGGCCACGACGTGTCCCACGTGGCGGAGGTGTCGGCGGCGACCAGCGCGAACAGGTCGAGCGCGACGCGCTCCGGCCCCTCGTTCGTGACCTTCGCGAGGTTCACGGCCGCGTTCCCGAAGGTCGGCAGAAGCGTGACGACGTCGAAGCGCAGGCCGCGCCAGGACTGGCGGCGCTCCACGCGGCTCGGGAACCAGCGGTAACCGACCTGCCCGGCGGCCGAGAGGTCCTCGAGCGGTCCGCCGTCCACGCCCGCGAAGAGGCGGCCGTGCTCGCTCGTCGAGTAGAGGTCCGGAGTGCTGAAGCCGGCGTACGAGAACACGCCGCGCCCGGCGACGAGGCCGGCCCACTGGTTCGTGAGCGCCGGCGGCGCCCAGTCGGGGTCGCGAGGGTCGGTGACGACCTCGTCGCCGGCGAGCGACTCCGCCGTCGGGAGCGCACGCAGGGCGTCCGCGTCGTAGGGGGCGCGCCTCAGACTCGAGGTCGATGTGCTGGTCGGCAAGGCTGGTTCCCTCCTCGGGCTCAGCGGTTCAGGCCGGAGAGGGCCATCCCCTGTACGAAGTACCGCTGCAGGACGAAGAACAGGACGATCACCGGCAGCATCACGATCAGGCTGGCCGCCATCAGGAGGTCCCATTCGGTTCCGGTCTGCTGCTGGAAGGCCCGCAGGCCGATCGGCAGCGTGAAGTTCTTGGGGCTGTGCAGGTAGATGACGGGACCCATGAAGTCGTTCCACGTCCACAGGAACGCGAAGATGCCCGCCGTGGCCATCACGGGCTTCGATTGCGGCAGGATGATCTGCCAGAAGATCCGCCACTCCGACGCGCCGTCGATGCGGGCGGCGTCGTTGTACTCCCTCGGGATCGTCCGGTAGTACTGCCGGAACAGGAAGACGTTGAACGCCCCGCCGCCGAAGAAGCTGGGCACGATCAGTGGCAGCAGCGTGTCGACCCAGCCCATCCAGGTGAAGATCACGAACTGCGGGATCATCGTCACCTGCGCCGGGATCATCAGGGTCGCGAGCACCAGGAAGAAGACGACCTCGCGCCCCGGCCACCTGAGCTTCGCGAACCCGTAGGCGACGATCGACGCGGAGAACACCTGGCCGAAGACCGCGAGCACGGTGACGACGGTCGAGTTCCAGAAGTACCGCCAGAACGGGAAGTACTCGATCGCCGCGACGAAGTTGCCCCACTGCGGCGGCTTCGGGATCCACTCCGGCGGGTAGGCGAAGAGCTGGGCGTCGGGCTTGAGCGCGGTGCTCAGCATCCACAGCAGCGGGAACAGGAAGGCGAGCGAGCCGAGCCCGAGCAGAGAGTAGACGGTGATGGCGTAGGCGGTCCTGGCGGCCTTGAGGGAGCCCATCGGCTAGTTCTCCTCGTAGTAGACGAGCCGCCGCGAGACGGCGATCTGGAAGAGGCTGACCCCCACGATGATGAAGAACAAGATCCAGGCCATCGCCGACGCGTACCCCATCCGCAGGCTCTCGAACGCCGTCGTGAACAGGTAGAAGACGTAGAAGAGCGTCGAGTGCACGGGGCCGCCGTCGGTCATGACGTAGGCCTGCGTGAACACCTGGAACGAGCCTATCGTCAGCGTGATGAAGTTGAAGAACAGCGTCGGCGAGAGCATCGGCAGCGTCACGTAGCGGAACTGCGCCAGCGTGCTGGCACCGTCCACGCGGGCCGCCTCGTAGAGCTGCGGCGGGATGTTCTGCAGGCCGGCCAAGTTGATGACCATCACCCCGCCCAGGCCCCAGAGGCTCATGATCACCATGGCCGGTTTCGACCAGTCGGGCGAGTAGAGCCACAGGGGCCCCTCGATGCCGAGGTAGGACAGGCCGAGGTTGATCAGCCCGTAGTCAGGGTTGAAGATCCACAGCCACAAGAGCGCGACTCCGACCCCGGACAGCACCGAGGGCAGGAAGAAGATCGTGCGGAAGATCCTCATCCCGTGCAGCTTCGAGTTGAGGAGCAGCGCCAGCCCCAGGCTGATCGCCATCATCAGCGGGACCGACAGGAAGGTGTAGTACGCGGTGTTGTACAGCGCCTTCCAGAACAGCGGGTCCGTCGCCAGCGCGCGGTAGTTCGCCACCCCGATCCACCGAGGGGCCTGGAAGACGTTGTAGCTCGTGAAGCTGTAGTAGATCGACAGCGCGATCGGCAGCGCCGAGAAGAGGACGAACCCCAGCACCCACGGAGAGATGAACAGCCACGCCGTGTACATCTCCCGCCGCGCGAGGCGGGTCAGAGGGGCTCGACCAACGGGTTCGGTGGGCCCGCCGCGCGAGCGGCGGGCCCGGATCACTTCAGTTGGTCTCGCGATACCGCCTGACCTCGTTCTCGTAAGACCGCTGGGCGTCGTCCAGCGCCTGCTGAGGGGTCTTGGTGCCGAGCAGGGCGGCGTCGATCTCGGGCTGCAGGGCGGTGTCGTACCACGTCGGCGCCTCGAGCGAGAAGGCCCGGAACTGCGAGGAGCCCATCTGCTCGACGAACACGCTCCAGTTCGGGTCGGCCATCAGGTCGTCGGCGGCGGCCGCGGCCATGTTCCCGACCATCGAGAAGTTCATCTGCGCGTAGGCGTGCTGGACCTCCTCGGACATCAGGTACTCGGCGAAGCGGTAAGCGGCCTCCGGAGCGCCGGTGGCGGAGCTGATCTCGAGCGAGAAGCCGTTGCTCCAGCTGGCCGGCGTGCCGTTGTGCGGCAGCGGGGCGACGCCGTAGTCGAGGTCGGGCGCGTACTGCGCGATCTGGCCGGGGAAGGTGTTGTTCTCGATGATCATCGCGACCTTGCCAGACATGAACGGGTCGCTGGCGCCGGTTCCGAAGGTCGCCGCGAACGAGGTCATGGCGCGGCTGCCGTGGGCGTTCTGGCGATCGACCATCCACTGGAGGGCCTCGACGGCGGCCGGCGTGTTGAGCTCGAGGCTCCCGTCGTCGGCGACGAGGTCCTCGCCGTTGAGCATCGCGTAGAGCGGGAAGTAGGTGTTGCCCAGCGTGGGCCCGAACCCGAGCTGCTGGATGCGCCCGCCCTCGACGACCGAGAGGCGGTCGGCGTACTCGACGAGCTCGTCCCACGTCTCCGGCGGGTCCTCGGGGTCGAGGCCGGCGGCGGCGAACAGCTCCTTGTTGTAGTAGAGGACGCGCACGTCGGTCTCGAGAGGCAGCGCGTAGGTCTGGCCGTCCCACGTGACGGCGCCCTGAGTGGCCGGCCAGTAAGGGTCGAGGCCGGCATCGCCGAGCAGGTCGTCGAGCGGCAGGATGACCCCGGAGGCCGCCCGGCTCGGCACGTTGCCGAGGTCGTTCATGGCGACGTCGGGCCCGATGCCGCCGGCGGTGGCCGTGGTCAAGCGGGTCCAGTAGTCCCAGAAGTTCGTGCCCAGATGCGTGACGTGGACGTCGGGGTTGGCCTCGTTGAAGTCCTGGACCACCTGGTCGATGAACTCGGCCGCCGGTCCGGCGTCGAAGATGTGCCAGAACGAGATCTCGGTCTGGGCCGTGGCGGTGGCTGCGAAGGCAGAGACGAGGAGCGCGGCTAGCAGGGTGCGCACCTTCCTGATGGCGTATCGCATACGTATCTCCTACTCGGTGCCAGGGTTGTGGGTCTCGGTGGAGCATAACAGAGGTCGAGGCGGCGCCGGCATGGGGTACCGCCCGTGACGTAAGCTTCCTCAGGTCCAAGGGCGGAAGGAAGCGCATGAAGCTCCTACTGACGTCGGCCGGCATCAAGAACCCCAGCATCCAGGCGGCGCTCCTCGACCTCCTCGGCAAGCCGATCGCCGAGTGCGGCGCCCTGGCCATCCCCACCGCCGGCTACGGCCACCCGTGGGTCCGGCCGGAGGGGGCCTACCGGTTCCTCACCGGCATCGGCTCCACGACACCGATGGTCGAGCTCGGTTGGCGGTCGGTGGGCGTCTTGGAGCTCACGGCCCTTCCCAGCATCGAGCGCGAGCGCTGGGAGCCGTGGGTGCGGAGCGCGGACGTCCTGCTCGTCAACGGCGGTGACGCCCTATACCTCGCCCACTGGATGCGCGAGTCGGGTCTGGCCGACCTCCTGCCAGACCTGGAGGAGCTGGTGTGGGTCGGACTGAGCGCCGGCAGCATGGTCATGACGCCGCGCGTCGGCCGCGAGTTCATGGGTTGGCAGCCGCCCTCGGGCGAGGACACGGCGCTCGGCTTCGTCGACTTCTCGATCTTCCCTCACCTCGACCACCCCGACCTGCCGACCAACACGCTCCCCGCGGCCGAGAGGTGGGCCGCCGCCCTCGGCGGCCCGGCCTACGCCATCGACGACGACACCGCCTTCAAGGTGGACGGCGGCGAGGTGGAGGTCGTGTCCGAGGGGAAGTGGCACCGCCTGTAGGCCGCCGCTCGGGCACTTGAGGGCTGGCGCACGCCTATCCGACCGGATCGCCGACGAACCGCAGCAGCTCGCGCCGGAACTCCTCCGGCGCCTCACGCATCACCCAGTGCCCGCATCCTGGCACGAGGCGTAGCTCGGCGCCCGGGATGCGGCGGCTGGCCCGGGCCGACTTGCGCCACGACACGACCCGGTCGTTCCGCCCGTGGAGCAGCAGGGTGGGCGGGGCCACGTCGCCCAGCCGCGCCTCGTAGGACGTCCCCAGGCCGAAGGGCCGCAGCTCCCCCCTCAGCCACGCCACGAAGCTGCGCTCGGCCTCCGGTGCCTTGAGGCGCTCGTGCACGGCGCTCACCAGCTCAGACGTCACGAGCTGGCGGTTCGAGAACACCACGTTGGTGAGCACCAGCCGCGTCAGCGCGCGGCTGCGGCGCATGCCCCACGTGACGCTCTCGCTGAACCGCGGCGCGCGCATCGCCACGTAGGGCAGCAGCGGCAGGAGGGGCAGCGGGGTCCGGGCGTCGAGCCCGTAGCTGCCGATCAGCGTCAGGGTCCGTACGCGTCGAGGAGCGGTCAGCGCGAGCCCGAGAGCGGCCGCCCCTCCCATCGAGAACCCGGCCAGGTGCACGACCTCCAGGTCGAGCGTGTCCAGGAACGCCTCGAGAAGCTCCACGAGTTCCGCCATCCCGAGGCTCACCGCCGGGCTCTCGCTGAGCCCGTAGCCGGGCCAGTCGAGCGCGATCACGCGGTGACCCTCGGAGAGGGCGGGCAGGCTGGGGCCGTAGCTCAGCTCGGCGGAGTCGATGGCCGTGCCGTGCAGCAGGACCAGCGGCGTACCGGCGCCGGCCTCGAGGTAGTGGCAGCGCACCCCGCCCGCCACCGCGTGCAGGCTCCGGACGGCCCCGTCACTCAACGGCCGCCAGGCCCGCGAGCCGACCGGCGGCCGCCGCCTCCTCCACGCATCGGTAGCCGGCGTCGATCGCCTCTTCGAGGCGCGAGAAGTGCTGGATGTCGAGGTCGTCAGGCAGCGGGGGCCTCAGTCGCAGGTCGGGAGGGTGCAGCGCGCACGTCATCTCCACGACCCGGTCCTGCGTGATGTTGTAGGCGCGCATCAGCAGCTCCACCATCGTCGGCACGCCCCGCTTGATCAGCGCACCCACCTTCTCGAGGAGGGAGGCGTCGCCGGCGTCCTCCAGGTCGAGAGGGCCCGCTCGCGGCGGCCGGCAGTCGATGGCCAGCACGGGGCTGGTCGTCAGCGAGCGGATCAGGTCGACCGGGAAGTTGTTCACGATGCCGCCGTCCATCAGGCTGCGCCCTGCGAACGGCACCGGCGTGAACAGGCCCGGGAACGCGTTGCTGGCGCACACCGGCGGAACGAGCTCCCCAGTGGAGAACACCAGCGCCTCGGCCCGCTCGATGTCGACCGCGGGGACGGCCAGCGGGATGGCCAGGTCCTCGAACGTGGCGGCGGCGTTGGCCCTCAGCAGGTCCTCGACCCCGCCGTGGCCGATCAGGCCGGCGGCGCCGTCCGGCTGGACCAGCGCCGAGAAGTCGATGCCCCGCACGACCTC
>JBIQIQ010000085.1:7594-10044 GCA_044507975.1 Deinococcaceae bacterium
CGGCGGCGCCGTCCGGCTGGACCAGCGCCGAGAAGTCGATGCCCCGCACGACCTCCTCCAGCCTCCTGGCGTTCGGCTCGGTGGCGTATATGGCGCCCAGCACCGCCGCGCTCGAGTTCGCGGCGATGGCGTCCACCCGCAGGCCATGGTCCTCCAACGCCCTCAGCGCCCCTACCTGGGCGAAGCAGCGTGCGCCTCCCCCGCTGAGGGCCAGTCCTACGGCCGGGCCCGGGGCGGCGCCCGCGGGCGCGGCTACGCCCTCGACCGACATGGGGCCGGAGTGCGAGCGAACGAACGTGTCACTACGACACTGTAGGACCGCTCCATGAGGCTGTCGGGAGCGGGCCGCTCGTCAGGGGCAGTAGATCCCGCAGATCCCGTTCTCGTCGCACTCCAACACGCACCTCTCCCCCTCCGGCTCGCCCCGGACGATCGCCTGGCCCTTTCCGATCGGCTTGGCGCCTTCCGGGATGGCGGTCGCGCCCGCCTCGACGAGGAAGACCTCCAGCAGGATCGAGTCGACGTCGCTCTCGTCCAGCGTCACGGGGTCGGAGTGGAAGTACCAGATCTCCGGCGAGGTGGTGTCGATGACGACGCCGTCGGTGAGCAGGTCCGACAGCTCGCCGTGGTTCCCGCTCGTCGACCAGCGGAAGCGGTAGTTGCCCATCGGCGGGTCGCCGATGGCCCGGATCGTGAACCGGGCGCTGGCCTCTTCCTTCGTGATGGTCGCCGTGGGCGGGTCGACCAGGAACCGAGCGGGCATGGCCTCGACCTCCCACGACGCCGTCATGGGGTTGCCGGACAGGTCGCTGAGGATCTTGGCGACGTCGCCGCCCACCATGACGGTCTGGACGGCCGCGGCCACGGCGCTGGCGGCAGCGCGGGTGGCGAGCTTCCTGTCCAGCGCCTCGACCGAGAGCCGGTTGGCGTCGCTGGTGCCGAGCGCCTCGGTGATCATCCCGATCATGTCGCTCCGCAGGGCCTTGTTGACGGTCAGCTCCTCGAGGACGAACCGCAGGCCGGCCGCGTACCCGCCGAACGACTCGGTCTTCAGGTAGACGCCGAGGCCCAGCAGGTGGTTGTCGTAGATGCCCTTCACCTGCTGGCGCGCCTTGCTCAGCCGTGCCGCGTCGAACTTGGCGACGGCGCCCAGCGTGTAGACCTCGATGAGCGGCAGCAGCATCTCGTCGAGGAACAGCTCCACCGACTTGTCGAACGCGATCTCTTCCCACTCGTCCTGGAGCGAGGCGAACCTCGGGTCGAACCAGGCGCTCCCCTTCTCGCCGGAGAGGCTCGGGCCCACCAGGACCACCTCGTACTGGGTCAAGGACGCGCCTTCGTGCCCCGAGAGGACCAGCTGGGGGCTGTAGGCGGGCGCCCACGGCGCGTCGCCGGTGAGGACGTCGCCGATCGCGGCGAAGAACTCGAGGTTGCCCGTGGCGGGGACCTCGACCCTCTGCGCCAGGACGGGCGGATCTACTTGCGTGTCGTTCTGGTCGAGGTCCTGCCACGACACCTCGTACGCCAGTAGGGCGGCGGGGCGGCGCAGCTGGTTCATGGCGAGGATGCCGAGGCCGCCCTGGTCGTGGAGCAGCATCGAGCCGGCCCGCGAGGTCGTCCCGTCGTGGATGATCACGCTCAAGGTGCCGGCCTGGGAGGGGGCGAGGGCTGGGCATATGCCGATCGAGCTCGCCGCGGCCGAGAGGGTGAGCCCGCCCAGCACGCTGGCGCGCGCTGTCTCGAGGGCGTCCTCCAGTTCCTGGTCCGGCTCCAACAGGCCGTTGACGCCCGCCGTCAGCAGACGCTCGAGGTGGGCAGCGAGGTCGCTCACCTCGCCCCTCTCCCGCAGGAGGCCACGGACCGTGTCCTGGTGTTCGGCCGGGAGCCACATCCCTCCGACCGCGTAGTAGAGCAGCGACTCGGCCGTGCTCCTGAGCGACAGCGGCGCGGCGGCGCCGCTGCTCGGCCCGAGGAGCAGCAGTTCGCCAGAGGGCGTCTCGACGCCGATCTCCGTCTCGGCGCTCGCGAGCACCAGCGCGGTGTACCTCCCGTCGGCGTCCACCGGGTAGCTGCCGTACGGGGTGACGACCTCGAGCTCAGAGACCTCGATCCCGTGCCCGGCCGGCAGCGTGATCGCGCCGCTCACCTTCTTCGCCCCGGTGGGAACCTGCTCCCCAGGGGAAGAGGCGCACGCGCTCAACGCGAGAGCGAGGGCGAGGGCAGGGGCGAGGAGGCGGAGCTGCGGGGTCGGGCGACTGTTCGGCATGGCACAGTCTGCCCTGCACGGACTTAACTCGGCGCTAATCCGTCATACCGGCGCCCATGAGGCAGCGGCGGCGAGGGACGCTCTCCCTCGCCGCCGCCGCGGTCGTCCGGCCGGAGCCGGGGCTGCCATAGGTCAGTAGAACCGCAGCTTGTTGAACTCCAGCTCGACCTCGCCGTCGTCCTCG
>JBIQIQ010000086.1:0-9997 GCA_044507975.1 Deinococcaceae bacterium
GGCGCCTATCGGCGCTGTGGGCGCTGTCGACCGTCGTGTGGGCGCGCGAGCACCGCGACGCGGCGTTCGAGGCGCACGGCTGGGACGTGCTGCGCTGGCTGGGCCTGGCGGACGACCGTACCCGCGCCCTCTAAGGGGCCAGGGACATCTCGACTGCCCGCGCCTCCTCGCCCTCGGGCGTGACGATCCACATCACCATGCCGAGGCCGCCCTCCTCGCGCGGCGTCAGGTCGACGCGCCAACCCCAAGGGGGGCCGTCGCCTACCGACCAGCTCCCCCGCAGCGCCACGGCGCCGTCGGTGGCGTCCCCGGCCAGCGACATCACCTCGCGGCCTTGGTGCCAGCTGTCGCCCCATGCGGCGGTGGCGCGGCCGCGAGAGTCGCACGCGACGAGCAGGGTGCCCTCGTGCTCCTCGGAGCGCAGCGCCCAGCGGTAGTCGAAGCGCAGCATCTTGCCGCCGACGACCGGGTGCAGGCGCCCCGAGGCCGACGACTCCACGGGCTGATGGGTAGGGGGTTCGTAGAGGACGTTGGAGCCGCGAAGCTCCCGCTCCTCGGCAGCGGCTGAGACGAGCGCGTCGAAGGCGTGCATGACCGACCTCCTGCGCAGGGAGTATAGGGTCAGTCGCCGCTGCCGAGCGCCGCGGTCTCGGGTGCCGGGGCGGCCGTCGCGAGCGCCGGCTCCTCGTCGAGCCGCACGACGAGCACGCCCGCGAGGACCAGGACCCCTCCGACCAGCTGCACGGGTGCCGGCACCTCGCCCAGGAGCAGCCACGCCCAGGCGACGGCGAACAGCACCTCCGAGAGCCCGACGAAGGAGGCGAGCTTCGAGCCCAGGCGCCGCACGCCGGCGATGCCGGTCGCGTAGGCGAAGGCGGCGGCGAACAGGCTCAGGGCGAGCACCGGCACCCACCACGGCACGACCGCTCCCGCGAGCTGGACGTCGGTGGCCACCCAGGTGGCGTCGATGACCCCCACGGCGGAGGCGAGCAGCAGGGCCACGGCCCCGACCGCCAAGCCGCCGGTCGCCAGCGCCAGCGGCGGCATCCCGGAGCTGTCGTCCTCCGAGACGACGAAGTACGTCGCCAGCCCGGCTGCGGCGATCAGTCCCCACATGACGCCCAGGGGGTCCACCGTCACCGCGCCGAACACGTCGAGCACCAGCGCCAGGCCCGCCACCGCCAGCGCCGCGCCAGCGATCGTCAGGGGACGGGGACGGCGGCCGCGCCGCAGCCAATGCCACAGGACGACCAGCAGCACGCCGCAGTACTCGAGCAGCAGGGCGACGGCCACCGAGAGGCGCTCCACCGCGAGGAAGTAGGTGAGCTGGCAGCCGGCGACCGCCACCAGGCCGAAGAGCAGCACGCTCCTCCAGCCGACCCTGAGCGTGCGCCAGCGGCCGCGCATCGCGAGCGCCGCCGGCACGAGCAGCGCCAGCGCGCCGAGCCCCACGCGCCACGTCACCGCCGCGCCGGGCGACCAGCCGGCGGCGAGCAACCCCTTGGCGAGGGCGCCGGAGGTGCCGAAGGCGCAGGCGGAGACGAGGGCGATGAGGAGTCCAGTCAGTAGGCGCATGGTCGAGGAGGCCGCGTCGGGGCGGGGCGGCGGGCCGGCGGGTAGGGGGCGCCGCGACGCGACAGACCAGACTCTACGTCAAGCAGGTCAGGTCACGCCCTGTCGCGAGCGCCCCGGCCCGCGGCGGAGCGAGCCGCGGCAAGGCGGGTCAGTCGTCCAGCGCCGCGGCCGCGCTCTGGATGTCGAGCAGCTCGGCCGTGACGGCCGCCTGGCGAGCTGCGTGGTGCTCGGCGCGCAGGCGCTCCAGGCGTTCCTCCACGTTGCGGGTGGCGGCCTCCATGGCGGCGAGGCGGGCTGCGTTCTCGGCAGCCAGCGACGACCCGAACGCCTTGACGAAGGCCAGCGCCATCCGCTGACGCACGAGGCCCCTGACCAGCTCGGCAGGGTCGGACAGCTCCATCGGCAGGTTGCGCGTCTCCCAGCGGCGGTCCCTCAGATGGGCCATCCAGGCCGGGTCTATGGGCAGGACCTGGACCGTCCGCTCCGAGAAGCGGGTCGCGCCCACGGGCCGGGCGTACACCAGTCGAAGCCGCCCCTCGTAGCCGGCCCTCAGGTAGCCGTCGATGAGCACGAGGAGCTCGGCGACGCCGGCGTCGACCGCCGCGAGGCTGCTGGGCATCGAGATGAGCGCGTCCGGCGCCAGTCCTGCTGCGCGCAGGCGCCTCCCGACGCGGCGGCCCACCGCGACGACGCGCGCGGGGCCGCCGCCGGCCGCCGCTTCGGCCACGCTGCGGGCCGCGAAGCGCGCCATGCGGTCGTTGAACGCCCCGCACAGGCCGCGGTCGGAGCCGAACACGACGGTCGTCGAGCCGGTGTCGGCGCTCTCCTGCGGCGTCGCCAGCTCGGGATGCTGGAAGAGCAGGGCGCGGGCGGCCCGGTCGAGCGTGAGCGTGGACGCGTCGAGAGCCCGCATCGTGCGCCGGTACTGGTGTACCCGCACCGATGCCAACGCCTTCATCGTCGTCACCACGCCGCCGAGGCTCTCGGCGGTCTCGAGCCGCCGGCGCAGCGTGCCTAGCGAGCTCACGCTTCGGCGCCCTCGGGCGCTCCCGATGCGGCTGGAGCGAGCACCGTCCGGGCGACGCCCAAGAGCGCCGCCCTGTCCTCCTCGGCGAGCGCCTCGCCGGCCTCGACGCGCCGGGCCAGGTCGGGCAGCGCGTTCCGGGCCTCGCGGCGCAGGTCGAGCTCGAGGGCCGCCACGCGTTCGGCCGGGACGTCGTCGAACAGGCCGGCGCTCACCGCCGCCAGCGACGCCATCTGCTCGAGGACGGGCACCGGCTCGAGCGCGCCCTGCTTCAGCACCTCCCGGACGCGCCGGCCGCGCACCAGCGTGGCGCGCGTGCCCTCGTCGAGGTCGGCTCCGAGCCTCGCGAAGCTCTCGAGCTCCTCGAACTGCGCGAACGACAGCCGCAACCCGCCTGCCACCGTCCGGTAGGCGGGCCGCTGCGCCTTGCCCCCGACGCGCGAAACCGACAGCCCGACGTCGACGGCCGGCAGCTGACCGCGGCGGAACAGCTCGGGGGACAGCACGATCTGCCCGTCGGTGATCGAGATGAGGTTCGTCGGCACGTAGGCCGCCAGGTCCCGCTCCTGGGTCTCGACGATGGGAAGCGCGGTCAGGGAGCCGCCGCCGCGGGCCTTCGAGAGCTGCGTGGCGCGCTCGAGCAGGCGCGAGTGCAGGTAGAAGACGTCGCCAGGGTAGGCCTCGCGCCCGGGCGGCCGGCGCAGCAGCAGCGACACCTCGCGGTGGGACCGCGCGTGCTGGACGAGGTCGTCGAGGACCACCAGCACGTGCCTGCCGGCCTCCATCCACGCCTCGGCGACGCTCATGGCAGCGAACGGCGCCACCTGCCGGAGGCCCGGCTCCGCCTCCGCCGGCGCCACCATCACGGTCGTGTAGGCGAGCGCGCCGTGCCGCCTGAGGGACGCCACCGTGCGCGCCACCTCGGCGCCGCGCCTGCCGATGGAGCAGTAGACGCAGAGCACGCCCGTGTCGCGCTGCGCCAGGATCGCCGTCAGGGCCAGCGCCGTCTTGCCGGTCTGGCGGTCGCCGACGATCAGCTCGCGTTGGCCGCGGCCGATCGGGAAGAGAGCGTCGACGACCTTTATGCCCGTCTGCAGCGGCTCGGTCACCGGCTCGCGGTCGGCGATCCCCGTCGCCGCGCGCTCGACCGGGAGGCGCTCGCGCGTCTCGAGGGGGCCTCCGCCGTCCAACGCCCTGCCGAGCGGGTCGACGACGCGGCCCAGCAGGGCGTCTCCCACGGGCACCTCGAGCACCCTCCCGCTGCGCCTGACCTCGTCGCCGGCATGCACCTCGCGCGAGCCCGTCAACAGCACGACCCCGGCCGTCGACCCGCGCAGGTCGCTGAGGAGGCCGAACCCGCCGCGTCCCAACGTGACCGTCTCACCGGACGCGGCGCCCGGCAGGCCCTCGATCGTCGCCACGCCGCGGGAGACCGCCGTCACCTTCCCGACCTCGCCGAGCTCGAGCCCGCCTTCGACCTCGCGGCGCGCTGCGTCCAGCGCCTCTAGACCTGCCAGGAGCGCGTCGGCCGCGTGCCCGGCGTCGGGCTCGCTCACGAGTCCTCTCCCACGCCGGCGTCGGCGAGCGCCGCAGCGAAGGCGTCTCGAAGACGCTCGAGCCGCGCGGCGGCCGAACCGTCGACGCGCATGCCCCCGGCCTCGAGGGCGACGCCCACCACCAGCTCCGGGTCGGTCGCGAAGGTCACGTCGCTCGCTCCGAGCAACTCCCTCACGGCCCCGCTGGCCGCTGCGGAGACCTCTGGTGGGAGGGGCCGCGGCGAGACGACCTTGACGCCGTCGCGGGCCGCGGCGGCGAGCTCGTCGCGCCGCCCGGCCGGCAGCGCGCGAAGCTTCTCCTCGAAGCTCGCCCAGGCCGCCGCGTCGAGGCTGGTGCCCGCGACGGCCTGGAGGGTCCGCCCCACCTCGTCGACGACGAGGTCCGAGAGGCGCGTCCGCAGACGGTCGGTCACGCGACCGATCTCCCTGGCGACCGCCCGCTGCGCCTCGGCCCTCAGCTCGGCGGCCTCGCTCTCGACGGAGGCGAGGCTACGCGAGCGCCTCTCCTCCGCCTCCCGCGCTACGTCCGCCATGAGCTCCAAGCGCTCCCTCTCGAAAGTGGCGCGCGCCTCCCGCAGCGCCTCGCGCTCGGCCTCCGCCTCGGCGGCGAGCCGCCGCGCCTCCCGCAGCGGGGCGGCCGCCAGCTCCTCGCGCTGTGCCATCGCGTCGAGCACGGGGCGGTACAGGAACACGCGCAGCAGCGCCACGAGCACCGCGAAGTTCGCGAGCTGGGCGAGGAGCGTGAACCAGTCGAAGGCCATGCGCGTCGCTCGCGGCTTAGGAGACCGCGCCCCAGAAGGGGTTGGCGAAGATCAGGATCAACGAGATCACGAAGCAGTAGATGCCGCTCGTCTCGATCATGGCGAGACCGACGAACATCGACCGCGAGATCGAGTTCGCCTCGTCGGGCTGCTGCGCGATGCTCTGCAGGCCCTGCGCTACGGCTCGCCCCTCGGCGAGGGCCGCCATGCCGGCGCCGAAGGCCACGGTGATGCCCGCGGTGAGCACGGAGACGGTGGCGATGATGGACATCTCGGTCATGCTGTCCCTCCAGATCGCGCGACGCGCTTCTCGGACGCGCTGATGCCGGCGGCGATGTAGACCAGCGCCAGCACGGTGAAGATGTAGGCCTGGAGCACGCCCATCAGCACGCCCAGGACCTGCATGAGGACGGGGAAGAAGAGCGGGGCCACGGCGAGCAGGATCGCCACGAGCATCGAGCTGCTCATGACGTTGCCGAACAGGCGCACGGCCAACGCGAGGGTCCTCGTGACCTCGCCGAGAACGGTGAACGGCAGCATTATCGGCATCGGCTCGAGGTAGGTGCGCAGGTAGCGGCGGACGCCGACCTGGGAGACGCCGAAGGCGGGCACGGCGAGGAACACGGCCAGCGCCAGCGCTGCCGCCGTGGTGAGCGACCCGGTCGGAGGCTCGAAGCCAGGGACCACGCTCAGCAGGTTGCTCACGAGGATGAAGATGAAGAGCGTGGCGGCGAAGGGCAGGTAGCGGCGCGGCTCCTGGCGCGTGATGTCGCGGATCTGGTCGAGCACGAACCCGATCAGCGCCTCGACGGCGAGCTGCGTCCTGCCGAGCGGAGGATCCGCTCGCAGCACGCGCCGCAGGGCGAGCGAGCCCCCGATCAGCAGGACCATGACGACCCACGTGAAGACGAGGGTGGCGGAGACGGCGAGGGGACCGACGCTGAAGTAGACGATCTCGTCGGGGGAGAGGGTCATCGACCACCGCTCCCCGCCGCAGGAAGGTCTTCCCCGGTTGGGGGCCGGTCGTCGCCTCCCACCAGCAGGCGCGTGACCAGCGGGCGAGCCGCCACGAACCCGGCGAGGGACCCCACCAGGGGCCACGGGCCGCGCTGCGCCAGCAGCAGGAGGCCGCCACCCACCACGAGCAGGCGCAGGGCGAAGCTCCCGGCGAACCAGGCCCAGGGCCGCGCCGAGCGGCGCGCCTTGCTGATGGTCAGCCATAGGCCGGCGAAGAACGCCGAGCCGAGCACGAGCCCGGCGAGGGCGCCCAGCAGCAGGCCGGGCAGCGCGCCCATCACGCCGACCACCCTCTTGCGAACGCTCGGCTACCGGTCATGCTCGAGCTCCTGACCGACCCAGTACCAGGCGGCGAGGATCCCGACCAGCAGGCCGGCGGCCAGCATCACCAACGTCCACGAGAAGTCGGAGCCGGTGCGACGGTCGAGCCACACGCCGGCGGCCACGCCCAGCACGGTGGGGACGGCCACCGACCACCCGATGATGCCGCTGACGCCGAGACCCCTGTGCACGGGCTCGCGCCCCTCGCGGCGCGAGCGGAGCTTCCCCTCCTGCTTGCGCTCCACGACGTCGACGAGGTCCTCTCGTCTGCGCCCTCGCGTCATCGCACGTCCCCCATGCGCCGCAGCACCTCGGCCTCCAGGGCCAGGAGCGCCGACCGCGACCGGCGCTCCTGCTCGCTCCGCTCGCGCAGGTGTCGGGCGAGCGCCGTGCGCGCGTCCTCGAGGTCGCCCGCGACGACCGCCCGCCGGCAGGCTGCCCTGATCTCCCGGCCGGCCTTCACCAGCACGCCTTCGTCCACGACGACGAAGACCTCGTCACCGCCTTGCCCTACGTAGGAGAGCAGGCCGGGGCGCAGCAGCAGCGCGCCGTCGGCATGGCGCGGCAGCATCGTGAAGGAGCCGCGGTCCGACTCGCCCGAGACCTTGGAGGCGCGCGCGTCCACCACGACGCCCGTCGGGACCGACAGGAGCAGGCGCATCATGCCGCCTCCGCGCTCCGAGGCAGGGCGCCGATCATGTAGAGCTCCTGCTCGGCGACGTCGGCGTACTCGCCGGCGAGGATCGCCTCGCAGTCGTCGAGGAGCACCTCGATGTCGACGGTGGCTCCCGCACGGCCCGTGAACGCCTCGGTGACGTGGAACGGCTGGGTCAGGTAGCGCTCGAGGCGCCGCGCCTGCGAGACCGTGCGCTGGTCCTCCTCGCTGAGCTCCTCCAGGCCGAGCATGGCGATGATGTCCTTCAGGTCCTCGTAGGCGGCCAGGGTGGCGCGCACCGAGCCGGCGATGCGGTAGTGCCGCTCGCCCACGGCGGCGGGGCTCAGCAGCGCCGAGGTCGAGCTCAAAGGGTCGATGGCGGGGTAGAGGCCTTGCGCCGCGCGCTCGCGAGAGAGCACGACCGACGCGGACAGGTGGCCGAAGGTGTGGACGACGGCGGGGTCGGTGAAGTCGTCGGCGGGCACGTAGACCGCCTGCACCGAGGTGATCGACGCTGCCTGCGTGCTGGCGATGCGCTCCTGCAGCTCGGCCAGGTCGGTCGCCAGCGACGGCTGGTAGCCCATCTGGGAGGAGAGCTGCCCGAGGAGGCCCGAGACCTCCATGCCAGCCTGCACGAAGCGAAAGATGTTGTCGATGAGCAAGAGGACGTCGCGCCGCTCGTCGTCCCGGAAGTGCTCGGCGATCGTCATGGCGGTATGCCCGACGCGGAAGCGCGGGCCCGGCGGCTCGCTCATCTGACCGAACACCAGGACCGTCTGCCCGAGGACCCCGGCGTCCCGGACGTCCCGGATCAGCTCCTCGGCCTCGCGCGAGCGCTCTCCGATGCCGCAGAACACGCTCACGCCCCTGTGCGTGGCGGCCATGTTGTTGATCAGCTCCGAGATCAGGACGGTCTTGCCGACCCCGGCGCCCCCGAACAGCCCAGCCTTGCCGCCCCGCTCGAGCGGGGCGAGCAGGTCGATCGCCTTGATGCCCGTACGCAGCACCTCGGTGGTGACCGGGCGGTGCGCCAGCGGCACGCTCGGCGCGTACACGGGCCGGCGGAGACCCTCCACCGCCGGACCGCCGTCGAGCGCCTCGCCGAAGGCGTCGACCACGCGGCCGAGGAGGTCAGAGCCGACCGTCACGTGCAGCGGCCCTCCCGTCGCCTCGACCGCCGCGCCGCGCGCCAGCCCGTCGGTCACGCCGAACGCCAAGCACCTGGCGGTGTGGCCGCTGACGTGCGCCGCCACCTCGAGACGGAGGCCGCCCTCGGCCACCAGGAGCTCGCGGACGGCGGGGACCCGGCCCTCGAAGCGCACGTCGACGACCGACCCCCGGACCGCCGTCACCGTCCCGGCGCCCAGGTCGGCACCGGCAGGTGCGCGGGGTGCTTCGCTCTGTGGACGCACGTCGGCCACGGGCTTCTCCGGTGCCAGGGTAGCAGGCCCGCCCTAGCCCACCTCCCTCGGCCCCGACCGGCCTGATGGGGTCCGGAGCGCCCCAGCGATTACGATCGGCCGATGACGGCGCTGAGGCGGACCGGCAGGCTCAAGGCGGGGGCGCTCGTGCTCGCTGCGCTCGCGGCGTGCGCCGGGGCGCCCCCCGACCAGGGCGGTGGCGGCTCGCCACCTTCCCTCGCCGGCTGTCCGCTGTACCCGGCCGACCACGTGTGGAACGCCCGCGTCGACGACCTGCCCGTGCACCCGCGCTCCGCGGCGTTCGTGGCCGCGATCGGCGCCGACGCGCCCGTGCACCCGGACTTCGGGTCAGGTCTGTGGGAGGGGGCGCCCATCGGGATCCCGTACACGGTCGTCGGTGCCGCCCAGCCGCGCGTGCCGGTCGACTTCTACTACCCGTCGGAGAGCGATCCCGGTCCCTACCCCGTGCCGCCCGACGCCCCCGTCGAGGGCGCGCCGCCGGGTGGGGTGGCGAGCGGCGGCGACCGGCACGTGCTGGTCCTCGACTCCTCGGCGTGCGTGCTCTACGAGCTCTTCGACGCCGTGCTGCAGCCCGACGGCTCGTGGGACGCGGGCTCCGGGGCCGTGTTCGACCTCGGCGGTCACGCTCTGCGGCCCGACGGCTGGACCTCCGCCGATGCGGCCGGCCTCGCGATCCTCCCCGGCCTCGTCCGGTACGACGAGGTGGCCGGGGGCGAGATCGCCCACGCCCTGAGGTTCACGGCTCCGCGGACCAGGGCGTCCCACGTCTGGCCGGCGCGGCACCACGCCTCGAGCCTTACGGGCGACGAGTACCCGTCGATGGGGCAGCGGTTCCGCCTGCGGGCGAGCTTCGACGCGTCGGGGTTCTCCGAGGAGGCCCGCGTCATCGTCGCGGCGCTCAAGGCGTACGGACTCGTGCTGGCGGACAACGGCTCGCCGTGGTTCGTCTCGGGCGCGCCGGACGAGCGCTGGGACAACGGGGCGCTCAGGGACCTGCGCCGCGTCCGGGGCAGCGACTTCGAAGCCGTGGACACGTCGGTTCTGATGCTCGACCCGGACACCGCCCGCGTGAAGTGACCACAGAGTGGTCACGTGATGGGGTCGGCGACCGACCCGTCGACCAGGCCCGTCGCTCCCGCGCATAATCCGTCCATGACCCAGACCTCTGCCGCTCCCGGCTCCGCCTTCCTGCAGCGCTTGCTCTCCGGCGAGGTCGGAGGCTTCACCCCGTTCGAGAGGGCGCTGGACGGCCTCGGCGGCGAGGACGCCGTGCGGCGGCCGGACGGCAGCCCGCACAGCGTGGCCGACGTGCTCGCGCACATGGTGTTCTGGCAGCAGCGTTTCCTGCGGATCGTCGACGGCGAGGAGCCGACGCGGGTCGAGCACGCCGCCGACGGCTGGCCGGGCGCCTCGGCGGAGGAGTGGCCGAGCCTGGTCGAGAGCTACCTGCGTGGGCTCGCGAGGTACCGCGAGATCGCGCGCGACGAGGCGGAGCTGGCGCGGCCCCTGGTCCCCGGGAGGGACGGCAGCGTGGGCGCGTCCGTGGCCTCCTACTACCTCCACGACGGTCACCACCTCGGACAAGTCATCCTGCTGAGGCGGATGATCGGCGCCTGGCCACCTCCCGGAGGCGGCGACACCTGGTG
>JBIQIQ010000087.1:0-9990 GCA_044507975.1 Deinococcaceae bacterium
CCGTCGACTACGACGGCTCGAAGACCACCTACTACGTGTCGGCCAACTACTCGCTCCGCGAGTACGCCGACACCGTCGTCTACGCGGTGCAGGAGGTGTGCGACGCCGCCGAGGTGGCGCATCCCGTGATCGTCACGGAGTCCGGGCGGGCGCTCACGGCGCACCACTCCGTGGTGGTCGTCCCGGTCGTCGACGCGATCGGCCCCTCGCGCGAGCCGGTGGAGCTGCCGCCCCTGGAGGGCGAGGTCCATCAGCTCATCAAGGACATGCGCGAGCTGGTGGGCACGGTGACGGTCAAGAACTACCGCGAGGCCTTCAACGAGGCGGTGTCGAACAAGGAGACGATGCACAACCTGTTCGACCTCGGGTACCTGAGCCTCCTCGAGCGTGCCCACTTCGAGCAGCTGTACAACCGCATCCTCGTGAGGGTCGAGAAGGTGGTGCGCGACCTCGACTACGTGCCTGAGGAGTTCGAGCTGCTCCCGCGCATGCTGGCCGACAAGTACGTCGTCAACTTCTCGGTCTTCCAGACGCTGCCGGACCATTGGGCGATAAAGTCGCTCTTCCCGATCGCGCCGCTCACGCGCCTGGATGAGCGGCCAGGGCGCGACGTCACCCTCGTCGACATCACCTGCGACTCCGACGGCAAGATCGACAGCTTCATCGACCTCCGCGACGTCAAGCGCACGCTGCCCGTGCACGACTTCAAGCAGGGCGAGAAGTACTACCTCGGCATCTTCCTCACGGGCGCCTACCAGGACGTGCTCGCCAACGCCCACAACCTCTTCGGGCGCGTGAACGAGGCGCACGTGAGGCTGACGCCCGACGGAGGCTACGAGCTCGAGCTCTACGTCGAGGGGCAGAAGGCGCGGCGGGTGATCCAGAACATGGGCTACGAGACGCCCGACCTCCACGGCGCCGTGCACGCGCAGGCCGAGGAGGTCAGGGCCGAGGGCGGCATGACGGAGGGGGAGATGGCCGAGTTCCTCGAGCTCTACGACCGCGAGCTCGTCGGCTACACCTACCTGGAGGCGGTGTGACCCCCTAGCCCGCCGAGGGCCTCAGAAGGCGTGCTGCTCCCCGTCGCTGCCGAGCTCGGCGCCGGGGAAGGCCGCCCGGGCCTGACCGAGCCACTCATCCTCGTTGCCGTACAGGGGCGGGAGGTGCACGAGCACCAGGCGCCGCGCTCCGGCCTCGGCCGCGACGCGGCCGGCGACGTCGGGCGGCGAGTGGCCGGGCGCCTCGCCGGACGCCTCGTGGACGAGCAGGTCGGTGCCGCGCGCCAGGTCGACGATGGCGGGGGAGTACTCGGTGTCGCAGGAGTAGACCATGGATCTGCCGGTCTTCTTCGACTCGAACCGCAGGCCGACGACCGGCACGGAGTGCCGGCCCGGCGAGGCGCGGACCGTGAACTCGTCGTCCTCGAGCACCAGCGCGCACGGTTCGGCAGGGAACTCGCGGTACTCGAGCCGCGGGTAGTTGGGCCAGGTGCCGATGTCGAAGGCGTCGTGGATGCGCCTGACCTGGTCGAGAGCGGAGCCGATGCCGTGGACCGTGAAGCGCTCGCCGATGCCGGCCAGCCACAGGCGCTCCATGAGCAGCGGGAAGCCGGCGACGTGGTCGGCGTGCTCGTGCGTGACGATGAGGCCGGAGAGGGAGGCGAGGTCGATCCCGGCGGCCAGGAGGCGGTGCGCGGCGTCGCCGCCGCAGTCGACGAGGTAGGTGGAAGACCCGCCGGCGACCGCCAGCATGGTGGTCGTGCGCCCTGCGTCGGACAGGGCAGCGCCGGTGCCCAGCAGATGTACGGTGGCCACGCGTGTCCTCCCTGCCAAGGCGGATGATATCTGCGCTCTCCCCGCCCCAGATAGGACGACACGCACAGCCGTCGGGGCCTCAGACCTCCTTGGTCTCGCTGACCAGCACCTTCACCTTGCCCTTGGCGAAGCTCAGGAGGTCCTGCCCGAGGCGCTTGTTCTCCTCCGAGCGCATGGCGGCCTTGAACGCGTCCCGGTCGGAGAACGACATGGTCGCGACGAGGTAGAAGGGCGCCTCGCCGCCGAACGCGTCGGCCGTGACGCGCAGCAGCTCGAGGTCGACCAGGCCGGGCAGCTCCCGCGTCAGCGGGGCGTGCACCTTCTCGTAGTGCTCCCAGAACGCGGCCTCGTCGTCCGGCTGCTCGTAGAGCGCGATCAGCTTGATCATCCCGAGCTCCCTTCCGCGCGGGCGCCCGCCCGCGCACGCAGGTCTGCGAAGTTGGCCTCCAGCCTGTCCAGCAGGAGGATCACCTGCACGGTCGCCCCCTCGCCGATGACGTCACCGAGCTCGTTGACCGCCCGGCAGTCGGCGTGGACGCGGTTCTTGACGGTCTCCCGGAAGCGCGCCTCGATCAGGACGCGCATGCCCGGCACGGCGGAGGCGAGGTGCGTGACCTCGAGCCGGTAGCCGATGCCCTCCTCGCCGTCCTCGAGGAAGGGGAGGATGACCTTGCGGCTGGCGAGCTCCATGTGCTTCGCCATCCAGTAGGTCGCGTAGACGGGGTGGAGGGCGCCGAGCCGCGGGTCGTCCTGCTCGAAGTCGACGGTCATCGCGGGCGTGACGACCACCTCGTGGCGCGCGACGAAGCCGGGCGGGATCTCCCTCACAGCTCCCTCTCGTCGAGGATCCGCCGCAGCTTGCCGCCTGCCGAGCGCGGCGCCGCGCCGGGGGCGAGCAGCGTGACCTTCACGCCGATGCCGACCGTGCCGCGTATGCGCTGCTCGACT
Organism: Deinococcaceae bacterium; assembly: GCA_044507975.1. Classification (GTDB taxonomy): domain Bacteria; phylum Deinococcota; class Deinococci; order Deinococcales; family Trueperaceae; genus DASRWD01. The sequence continues at coordinate 2,763 of JBIQIQ010000087.1, forward strand.
TCGCGCGCCAGCCGCTCCACCGGGTCCTGGGTGCCGAGCGCGCCGTCGGCGCCGGGAGCGACGCCGAGCGCGGCGAACGTCGCCTGGTCGAGCTCGAGGCGCAGCTCCACCTCGTCGAGCGTGCGCTCCCGCCTCACCACGAGCTGGTAATGGGCCGAGGCGTTCGGCAGGTGCTGCAGCACCTCCTCGATCTGGGTCGGGTAGAGGTTGACGCCGCGCACGATGAGCATGTCGTCGGTGCGGCCGCGGATCATGCCGATGCGAGCGTGCGTGCGGCCGCTCGGCCCGACCTCGCGCGTCAGGCTCGTGATGTCGCCGGTCCAGAAGCGCAGCAACGGCAGCGCCTCCTTGGTGAGCGTCGTGATGACGAGGACTCCGTCCTGGCCGTCCGGCACGGGCTCCTCGGTGCGGGGGTCGAGGACCTCCGGGTAGAAGTGGTCTTCCCAGACGTAGGAGCCCTCGCCCTCGCCGACGGCCTCGTTCGCCACGCCCGGGCCGATGACCTCGGAGAGGCCGTAGATGTTCGTCGCCTGGATGCCGAGGCCGCTCTGCACGTCCTGACGGATCGCCTCGGTCCAGGGCTCGGCTCCGAGGATGCCGTACCGCAGTGGGATGTCCTCCGGAGCGATGCCGCGGCGGGCGAACTCCTCGGCGAGCGTCTGGCCGTACGACGGGGTACAGGCGATCAGCTCGGGCCTCAGGTCCATGATGAGCGTCACCTGCCGCTCGGTCATGCCTCCCGAGACGGGCACCACGCACATCCCCAGGCGCTCGCCGCCGCCGTGGAGCCCCAGGCCGCCCGTGAACAGGCCGTAGCCGTAGGCGTTGTGGAACACCATGCCGGGCCGTCCCCCGGCCGCGGCCAGGCAGCGCGCGTTGACATCGCGGAACAGCTCGATGTCGTTGGCGGTGTAGCCGACGACGGTCGGCTTGCCCGTCGTGCCGGACGAGGCGTGGATGCGCGCCAGGCCCTCCGGCGGCACCGCGAAGAGGCCCAGAGGGTAGTTGTCGTGGAGGTCGCTCTTACGGGTGATCGGCAGGCGCCGCACGTCTTCGATCGAGCGCACGGAGCCCGGGTCGACGCCCGCCTCGGCGAGCCTCCGCCGGTAGAACGGCACGCGCTCGTGGACGTAGCCGACCAGTCGCGCCAGCCTCTCGCTCTGCAGGTCCCGGAGCCGGTCCTGCGGCATCGTCTCGATCTGCGGGTCGAACATCTGCACTGCCGCGCCTCCCGTGCGGTGGCCGCGCCCTCAGACGCGCTCGACGACCATGGCTATGCCCTGCCCGACGCCGATGCACATCGTCGCCAGGCCCACCTCGACGTCGGTCTTGACCATCTCGTGGAGCAGGGTCGTGAGTATCCGCGCGCCGGAGGCGCCCAGGGGGTGCCCCAGCGCGATCGCGCCCCCGTTCGGGTTCAGGCGGGCGTCCTCGTCGTCGAGCCCGAGCTCGCGGAGCACGGCGATCGACTGGGCCGCGAAAGCCTCGTTGAGCTCGATGATGCCGACGTCGCCCAGGGCCATGCCGGCTCGCTCCAGGGCCTTGCGCGTGGCGGGGACCGGGCCGATGCCCATGATCCGCGGCGGCACGCCCGCGACGGCGCTCGCCACGACCCTCCCGAGGGGCTTCAGGCCCTGCGCTTCGGCGTAGTCCGGTGAAGCCACCAGCAGGGCGGCCGCGCCGTCGTTGAGGGTGCTGGAGTTGCCAGCGGTGACGGTGCCGCCCGCCCGGAACGCCGGCTTGAGCCGGCCGAGGGCGTCCATGTTCGTGTCCATGCGCGGGCCCTCGTCGGTGTCGACCGTGACGGCGCCCTGCTTGGCGGGCACCTCGACCGCCACCACCTCCTCCGCGAAGCGCTTGGCCGCGATGGCGGCCGTCGCCTTGCGGTGGCTGGCCAGGGCGAAGGCGTCCTGCTCGTCGCGCGAGATGCCGTGCTCCTCGGCGAGGTTCTCGGCCGTCTCGCCCATGGACTCGACCCCGTACTCGTCCCGCATGCGCGGGTTGACGAAGCGCCAGCCGAGCGACGTGTCGTAGGCGGTGGACGACCCCATGGCGTAGCCGCGCTCGGGCTTGGGGAGAGCCCATGGGGCGCGGCTCATGGACTCGACCCCGCCTGCGGCGTAGAGGTCGCCCTCTCCGAGCTTCACGCAGCGCGCCGCCTGGGCCACGGCCTCGAGGCCGGAGCCGCAGAGGCGGTTGACGGTCACGCCCGGCACGCCGACCGGGTAGCCGGCGAGGAGGGCGCTCATGCGTGCGACGTTGCGGTTGTCCTCTCCGGCCTGGTTGGCGCAGCCGAGGAAGACGTCCTCGACGTGCCGCGCGGGCACACCGGCCCGGTCGACGGCTTCGCCCAGGACGAGGGCGGCGAGGTCGTCCGGCCTCACCGCGGCCAGAGCGCCGCCGTGGCGCCCGATCGGCGTGCGCACGGCGGCCAGCAGGTAGGCGTCTCGAGGTCGGGTCATGGGTGCCTCCCGCCCGGGTCCGGCAGCGCCTCGGCGCCGACGGCGGCGAGGCGCGACAGCCAGGGGTGCGGCGCGAAGCGCGCCTCCAGCGTCTCGGAGGCCAGGGACCTCAGGGCCATACTCACGTCCCTCAACCCTAACGCCTCGCCCCACGCCAGCGGGCCGGCAGGGTAGTTCACGCCTAGGCGCATCGCGAGGTCGAGGTCCTCCCGGGCGGCCAGGCCCTCTGCGAGCGCGCGCACCGCCTCGTCGAAGAGGCGCGCCACGACGCGGAACGCCACCCCTCCCGGCACGTCCGGGACGGTCACGACGTCCACCCCGGCGGAGGAGAGCGCGGCGCGGGCGCGCGCAAGGGCCGGGGTGTCCGCGTCGCCCGGAGCGGCTGCGACGGAGCACAGCTCGACCGTGAGGCGGCCTCCGCCAGGAGCCGGCACCAGGCTGAAGCCGAGGGGAGCGCGCGCCTGGGCGGCGCTGCGGCCCCAGGTGAGCACCGCCACGTCGTCGCGGCCGGGAGCCGGCGGCGCGTCGAGGCGGGCGTCGAGGACTAGCGCTGCGGCGCGCTCGTCGGCGGTGACCGGCAGAGCCGCCCGTAGGGCGGCGGCGACCGCGCCGTCGCCTCGCACCGAGAAGGCGGGCCCGGGTTCGTGGGGGGCCTCCTCGACGGGCGGCGGGACTTCCGGCAGCCTCGCCCCCCGCTCGTCGTAGCGGTAGAAGCCTCGCCCGGTCTTGCGGCCGAGCAGGCCGGCTTCGACCATCGCCCGCTGCAGCGGGTGCGGCCGGAAGCGCGGCTCCTCGTAGAACGCGCGGTAGACGCTCTCGCTGGCGGCGAGGTTGACGTCGATCCCGATGAGGTCGAGCAGCTCGAAGGGGCCCATGCGGAACCCGGCGCCGCGCACGGCGGCGTCGACGCTGGCCACGGGGACGCCCTCCGCGTGCAGCCTCAAGGCCTCGAGGTAGAAGGGGCGCGCCAGCCTGTTCACGATGAAGCCGGGCGCGTCCTTGGCGACGACGGGCTCGCGGCCGAGCCGCCTCACGAGCGCCACGGCCTCTGCCACGAGGTCTCGCTCGGTGCGCACGCCGGGCACCACCTCGACGAGACGCATGAGGCCGGGTGGGTTGAAGAAGTGCAGGCCGACCAGTCGGCCAGGGTCCGGCACCGCGGAGGCGACCGCCGCCACCGACAGTGTCGAGGTGTTCGTGGCCAGCCGTGCGCCCGGCGCGGCAGCGGCGGCGCGCGCGAACAGGTCGCGTTTGAGCGCCAGGTCCTCCGGCGCGGCCTCGATCACCCAGTCGGCGCCGGCGATGCTCCCGAGGTCCTCCGAGAGGTCGAGGCGCGCCAGCAGCGCTCCGGGCTCGGCGTCCAAGCGGCCCTTGGCTCGCAGGCCGGCGAAGAGGTCGGCCAGGGTGGCGCGGGCCCTCGCGAGCGCCGCGGGCGACGGGTCGAAGAGCGTGACCGTGGCTCCGGCCTGCAGGAGCAGCTGCGCGATGCCGCTGCCCATGGTGCCGGCGCCGAGCACGGCGGCCGAGAGCCGCGCTCCGCCCGAAGGGTCGCCCCCGCTCACGCGCCGCCCTCGCGCTCGAGCATGGCGTCGATCTGCTGAGCCAGGTACAGCTTGGCGAGCGTCTCCGGTCGGCCGAGCTCGACCCCGAGGAGCGACTGGATGCGCTTGAGGCGGTAGCGCAGCGTGTTCACGTGCACGTGGAGCTCCGAGGCCAGGGCGCCGAGGTCCTCAGGCGACCTCAGGTAGGCGGTGAGGGTCCGCCACAGCTTGCCGTCGTCGGCGTCCTTGACCGGCCCGACGATGCGGTCGCGCATGGTGGCGAGGTTGGCGGGCGGCTGCTGCTTCAGGACCCAGTAGACCGGATCGACCATGTCGAACCAGGCGAGGCCCTCGTCGGCGGTCAGCGACTGCACCGCCAGGACCGCCTGGTGGTAGGCGTCGGCGACGCCGGTGAGGTCGCTCCGGGGGAGGCTGAGGCCGAGCCGCACCGGCGTGCCGTCGCCGGCGGCGTTGCGCAGCGCCCGGTGGAGCGGCTCGGCCTGGGCCCGGGGCGCGCCGCCGGAGTAGACCCACACTACGTGCTCGGCCCGCGTCTCCGACAGCGAGCCGTAGCCGCGGGAGCGGAAGTACTCGTCGGCGGCCTCGCGCAGCCGTTCGAGCAGCGCCTGGCCCCGCGCGACGGCCATGCGGCCGCCGCGGCTGCGCGGGCCGGCCTCGGCGACGGCGACGACGTACTCGGCCTCGGTCTCGATGCCGGCTCCGACGAGTCGCGGCAGGAGGAGAGGCGCAGCCTGCGGCCCGGCCAGCCACTCGGCGAGCAGCGCGCCCTTGCGGCTGCGGTCCTGCTGGGCCTCGGCCGAGCGCTGGAGCGCCGCCGCGACCAGCAGGGAGCGCGCGAGCTCGACCCAGGTGGCCGCGGCCGGGCCGTTCTCGAAGGCGAGGAGCACGCCGCGGAGCCGCCCGCGGGCGCGAACGCGCGCCACCAGGACGTCGCGGCCGCTCAGGCGCATGCGGCCCTCCGGGAGGCTGGCCGGGTCGGTGCCTCCGAGCCGGCCGCTCGTGTCGCCGGCGCGGGCGACGACCTCGCCCCAGGGGCTCAGCACCGCCATGCCCATCCCGGCCAGCCGGCTGACGCGCTCGAGGACGTCGCGTTCGGGCTTGGGGCCCTCGAGGGTCCAGAGCAGCTGCCGCTGGAGCGTGGCGAGCCCGGCGAGGGCGGAGCCAGCGCTATCGACGAGCAGGCGGAGAGCGACCTCCTCCACCGCCAGGGGGCTGACGGTGGGCGGCGAGACCAGCAGGGCGACGCCGGCGGCGCGGCAGCGCTCGACCAGCGCCTCCGGCACCTGTCGTCGACGCGACGAAAGCGCGTGGACCACGGCGGCGGGCGGCGGCTCGAGCACCGGATCCGTCGGCGGACGGGGCAGGGAGTAGCGCCCCTCGTGCACTCGCAGGTCGGTGCTACGCAGCCACGCCCGGTCTGCCTCGCGGCTCGCGACCGCCACAGACCCGTACTCGGTCTGCGGGTCGCCGTGGAGCAGCGTCAGCCGTAGGTCCTCCTCGGCGAGGAGCGGCGCCAGGGTCGCAGGCATGTTGTCGGAGAGACTACACCCTCGCCCGTGCGCGTGCTTTGTGTCTTGCGACGAGAGAACGCGGACTCCCTGTGTGAACCTACGATTGACCGGAGCCGCACCCCTTCCTAGACTCGACGCATGAGTCTCGCAGGCCTCAGGTCCGGATCGAGAGCGCCGGCCGCCCCCCAGGACGGCGAGCGCGCGTTCGACAGCCTGGACTTCCGGCGGGCCATGGGATGCTTCGCCACCGGGGTCACCGTCGTGACCATGCTGGGCGAGGACGACGAGGTCTTCGGCCTCACCGTCAACGCTTTCATGTCCGTGTCGCTCGAGCCGCCCCTCATCGCGGTGTCGGTCGGCAAGGCCGCTCGTGCCCACCCCACGCTCGCCGCCAGCGAGCGCTTCGCCGTGAGCGTGCTCGGGGAGGGCCAGGGGGCCGTCTCCGACCGGTTCGCCGGTAGGCGCCCGGCCGAGGGGTCGGACCCGTTCACGTCGCTGGCAGGCTTCCCCGTCGTAGAGGGCGCGGTGGCGCACGTCGTCTGCCGCATGCACTCGAGCATGGAGGCGGGCGACCACACGATCTTCATCGGCGAGGTCGAGGCGTTGAGCAGCGAGCCAGGCGAGCCGCTGCTGTTCCATGGCGGCCGCTACTGCGTCGTGGAGGACGGCGCCGCCAAGACCAGCTGAGCACCGCGTCACCGGCCTGACCCGCTCCGCACCCTCGCCGCGCCGGGCGCGTTGACGGCCCGGAGCGGCGCGGATACGTTGGAGCGTGGAAACCAGAGACCCGCAGTCCGTTACGGCCGCGCTCGAAGCCGCCCTGCGGCACGTCGCCGCCGGCGAGGAGCGCTACCTCGCCGACCTGATCGACTACGTGCGCATCCCCAGCGTCAGCACCGACCCGGAGCGCCGCGATGACGTCGCCGCGGCGGCGCGCTGGACGGAGGAGCGCCTGAGGCGCGCCGGCGTCCCCGACGTGCGGACGCTGGCCACCGGCGGTCACCCGGTCGTCGTGGGTCGCCTGCACCACGACCCTCAGCTGCCCACCGTCATCGTCTACGGTCACCACGACGTCCAGCCGGCCGAACCCCTCGAGCTGTGGCACAGCCCGCCGTTCGAGCCCGAGGTGCGCGATGGCAAGGTCTACGGCCGCGGCTCTTGCGACGACAAGGCTGGCGTCCTCACCGCCATCCAGGCCGTCGAGGCCTTCACGGCCACGGGATCGCTGCCCCCGGTCAACGTCACCTTCCTGATCGAGGGCGAGGAGGAGATCGGCAGCCCGAACCTCGCGCCCGTGCTGCGCGAGCACGCCGAGCTGCTGAGGGCGGACCTCGCGGTCTGCGCCGACGGCGGCATCGCCGGCGTCGGGGTCCCGTCCGTGACGGTGGGCTCGCGCGGGCTCGTCGGCGCCGAGCTCGTCGTGGAGGGGGCCGTGAGCGACCTCCACTCCGGGATGTACGGCGGCTCGGTCGCCAACCCGTTGGCCGCCCTCGCCCGGATCGTCGCCAGCTTCCATGACGACGCCGGCCGCGTCGCGGTGGAGGGCTTCGAGGACGGCGTGCCTCCCCTGGCCGACGAAGTACGGCGGGCGATCGCGGAGGCGCCGGCCGACGAGGCGGGAGAGCTCGCCGGGCTCGGCCACGAGGCCTGGTGGGGCGACCCCGACTACACGCCGGAGGAGCGCCGCTCGGTG
>JBIQIQ010000088.1:0-3324 GCA_044507975.1 Deinococcaceae bacterium
ACGGCCATCTCGGTGACCCGGCGGCTGTGCCCCTCGGTCTCCTGGTCCTTGAGGTCGAGAGCCCTGGCCCAACCCTCGATCGTCGTGTCGTACGCGAGGCGCAGGACGACGTTCGAACGCTCGAGCTCATCGAAGAGCCGAGCGTTGGAGAGGCCGATCGCGACCTGCATGGCGAGGGCGTCGAGGAAGTCGTGCCAGTCGTCGCTATCGGGCAGCTCGTCGAAGGAGAAGACCTCGAGCACGCCCTGCAGGTGACCCTTCGCCATCAGGGGCACGCCCACGTACGCCGCCAGGCCGTCGACCTCCGCGCTCGCCCCGTCCCGCAGCGCGGTGACGGCGTCCTCCCCGGAGAGCTCGAGCCTGATCCTGTCGCGCGCGACGGTCCCGGCGGGACCGTGCCCCACGCCCAGGCGCGGGCCGCGCGAGCTCCGGGCCGGCAGCCCCTGGCTGGCCCCGAACCGCAGGCCCTGGTCGGACTGGTCGAAGAGGAGGATGCGAGCCGCGGGCACCTTGAGGCGGCTCGTGACCTGGTCGAGCATCACGCCGAGCGTCAGGTCGAGGTCGACGGAGCCGATGATCGCGCGGTCGATCTCCCGCAGCGCGGTGAGGCGCTCGACGCGCTCCTGGAGGGCCAGGTTCAGGGACTCGATGCGCGACCTGGCCCTGTCGACCTCGGAGCGGTCGATGCCGCAGCCGACCAGGTAGGTCTCGCCGTAGCGCTCGATGCGCGTCGCGCTGAAGAAGTACGGCTGCCTCTCCCCCGACCTCGACACGAGGTAGGCGTCCGCCGAGGCGTAGCCGTCCTCGAACACCTGGCGGATGCCCTGGGCGACGAGGTCCTTGTCGGGGCCCTCGAACAGCTCCAAGGGCTCGAGGGCCGCGAGCTCGTCGGCCGAGTAGCCGCTCGCCTCCTGGAAGCGCCCGTTCCAGCGCACGTAGCGCCCACTCAGGTCGCGGACGAAGAACAGGCCCGGCAGGCTCTCGATGATCGCGTCGGAGAACCCCTTCTCGGCGAGCAGCTCGGCCTCGGCCTCGACCTGGACGGCCAACGCGTCCCGCAGCGTCTGCTGATGCCTCAGCCCGAACCGGTCGAGGAGCACTGCCAGCACCACGAGCACCAGCACGAACTGGAGAGCCATGATCCAGGACGCGTCCGTCTCGCCGCCGCCGGTGAGCTGCGCGCCGTGGAGGAGAGCGGAGAGGACGACGACCACCAAGGCCCAGGCGGTGGTGACCGCCAGGGCGAAGCGGTCGATGAGCAGCCCGGCGACGACCATCGGGATGAAGAAGAGCATCAGCGCCGGACCGCTGCCTTCGATGCCGACCGTCAGCGGCGGAATCGACGCCGACACCATCACCAACCCGGCCGCCAGGGACACGGCCAGGCGCGTTCGACCGAGCCGGTTCAGCCAGATCGTCCCGGTGACGAACGCCAGGACTACCGCGTTCGGGAGCAAGATCCCGGGCTGAGCGTAAGCGCGGCCGAGCAGCGCGGCGCTCACGACCATGGCCACGCAGACGATCGTCAGGAGCGCCCACAGGAACCCGGCCACCACCTGGCGCTGCTGGTCCCTCACGCGGTCCAGCGCGCGCTCGCCGCCTGGATGGATCTCGGTCCTCAGCGGCCCCAGACCGAATCGGTTAGGCACTCGGTGGTGCCCCCTCCCGCCCCCCGGGATGAGCCGATTACACTACTCGGCCGCGGCAGTAGGCGTGGGGGACGTCACTGAGCCCCTCCACCCCGGCCGCCTGCGCGCTGGCGCACCCATGACATCGTCCTCTCGGCGAGGGCGTCCAGGGCTGCCACGGACATCTCGATGTGCTCCTCCCTCGTGTCCTCGATCTTGTTGTGCGATATGCCGTGCAGGCTCTGAGCGAACAGCATCACCGTCGGCACGCCGGCCCGCGCGACCTCGGCGGCGTCGTGGAGCGGGCCGCTGGGCAACCTGTGCGACATGCCCGCCACCTCGTTCACGGCCGCCTCGGCCAGGTCGATGAGCTCCGGGTGGAACGGCATCGGGTCGATGCGCCACAGGCGGCTCCAGGACACCTTCACGTCCCCCTCCTGCGCGAAGCGCTCGCTCGCCTCCTTCGCGTCGGCCAGCATGCCGGCGAGCTGGTCGGCGTCGAGGTGGCGCTGGTCGAGGGTGATGTCGCATTCGGCGACGACGGAGGTGACGATGCCCGGTCGCGTCACGCACGAGCCGATCGTGCACACGCCGCCCCTGCGGTCCGTGATCGCGTAGATCTCCGGGCTCATCCTCGCCGCCGCGAGGAACGCGTCGCGGCGCTTGTCCATGGGCGTGGAGCCCGAGTGGGCCGCCTGGCCGGAGAAGTGGATGGCGTGCCTCTCGACGCCGAACGTGCCGAGCACGACGCCGAGCGGCAGGCCCATGTCGAGCAGGACGGGACCCTGCTCGATGTGCAGCTCGAGGTATGCCCCGGCGGTATCCAGCTCGGACCGCGCCTCGTTCATGCGGTCGAGGTCGACCCCGCAGCGTCTCACGGCGTCGACGAGCTTGATGCCCTCCGCGTCCACCCTGTCGCGCTCGGCGTCCGGGTCGAGCGTTCCGCCAGCCGCGCTCGAGCCCAGGAGGCTGCGTCCGAACCGGGCCCCCTCCTCGTCGGCCCAATCGACGAGGCGAACGGTCACGGGCGGGCGACCGCCGTACTCGTCGTTGATGCGCCGGATCACCTCGAGACCAGCCAGCACGTTGAGACAGCCGTCGAGCCAGCCGCCGCCCGGCACGGAGTCCATGTGCCCGCCGATGACCAGGGCCGTGTCGGTGTCGCCCTGCAGGGTCGACCAGACGTTGCCGGCGGCGTCCATGTGGGTCTCGAGCCCGAGGGCGTCGGTCTTCTCGCGGAGCCAGGCGCGCGCGTCCAGCCACGTGTCCGTCCAGGCGACTCGCCAGGCCCCGTCCTCGTCGGCGGTGCGCTTGCGCAGGTCCTTGAGCTCTGCGACGGTCCGTTTCGGGTCGAGTGGCGACATCGCTGCCCTCCCTGCCGGCGAGGGCGTTCGCGCCCGAGCCGGCTAGCGTGATCGTGGGTGACGCGATCCTACCCCGCGCGCTCCGCCGACGACGCGTGCCGGGCTCAGTCCCCTACGGCGACCCGGTTGCGACCGGCGCGCTTGGCGACGTAGAGCCGGCGGTCAGCGAGCTTGAGGAGCTCGAGGGCGCTCTGCGTGCCCTCGAGCTCGCGCACTGAGGCCACGCCGGCGCTGAGCGTCACCTCGAGGCCCGGGCTCACGGCGTCCCAGCCGACCGCGGCGACGGCACCGAGGGCCTTCTGGGCCACGCGCTCGGCGGCCTCCTTGGAGGA
>JBIQIQ010000088.1:3424-9976 GCA_044507975.1 Deinococcaceae bacterium
AGGTAGCGCCGGTTGTAGACCTGCGTCAGCTCGTCGGTGGCGCTGAGGCGCTCGAGCCGCTCGGCCTGCGCGCGCAGGGCGCGGTTGGCCTCGGCCAGCGCGCGGCCCGTGATCGCGGGCAGCTCGTGGTCGGGCGTCAGGCCGGCCTCGAGCTCGACGAGCAGCATGCCGATCAGGACCTCTCCCCTCTCGTTCTGCTGCGCCGCGCTCTCGTCGATGTAGCGCGCCAGCCGCTCGTATGCCTCGCCATGCCTGTCGAGCCGCGCCAGGGCCCGCGCCTGCTCGCGCAGCAGCGCCGTGGCAGCCGCCGTGGCGCCAGCGTCCCGGTGCAGGCGCTCGGCGCGCTCGAGGTCGGCTAGCGCTTGCTCCGGCTGGTCCGCCTCGAGGAGCGCCAGCCCTCTCGCCTCCACGACCTCGCCTCGGAAGGCGAGGCTGGGGTCCTGGATCTCACGGTCCGCGGCGTCGAACCACTCCATCGCGCGAGCGACGTCACCGGCCGAGGCGTACGCGGTGCCTAGCTTGGCCTGGGCCGCGGCGACGTAGGCCCGCCGGCCCAGCGAGGCGAACAACTCGAACGACTCCCGCAGCGCCGCGATCGCGTCTTCGTGGCGGCGCAAGGTCACGAGCGCGCGACCGCGGTTCGACAGCGCGATCGCCTGGCGCAGGTCGTCGCCGTCCTCGAGCGCGCCCGCGGCCGCCCTGTCGAAGCAGGCGAGGGCCTCCTCGACCCTGCCCGTCGACATGTAGACGTTCCCGAGGTTGTTGACGAGCGCTGGCTGGACCTTGGCGTCCGCGCCCTCCAGGACCTCGATGCCCGCCCGCAGGTGATGGATGGCGCGCTCGTGGAAGTCCCGGACGCCGTAGACAGAGGCGAGGTCGTTGTGGGCCTGCGCCGCCAGCAACGGGAGCCCCAGGCCGTCGGCGAACGACAGCGCCGCCCGTCCGAACGGCAGCGCGGACTCGACGTCGTTCGACAGCATGGAGCTCCGCAAGCCGAGCCTCAGGGTCTCGGCGATCAGCCTGCCGGCCTGCTCCGAGACCCCGCCGGGCTCGAGCCTGGCGAGGCGCTCCGAGAGGCGCAGGCCGCTCGGAGCCGGCACCTGCCCGCAGATCGCCTCGATCTCGTCGAGCGCCTGCACGATCTGCGCCTTGGCGCCGTGCGCGTCGTCGAGTTCGATGAGGGCCACTGCCCCATCGAGGAGCGCCGCCAGCTCGGCGAGATCGCCCGTGGCTTCGCCGCCGTCGAGCCCGCGCTGCTCGTCGACCGTCCTCGCCTCCCTTGTCACGGACGCAATCATCGCGGTGGTCCGCTCAGAGGAAAGCAAGCCTGGTCACATTCCGCGGTGGGCGCGGGCCATGCCCATCGCGGTGCGCAGGACGTCCGCGGTCTCGGCGTGGAGACCCAGGCGCCGGAACGAGGTAAACAGCGAGTCCAGGTCGCGCCCCAGGAGCTTCAGCGAGCCGCGCGCGGCTGCGATCTCGAGCGTCTGTGGCACGTCGATCAGCCACACCCTGCCCTCGTGCCACAGGAGGTTGTAGGTCGACAGGTCGCCGTGCACGAGACCCAGCTCGGCCAGCCGCAGGTAGATCGCGACCGACTGCCGCCAGGCGTCCCGTGCCTCTTCCGGCGAGAGCCGCACGTCGGAGAGGCGCGGCGCCGGTCGATCACCATCGCCGATGAGCTCCATCAGGACGACGCTGCCGGACTCGCCCAGGTCGCTGACGTTCGGCCCGACGGCGGGCCGAGGCACCGGGAGGCCGGCGCCGTGCAGCCGCCACAGCATCTGGTACTCGCGGAACGACCAGATGGCCTGCTTCGCGCGGTGGCCGGCCCTCGTGCCCTTGCGCATCGCCTTCTCGGTGCGGGCGTCACCGATGAAGAACCCGGCCCAGTACTCCGCGTCGTTCTGGAACGAGCGCAGGGCGAGGTCGGTGTAGAGCTTCGCGACTAGGCTCCGGGCGTCCTTCCTGACGACGAACACCGTCGCCTCCTTGCCGCCGCGTAGCTGTCCCACGAGCGTGTCGAAGTAGCCCCTGTCGTACAGGCGCTGCATATCCGGGTCGGAGAACTCGGTGTTCGTGGTGGGGCGGGCCGCGTCCTCGCTCCACACGATGTCGCTGACTGTCGCGCGCTTCACGGGCTTGCGCGCGCGCTTGGCGGTCCTCGAGGCGCCCGCGCGCCTCGCCTTCGTACGTACGCCGAACGCGGCGCCGTCGTCGTCTTCGTAACGTGGCAAGTCTCGCCTCCATCGGCGGTAGGGACGTGCGTCGGTCGTCTGCGCGCGCCGCCTGGAGGCTGCTCAGCTGCGAATGGCTAAGGGTGGCCGGGGCGGTGAGGCGCGACGATGCTGGCGATGGCGAAGGGTTCTCTGCTCATATGCGCTCACCACCTCTCGGACTACTCGCGCGGCATCCTAGCGCACCTAGGCCCGGCGCGCATCAGGCTTAGCATCGGCAACGGCGGTCCCGCAGGGGCCGCGCCACCGGCCCAGCCGGAAACCCGGGAGGATCCATGAGACGAACGCTCTTGCTGCTACTGCTCCTGTCGCTGCCCCTGGCCGCCGCCCAGACGCTGACCACGGCGACGACGTCCAACCCTCCGACCCTCGACCCGCAGAAGACGTTCAACGGCTTCGCGTTCGGCGTCACCACCCACGTCTACGAGACCCTGTTCCGCGTCACGCCCGAGGGAGACGTCGAGGGCCTCCTCGCCGCCGGCTGGGAGTACGTCGATCCCGATCGGCTGCGCGTCACCCTGCAGGAGGGCGTCACGTTCACCGACGGCACGCCCCTGGACGCCGAGGCGGTAAAGGCCTCGCTCGAGCGGCTGCTCGACCCCGCCACCGCCGCGCCGGGCCGCTTCGTGGTGTCCGCCATCGGGTCGGTAGAGGTGGTCGACGGCAGCACCGTCGACATCGTCACGGCCGAGCCGTTCGCCCCGCTCCTGGCGCACCTCGCGCACCCGGTGACGGCGATCGTGCCCGTGGCGCACGGCGACGACCTCGCGCGCCAACCAGTCGGCTCCGGTCCCTACGTCTTCGATTCCTGGACCCAGGGCGACACGGTCGTGCTGACCGCCAACGAGGGGTACTGGGGCGGCGCTCCCGAGATCGAGCGGGTCGTCTTCCGCGTGATCCCCGAGGTGAGCACCCAGGTCGTCGAGCTGCGCAGCGGCGGCATCGACGTCCTGTTCAACATCCCGGCCGACAACTACCGGCAGCTCGAGAACGACGCCGGGCTCGAGACGAACGCCTTCCTCGGCTGGGGCAGCGTGCACGTCGGCTTCAACACGGCGCACCCGAAGCTCCAGGACGTCCGGGTTCGGCAGGCGATCGCCCACGCCATCGACAAGCAGCTGATCGTCGAGGAGTTCCTGGGCGGCCTGGCCGAGGTCGGCGTGGCGCCCATCCCTCCGACGGTGCGCTTCGCTGCCTCCGACCTCGAGGAGCCCTACCCCTACGACCCCGACCGCGCGGCCCAGCTCCTGTCCGAGGCCGGCGCGGAGGGCCTGTCGCTGACGCTCGACGTCTACCAGAACCCCGACCTCGAGGCCGTGGCGCAGGTGCTTCAGGCGATGCTCGCCGACGTCGGGGTGGACCTCGACGTGCGCGTGCAGGAGTACGCCGCCTACGCCGAGACCACCGCCCAGGACCAGGTAGAGATGTACGCCACGTCCTGGGGCACCGTCACGCTCGACGCCGACTACACGCTCTACGCGTTCTTCCACTCCTCCGAGATCCCGACGAACAACGTGGCTCGCTACAGCGTGCCGGAGGTCGACGACGCGCTCGAGGCCGCCCGCGCCACCCCCGACGACGCCCAGCGCGCGGAGCTCTACCGCATGGTCCAGGAGCGCGCGCTCGCCGACGTGCCGATGGTCACGCTCTACTACCCGCTGTCGACGTCGGCCAAGCGCCCCGCGCTGCAGGGCGAGGTCGTGCGGTTCTCGTGGATCAACCTCGACCTGCGGGAGGCGACCCTGCAGGAGTGACGATGATCACCCGCACCGGCCTGCCGAGCTAGCCGCGGCGCGTCGGGACATCGACCAAGACGCCGGCCGCGCGCCACTGCGCGGCCGGCGTGCCCGATACTTCGGAGAGACATGCTCGCGTTCGTCGCCAAACGTCTCCTCGGGCTCGTGCCAGTGCTGTTCGGCGTGGTCTTCCTCGTCTTCAGCATGTTGTGGCTCGCGCCCGGCGACCCGGTCCTCGCGCTCCTCGGGGAGGGCGCGCAGGGCATCAGCGCCGCCCAGGTCGAGGAGCTCAGGCGCGCCTACGGCCTCGACCGCAGCTTCCCGGAACAGTTCGTCTCCTACCTGGGCGACGTGGTGCGACTCGACCTCGGCACCTCGCTGCGCAGCTCCCAGAGCGTGACCTCCGAGGTGCTGTCACGCTTCCCCGCCACCCTGGCGCTAGCCGGCGTGGCCATGGGGATCGCCGTCGTCGTCGGAGGTCTCTTCGGGGTGCTCGCGGCCGTCTACAAGGGCACCTGGGTCGACAGCGTGGCGATCGTCGTCGCGCTCCTCGGGGTGTCGGTACCGGTCTTCTGGTCTGGCCTGGTGCTCATGCTCGTCTTCGCGCTCCAGCTTGGCTGGCTACCGGCCTCCGGCTTCGGCGGCTGGCGGCACCTGATCATGCCGGCGGCGGCGGTCGGGTTCTCCTCGGCGGCGTTCATCGCCCGCGTGACGCGCGCCTCGCTCATCGAGGCGCTGCGGCAGGACTACGTACGGACCGCCAGGGCCAAGGGCTTGCGGGAGGGGCGGGTGCGCATGAAGCACGCGCTCAAGAACGCCCTGCTGCCCGTGGTGACCGTGGTCGGCCTGCAGTTCGGTGGGCTGCTCGGAGGAGCGGTCCTGACCGAGACCGTGTTCGCCTGGCCCGGCGTCGGCCGGCTGCTCGTCGACGCGATCCGCAGCCGCGACCTCCCCCTGGTCCAAGGCTCGGTGCTGCTGGTGGCGGTCGTGTTCATCGTCGTCAACCTGCTCGTGGACCTCTCCTACGCCGTGCTGAACCCGAAGGTCCGCTATGGCTGAAGCCTCGGCCGCGACGCGCAGCGCGCGGCCGTCGGCGCTGCGCCGGCTCGCGTCCGCCCCTGCCACGCGGCGCTTCCGGCGCAACCGCGGCGCGGTCGTCGGGCTGGCGCTCGTCGCGCTGCTCGTCGCGGTCGCGGCCCTGGCGCCGGTCCTGGCGCCCTACGCTCCCGACGCGCAGGACCTCAGGGCCCGGCTGCGGGCGCCGTCGGCCGCGCACTGGTTCGGGACCGACGAGTTCGGCCGCGACATCCTCAGCCGCGTCCTCTTCGGGGCCCGCATCAGCCTGCTGACGGGGTTGGTGCCGGTCGTCTCGGGGCTGATCGTCGGCACCGCCATCGGCCTCGTGGCAGGCTTCTACCGCGGGTGGCTCGACGACGTCCTGATGCGCGTGATGGACGTGCTGCTCGCCTTCCCCTCCCTGTTGCTGGCGCTCGCCGTCGTGGGCACGCTGGGACCCGGGCTCGTGAACGCGGTGATCGCCGTCTCGGTCGTCTCGGTGCCGAGCTACGCCAGGCTGGCGCGCAGCGTGGTGATCGCGGCGCGCGAAGAGGAGTTCGTGCACGCCGCCCGCTCCCTGGGAGCGAACGACCCGCGCCTGATGCTCAGGCACGTGCTCCCGTCGACGATCGGCCCGCTGACGGTGCAGGCGACGCTGGGCATCGGCTTCGCGATCCTCAGCATGGCCGGCCTCTCGTTCCTCGGGCTCGGCGTGCAGCCCCCGACCTCGGATTGGGGCGAGATGCTCTCCCGGGGGCGGCGGTTCCTGCCGGACTCGGCCTGGCTGCTGCTCTACCCTGGCGCGGCGATCTCGCTGACCGTGCTCGCCTTCAACCTCCTGGGCGACGGGCTGCGCGACGCTTTCGACCCGCGAGACTGAGGCGCTCACGGGTTAGCCTCTCGCCATGATCCCCGTCATCGACGGCCACAACGACACGCTGCTCCTTCACCTCGGAGACCCCTCCCGGGACTTCTTCGCGCGACAGGACACCGGTCACATCGACCTCGAGCGCGCGCGCGAGGGCGGTCTCGCCGGCGCGTTCTTCGCCGTCTTCCCGCCGCCGCGGGCCGTGCCCGGGCTGCCCACCTCGTTCGCGCGACGCGACGGCACCACGGCCAGACCGGTCCCGCCGGTCATCGACCGGGCCGAAGCGGTCTCCTCGACGAACGCCATGGTCGCGCAGCTGCTTCGCTGGGACGCCGACCCCGAGCGCCGCATACGCCTCGTGCGCACCGCAGAGGAGATCGAGCGCGCTATGGCGGAGGAGGCGCTCGCAGCGATCCTCCACTTCGAGGGTGCCGAGGCGATCGACGTGGACCTGGCGGCGCTGGACGTCTACCACGCCGCCGGACTGCGCAGCCTGGGGATCGTGTGGAGCCGCGCCAACGCGTTCGGCTTCGGCGTGCCGTTCGCCTTCCCGTCATCCCCCGACCTGGCTCCGGGGCTGACCGCGCACGGCGTCCGCCTCGTGAGGCGCTGCAACGAGCTGAGGATCATGATCGACCTCTCGCACATCAGCGAG
>JBIQIQ010000089.1:0-9866 GCA_044507975.1 Deinococcaceae bacterium
GGCTCACTACGTCCTCCGTCGCCACGTTCCCTGCGGCCCCGGGGATGAACGGACAGCCGCCCAGGCCGCCGAACGCCGTGTCGAAGCGCCTCACGCTGGCGCGCAGGCCGGCCATGAGGTTCGCGATCCCGAGGCCCCGCGTGTCGTGCAGGTGCAGCACCAGCGGCACGCCTGGGGCGGCCTCCATGACGGCGCCGACCAGCCGCTCCACTGCCACCGGGTCGGCCAAGCCCGCCGAGTCGGCGAGCGCGATCTCCTCCACCCCCGCCTCGGCGATGCGCGCGGCCAGGCGCACCGCGCGCTCGACCGGGACCTCGTCCATCCCGCAGCCGAACGCGCACTGCACGCCGCCCCTGACGCTCAAGCCCAGCCGGCGCGCCAGCGCGATCGTCTCCATCAGGCGCTCCTCCGCCTCGCCGAGGCCCATGCCCGCGTTGCGCCGCGAGTGCTCCTCGCTGGCCGAGAGCGACGCGTCCACGTGGCTCAGCCCCGCGGCCGCCGCTCGCTCGACGCCCTTGCGGTTCAGGGCCAGCCCCGAGTAGACGACCCCGGGCCGGTCGGGCAGACGTGCGGCGAGCGCCTCGGCGTCGGCCATCTGCGGCACCTTGCCGGGGTGCACGAACGACGCGACCTGGATGCGCGTCAGGCCGGCGCTCAGCAGGCCGCCCAAGAGCTCGACCTTCTGCTGCGTGGTGAGCGTCCGGCGCTGGCCCTGCAGGCCGTCGCGCAGGCCGACCTCGACGAGCTCCACGCGCTCCGGCAGCCAGGGGGGCCGCATGCCGGCAGCCGCTTCGGGGAACCGCGCAGGCGCGCTCATCACGCGTGCTCGAACTCCAGCGAGTACTCGAACAGGTCGCCGCGGTAGACGGCGTCGAAGTACTCGACCGGGCGGCCAGACTTGCTCCTCACCGTGCGTCGCACGCGCAGGGCCGGCTCGCCGGGCTCGCCCCGCAGCACCTCGGCGTGGTGCTCGTCGAGCAAGGTGGCGGCGATCGTCCTCGCGCTGGTGCCGACCTCGAGCCCGAGCCGGCTCCCCAGGTAGTCCATCGAGGCCTCGCCGTACAGGAGGTCCTCGTCCGCCAGCCCCCCGTGCACGCCGGCGGCGAGGTCGGCCGGCAGCGTGACCGTCTGCAGGCCGATGGGCACGTCGGCCGCCAGGCGCAGGCGCTCGAAGCGCAGCACCGCGGCGTCCGGCTCGAGCTCGAGCGCGGCCGCGGCCTGCGGGTCGGGAGGGCCGAGCCGCCGCGAGAGGAGCTGGGTGCTCGATCGCAGGCCGTGCACCTTCAGGTAGCCGGACAGCCCGTGACTGCGCGCCTTGTCTGGCTGCGGGTTGTGGCGCACGCGCTTGGGGAGGGCGAAGGTCCCCCTGCCCTGCTCGCGGACGACGTAGCCCTCCGCGACGAGCTCCTGGACCGCCTGCCTCACGACCGAGCGCGACACCCCGTACCGCTCCTGCAGCTCCCGCTCGGTCGGCAGGAGCACCGGCTCGGCGCCCCCGTCGAGCGTGCGGATCTGCTCGAGCAGGATCGACTTGAGCTGATGGTAGAAGGGCACCGGGCTCGCGCGGTCGAGGTTCACCACGATGCCCCAGCCCTGGCCGGATTCATACGGACATTATGTTGTCGTGTTGACGGTCCGTCAAACGCGGCGCTAGAGTGAAACCAAGCTCACAGAAGGGCCTCGTGCCCTGTCCAGAGGCGGGGCGCGAGCGCCGCAGGAGGAGGAGTCATCGTGACATCCGGCAGTGGATCGAACGGCATGGCAACGGCGCGTCGCGCCGGCCTGCGGCGCGTGGCCGCCCTGCTGCTCGCGGGGCTCGTCGGCGTCGGCTGGGCGCAGAGCACCGTGACGATCGGCTTCAGCCTCCCGCTCACGGGTGGCGCGGCCAAAGAGGGCACGGAAGCGCAGGTCGGCGCGGAGCTGGCGGCCCAGGTGATCAACGACGCCGGCGGCATCCAGGTCGGTGGCGAGACGGTCGACGTCCGCGTCATCTTCGAGGACGACCAGTGCAACCCGCAGGCGGGCGTCGAGGCCGCCAACCGCCTCATCGTGGCCGGCGCCCAGTTCGCCGGCGGCAGCTTCTGCAGCTCGGCGGCCCTGTCGCAGATGCCGGTGTTCGCCGCGCTCGGGGTCCCCCAGATCCCGTTCGCGTACGCCGACGAGCTCACCACCACCGCCAGGCAGGAGTCCGGCGCCGAGCTGTCCGCTCGCATCGGCCCGAACTCGCTCCTCGAGATGGCCCCGCTCGCCAAGTACGCGGTGCTCGAGAACGGCCACACGACCTTCTTCGCCATGGGTCAGAACACCGACTTCGGTCGCAGCATGGTGCAGTCGTTCCGCGAGGTCGCCGAGTCCCTCGGGGGCTCGTTCGTCGCCGAGCCCGAGTACTTCCCGTTCGCGCACGCCGACTACCGCACGCTCCTCACCCGCGCCCGTGACTCCGGCGCCGACGCCATCCTCGCGATCGGGCTGGCCCAGGAGATGATCGGCATCGTGCTGCAGCACGACGAGCTGGGCCTGACCCAGCCGATCTACGGTTCCGACCTGATGGCGGACGCCTCGGTGCAGGAGGCGGTCGGCCAGCTCGCGATGAACACCTACTCGCCCTGGTACTACGACTTCCGCGGCGAGCAGCGCACCTTCGCCCGCGAAGGCACGGAGGCCGGCTCCACCGAGCTGAGCGACGCCGCCGAGGAGCGCCTGGGCGTGCGGGCCAGCCGCAACCACGGCCTGGGCTGGGGCACGGTCATGCTCCTCGCGCAGGCGATGGAGCGCGCGGGCAGCACCGACCCCGCTGCCGTCATGGCCGAGGTCCTCTCGGGCGAGCCGTTCTCGATGCCGTACGGCGATTACGGGTTCCTCCAGTGCGGTCAGGCCGACATCGGCGTCGGGGTCGCGGCGTTCAACGAGCAGGGCCGCCTGCTGGTGGCCGACCGCGACTACGCGGAGTCCGACCCGGCGGTCCTCGACCGGGCCACCTTGTGCGGGTGAGCCAAGGCCCTCGCCGGCACCGATAGCTCGAGCAGCGTGGGGCGCCCATCCGCGGGCGCCCCACGCCTAGCGCCGGTCGCTGCCGGCTCCGCAGCGGGGCGTGGAAGGAAGTAGGCGCATGGAGGACGGCAGGCCGGCGGGGCTCCGCACCGCCGCGGGCAGGAAGCCGCTCGAGTGGCTCAGCGCCAACGAGAGCGCGCCGGCAGCGGCGCGCGCGGCCGTGACCCTGCTCGAGGCGCTCGAGCGCAGGGCCCTGGACGAGGCCAAGGAGAGCCTCGCCCCGAGCTTCGCCATGGTGTTCCCGGGGCCGGCGCGGTTCACCGACCTCGACGCGATGGTCGAAGGCGCCAAGGGCCGCTACCAGCGCGTCGCCAAGCTGGTCGAGGACGCCGAGGCGTTCGAGCGCGACGGCGTCACGGTCGCGTACGTGCGCGGCACCCTCTACGGCGTCAACCTGCACGGCGTGGCGTTCGAGGGCGTGAGGTTCATCGACCGCTTCGAGATGTCGGGCGGGCTCTTCACCCGCCAGGACGTCTGGAACGACCTCGCCGAGAGCGGCGTCCTGGCCCGCAGGAACTGACCCGGACCCTACCGCCCCGTGGACACCGTCCTGCAGCTCGTCCTCAACGCCCTGCACTCGAGCAGCCTCTACGCGCTGGTCGCCCTGGGGCTGACGCTGGTACTGGGCGTCCTCGACATCGCCGACTTCGCGCAGGGCGCCCTCTACATGATCGGCGCCTACGTCGCGTTCTTCGCCACGAGCGCCTTCGGGCTCAGCTTCTTCCTCGCCCTGCCGCTCGCCATGCTCGTCGCCAGCCTGCTGGCGGTGACGAACTACGTCGCGGTCTACCGACCGCTGCGGCGCTTCTCCGGCGCGACCACCTTCATCGCCGCCCTCGGCCTACTGCTGATCCTGCAGAACCTCGCGCTGCTCGCCTTCGGAGCCGACTTCCGCCTCGTGCGCAACCCGTTCCCGGGCGTGCGCATGGCCCTCGGGGGCGCCACCTGGACCGGCTACCAGGCGTTCCTCGCGGGCTCGATGGTCGTGCTGGTGGCCCTCGTCTACCTCTTCCTGCGGCGCACGCCGGTCGGCAAGGCCCTGCGCGCCGTGTCGCAGAACCGCAAGGGGGCGCTGGTCATCGGCCTCGACCCGTTCCGCGTCGAGGTCGCGGCCTTCGCGCTCGCCGGCGCGCTGGCGGGAGCGGCGGGCACGCTCGCCTCGGCCGTGAACGCCTTCGACCCCAGCATCGCCGCCATCGTGGTGATCAAGGCGTTCGCCATCGTCATCTTCGGCGGCATGGGCAGCGTGCCGGGCGCGATCGTCGGAGCGCTCATCGTCGGCCTGGCCGAGAACCTCACCGGCGGCCTGCTCAGCACGCAGTACGCCGAGCTCACCGCCTTCGTGCTGATGATCGCCGTCCTGCTGGTTCGCCCGCGCGGCCTGTTCGGGGCCCAGGAGGCGAAGCTGTGAGGGCGCCGCAGCCCTGGCGCCTCGCCTTCCTCGCACTCGGCCTGGCGGCCGCGCTGGCCGCCCCGCACCTGTTCACCGGCCTGGCCGCGCAGCACATGCTGGTGATGATCGCGATCAACGTGATCCTCGTCGTCAGCCTGGACATCCTGGTAGGCGGCGCCGGCCTGATCTCGCTGGGCCACGCGGCGTTCATGGGGGTGGGCGCCTACGCGTCGGCGCTGCTGGTGAAGGGCGGCTGGGCGTTCCCCGCGGGTCTGCTGGCGGCGGTCGTGGCGGCGGCCGTAGCGGGCCTGATCGTGGGGGTGCCGGCGCTGCGCCTGCGGGGGCACTACTTCTCGGTCGTGACGTTCATCGTCGGGATCATCGCGACGATCCTGATGACCAACCTCGTCGACCTCACGCGCGGACCCATGGGCCTCCCCGGCATCCCCTTCGTGAGGCTCGAGCTCTTCGGCTGGCAGCACACCTTCCGCAGCATCGTGTTCAAGACGGGCTTCTACTACCTCGCCCTGGCCTGCGCCCTGCTGGTGCTGCTCGTACGCTGGCGCCTGGGCCGCTCGCGCTTCGGCCGGTCGCTGGCGGCGATCAAGGGCGACGAGAACCTCGCCGAGAGCGTCGGCATCCCCACCTACCGCGTCAAGCTCACGGCCTTCGTCGTGGCGGCCGCGATCGCCGGCCTGGCGGGCTCGCTGTACGCGCACTACACGGCGTTCATCAGCCCCGACTCGTTCACCTTCGTCCACTCCTTCGACCTCTTCGTCATGAACCTCGTGGGCGGCGCGGGCACGTTCCTCGGGCCCATCGTCGGCCCTACGTTCCTCACCCTGCTCGGCAACGGCCTGCGCGACCTGGCGCCGGCCCTCGCGCAGGTCATCTACGGGCTGCTGCTGATCGTGGTCATCGTCGCGCTGCCCGACGGCCTCGTCGGCGGGGCGAAGAGGCTCCTGGCGGCGTTGGGCAGGAGACGGCCATGAGCGACGAGCCGCGGCCGGCCCCGCAGGCGGGCGTGCCCGGCGAGCTGCTGCGCGTCAAGCGCCTCAGCCGGCACTTCGGCGGGTTCGCTGCCGTCTCCGAGCTCTCCTTCCACGTCGAGGAGGGCGAGGTCCTCGGCCTCGTGGGGCCCAACGGCGCGGGCAAGACCACGACGTTCAACGTCGTCACGGGCTTCCTCAAGCCCTCATCGGGCCGAGTGGAGTTCCGCGGCGAGGACGTCACCGGCATGCCGCCGCACGCCCTGGCGCGGCGCGGCCTGGTGCGCACCTTCCAGCACACCCGCGTGTTCGCGGGCCTCAGCGTGCGTGACAACGTGCGGGTCGCGAGCCACCTCGAGGAGGGGGGAGGGCCGCTGAGGGCGCTCTTCGGCGCCACGGGTACGGAGGCGGCGCGGCTCGACGCGCACGTCGACGGCGTCCTGGCCACCGTGGGCCTCACGGCGAGGCAGGACGCCCTGGCCGGCTCGCTCGCCTACGGCGAGCAGCGGGTGCTCGAGGTCGCCTTGGCGCTGGCCGCGAGGCCGCGCCTCCTGATGCTCGACGAGCCGTTCGCCGGCATGAACGAGTCCGAGTCCGCCCAGACGATGGCGCTCGTCCACGCCATCCGCGACGCCGGCACGACCGTGCTGGTCATCGACCACCACATGCAGACGATGGCCAGGGGCTGCGACCGCCTCGTCGTAATGGACCACGGCGTCAAGCTGGCCGAGGGACTGCCGGGTCCGGTCACGAGCGACCCAGCCGTGATCGAGGCGTACCTCGGGGCCGGCGACGACGTCGAAGCGCCGCGCACGCGCCCCGCCGCGGACGAGCCGGTCCTGACCTTCGAGGGCGTGAGCGTCGCGTACGGACGGGTGCGGGCCCTGGACGGCCTCGACCTGAGCGTCGGGCGAGGCGAGATCGTCGCCCTGGTCGGGGCCAACGGGGCAGGGAAGACCACCGCGCTCCGGGCCGTATCGGGGCTGGTGCCGTTACGCGGCGGCACGATCCGGCTCCTCGGTCGCGACCTGGCGGGCTCGAGCCCTGCCGCGCGGGTGCGATCGGGCCTCGCGCACTGCCCGGAGGGCCGCGAGGTCTTCCCTCGGATGAGCGTGCTCGAGAACCTCGAACTCGGCGCCGGGGCGGGGGCGAGCCCGAGCCCGGCCGTTCTGGCGCGCGTCTACGAGCTCTTCCCGCGCCTGCGGGAGCGCCAGGGCCAAGCGGCCGGGAGCCTGTCCGGGGGAGAGCAGCAGATGCTCGCGATCGGCAGGGCGCTGATGTCGCGGCCCCAGGTGCTGCTCCTCGACGAGCCCACGCTGGGCCTCTCGCCGCTCCTGGCGCGTGAGGTGGCCCAGGCGTTGGCGCAGCTCAACGAGGAGGGCATGAGCATCCTGCTCGTCGAGCAGAACGCCGTGCTGGCGCTGGCGGTCGCGCACCGGGCCTACGTGCTCGAGAACGGCCGAGTCGCCTTGCACGGTCCGGCCACCGAGCTGCGGGAGGACGAGGCCGTCAGGCGCGTGTACTTGGGGGCGTAGGGCGAGCGCCGGCCGCCCGCTAACTCCCCGCCAACGTCCCCTCCCGGATCGACACCGCCCGCGGGTCACAAGCCAACGACCGAGCGATCGCGTCGAGCAGCTGCTCGCGCGCGTCCCCCGAGACGTCGCCTGCCAGCTCGACGGCAGCTGTGCCCTCGGCGGCATCGCGGCTGCCGGTGGCGGGGAAGAAGCCGAGGCTCCCCGCGATGGCGCGAAGGTCCTCCACGGCTTGCGACGACTCCTCCTTGAGCCCGCCAACCTGCACGACGCTCCACGGCACGCCCCAGGCGCGCGCCTCGGTCGCGAGCGCGAAGTCCTCCAGCACCTGATCCTCGCCGCTCCAGAAGCCCAGCGTGCACGCCGCCTTCTCGCGCTTGTCCCAGTAATGGAGCGTCACGTCGGCCGGGCCGACGTCGGCCTCGGTGACGACGAGGAAAGGGACCCGGTCGTGGGGCGAGTCCCAAGCGCCGAAACTCTCGCGCCAGACCGAGGTCGGGCTCTTCGCGAGGGTGAGCTCGAGCGCGTCGCCGGCGTACTCGGCGTGCAGCAGTTGGGGGGTGTAGGACGGTCCGGCGCCCGCGAGCACCCGCCCCTCGAACAGCGCGAACGAGAGCCCCACGGCCTCGAGCAACACCTCGGGGTCGATGCCGCGCCACTCCTGCTCGCGGCGCCAGCGCATCAGGATATGGCTGAGGTCCGCGGCGGCCTCGCCCATGAGATCGATGCGGCGGTCGCACTCGTCGCAGAGGTAGTTGTCCGGCTCGTCCTCGCGGGCTCGACCCGGGCCGAGCCCGCAGCGCGTGCACAGCCTCCACTGGTCCATCGCGAACCTCCCAGGCTCGAACATCACGCGCAGGGTAGGAGCGCCACATGACAGGAGTGACAGTGCCAGGTGACAGTTTCGTGGCACGGCCGGCGTGCTCTCACCGCCACCTAACGGCTGCTCCGCATGCTCCGTACATGCGCCGGCGGCAGGCCGCGACCGGACGACGCCGGTAGCGGGGCGCCGCGGCGGCGCGCGGGGAGGCCCCATGCACGTCCGCGAGATGCTCGCGACCCATCCGCATACGGCCGAGGGCGTGCCGGAAGCCGACGAGCACGGCCTTCAGACGCTGACAGACTGCATCTCGGCCGCCTACGCCTGCGCCCAGGCGTGCACGGCCTGCGCCGACGCCTGCCTGGCGGAGGACGACCTCGAGATGCTCAGGCGCTGCATCGCCCTGAACCTGACGTGCGCCGACGTGTGCGCGGCCACAGGCGCGGTCGCCACGCGGCTCACCGAGCGCGAGAAGGGCGTGCTAGCGGCGCAGTTGGGCGCTTGCATAGAGGCGTGCCGCGCGTGCGCCGACGAGTGCGAGGAACACGCCGGCCACATGGAGCACTGCCGCGTGTGCGCCTCGGCCTGCCGCGAGTGCCAGCAGGCCTGCGAGGGGCTCCTGCGCCAGATCGAGGCCTGAAGGCTAGCGCAGCCCGAGCGAGAGGTACTTGACCTCGAGGTACTCCTCGATGCCCCAATGCCCGCCCTCGCGGCCGATGCCCGACTGCTTGACCCCGCCGAAGGGGGCCTGAGGGGTGGACGGGACGCCGTCGTTGAGGCCGACGATGCCGTAGTCGAGAGCCTCGGCGACGCGGAACGCGCGGGAGACGTCGTTCGTGAACAGGTACGCCGCCAGACCGTAGGGCGAGTCGTTGGCGAGGCGGACCGCCTCGGCCTCCTCGCCGAAGGCGATGACCGGCGCGACCGGGCCGAACGTCTCCTCCTGCATCATCAGCATGTCCGGCGTGACGCCCTCGAGCACGGTGGGCTGGAAGTAGAGGCCCTCCAGGCTCTCGCCACCCGTCACCACGTGCGCGCCCTTGGCGATCGCGTCCTCCAGGTGAGCCTGCACCTTGGCGAGGCCCTGGGCGTCCACGAGCGGGCCGATGTCGGTGTCGTCGCTCAGCGGGTCGCCCACCACCAGCCGCTCGCTGGCGGCCGCGAAGCGGCGCGTGAACTCGTCCAGCACGCCGCGCTGCACGTAGACGCGGTTGGTGCACACGCACGTCTGGCCGCCGTTGCGGTACTTGCAGAGGATCGTCTGCCTCACCGCCACGTCGAGGTCGGCGTCGTCGAACACGATGAGGGGCGCGTGCCCGCCGAGCTCGAGCGAGATGCGCTTGATCGTGTCGGCCGCCTGCCGGTAAAGGATGCGCCCTACCTCGGTCGAGCCCGTGAACGTGATCTTGCGGATCCGCGGGTCGGACATCAGGACGCTCGACACCGGCACAGGGTCCTTGGTGGGCAGCACCTGCAGCGTGCCTTCCGGGCCGCCGGCCTCGCGCCACAGGTCGGCCGCCAGCAGCGCCGACAACGGGCTCTGCTCCGCCGGCTTGAGAACGAACGTGCAGCCGGCCGCGAGAGCCGGCGCCGCCTTGCGCGTGACCATGGCCAGCGGGAAGTTCCACGGCGTGACCGCGTACACCGGCCCGACAGGCTGCTTCAGGGCGAACAGACGCTTGGAATCGAACTGGCTCTGCACCGTCTCGCCGACGACGCGCTTGGCCTCCTCGGCGTACCACTTCACGAACCCCGCGGCGTACGCGACCTCGCCGCGCGACTCCTTGATCGGCTTGCCCATCTCGGACGTCATCGCCTGCGCGAGCTCCTCCTGACGCTCGAGCATCAGGGCGGCCCACCTCTCGAGCAGCGCGGAGCGCTCGAAGGCGTTCGTCTGGCGCCACGCGCCGAACGCCTCGGAGGCGATGTCCGCCGCGCGCCTGGCCTCGTCCGCGCCGCAGTCGGCGACCCGCGCCACGACCTCGCCGGTGGCCGGGCTCACCACCGCGAAGGTCTGAGCGGCGCTCTCCCACTCCCTGCTCAGGTACCTCGTGCCGATGTCCTCGATCGCGCTCATCTAG
>JBIQIQ010000090.1:0-9843 GCA_044507975.1 Deinococcaceae bacterium
ACCACCAAGATCTGCACGGTCATCGGCGAGGTGGCCAAGGACGGCGTCCTCGACATCATCGGCGAGGGGACGGTGCCCTCCGACGGCTTGCGCAAGGGCGTGGTGGTCAACCTCGAGCGCACGATCGTCGCCGTCAAGCAGTCGGTCGCCGACGCGCAGCGCATGGCGGGCGTCGAGGTGAGGTCCGCTTGGGTGGGCGTCGCCGGCAGCCACCTGAAGGCCTTCACCAGCCACGGGATGGCAGCCATCCGCCGCGGCCAAGAGGTCACGCGTCAGGACATCGACCGCACGATCGAGAACGCCCGCGCCGTGCCCCTCGAGCAGAACATGGAGGTCCTCCACGTCATCCCGCAGGAGTACGTGGTGGACGGCAACGATGGCATCAAGGACCCGGTCGGCATGTCCGGCATCCGGCTCGAGGTCGACGTGCACATCGTCGCTGGCGCCCAGGGCCCGCTGCAGAACCTGCGCCGCTGCGCGGTCGACGCCGGCGTCGGGGTCGACGGTCTCGTGGTCCAGTCGCTGGCCTCCGGCCTCGCCGTGCTCAACCAGGGCGAGCAGGAGCTGACGACCGTGCTCATCGACATCGGCGGCGGGACGACCGACATCGGCGTCTTCCGCCGCGGGACGCTCGCCCACTCCGCCGTCATCCCGGTGGGTGGCGACCACATCACGCAGGACATCAGCCAGCTGCTCCGCATCCAGTCCGACGAGGCGGAGCGCGTCAAGCGCCGCTACGGCGTGGCGCTGCCGGAGCTGGCCGACCGCGACGTCGAGCTCGAGGTGGCGAACCCCAACTACACCGCCTCCATCTCCACCTTCGAGCTGGCCCAGGTGATCAAGCCCCGCGTGGTCGAGATCCTCGACCTCGTCAAGCGCAACATCGAGCAGAAGATGGGCGCGCTCGAGCTCCTGGCGGGCAACGTCGTCATCACCGGCGGCGCCTCCCTCATGCCTGGCATCGACCAGGTCGCCAACGAGCGCTTCCGCCTGCCGGTGCGCATCGGCAAGCCGCACGGCGTCTCGGGCCTGGCCGACGTGGTCGCCAGCCCCGCGCACGCCACGGCCGTGGGCCTCGTGCGCTACGGCATGGCGCAGTCTGTTGGTATCGCGATGGCCACGCGGCGTCCCAAGAGGGAGGGAAACCTGGGTGGTGGGTGGTTCGATAGGGTCAGGAACGTAATCAAGGACTTCTTCTGAGCAGGGCCTGCCTTGGCAGGGTCGGGGAGCGTGAGAGCATGGCGATGAGCTTCAGTGAGAACGCGGTCATCCGCGTGATCGGTCTCGGTGGCGGCGGCAACAACGCGGTCAACCGCATGATCGAGACGGGCCTCAAGGGCGTCGAGTTCGTCGCCGCCAACACGGACGCCCAGGTGCTGGCGACGAGCCTCGCCGACTCGCGCATCCAGATGGGCGACCACCTGACCAAGGGCCTGGGCGCCGGCGCGAACCCTGAGATCGGCGAGAAGGCCGCCCTCGAGGACCGCGACCGCATCGCGGAGACGCTGCGGGGCGCCGACCTGGTGTTCATCACCGCCGGCATGGGCGGCGGTACCGGCACCGGCAGCGCGCCGATCGTCGCCGAGGTCGCGCGCGAGCTCGGTGCGCTGGCCATCGCCGTCGTCACGACCCCGTTCTCCTTCGAGGGTCCGCGGCGCATGCGCCAGGCCGAGGAGGGCCTGCGCCGGCTCGAGGACAAGGTCGACGCCCTGATCGTCGTCGAGAACCAGCGCCTGATGTCGGCTCTCGACCGCAAGGTGCGGCTCAACGACGCCTTCCGCGTCGCCGATCGCGTCCTCTACCACGGCGTGCGCGGCATCTCCGACGTCATCAACGTCCCCGGGATGATCAACGTCGACTTCGCCGACGTGAAGGCCCTGCTGCAGGGCGCGGGCACCGTCCTCATGGGCATCGGGGGCGGACGCGGCGAGAAGGTCGCCGAGGAGGCGGCCAACTCGGCGACGCACAGCCCCTTGCTCGCTCGCGGCGTCGAGGGCGCTCGCAACCTGCTCATCAACGTCACGGGCTCGGAGGAGCTCACGCTCGCCGACGCCACCGAGATCGTGGAGAAGATCTCCGAGGCGACCGAGGTGGACGACGTCAACGTGCTGTTCGGCGTGACCTACGACGAGGACGCGGCCGACGAGGTGCGCGTCACCGTCATCGCCGCCGGCTTCGACCACGCGCCCCAGACCCGCGTGCTGCGGCCGACGCACCTGCGCACGACCGTCTCGAACCGCAACTACGACCCCAGCAACTACGACATCCCTGCGTTCCTGCGCTACAACCCCGACCTGAACGAGAACTGACCCCCGCCCCCACCCGCTCACCCAGCGCCCGGACGCCGCAGAAGCGTCCGGGCGTTCTGTTAGGCTCGGCAACCGTGCGAGAAGTGGTCTACGCCGGGCGCATCGTCACCCTGGAGAAGCTCGACGGACGCTACGAGGTCGTCCGGCACGCCGACTCGGTCGCCGTCCTCGTCGCCGACGGCAGGCGGGTGCTGGGCGTGCGCCAACACCGCGTGGCTATCGGGGCAGCGACGTGGGAGCTGCCGGCCGGCCTCGTCGACCCCGGGGAGTCCCCGGAGGAGGCGGCCGGGCGCGAGCTGTCCGAGGAGGTCGGGCTCGCGGGCTCCCTGCGCCTCTTGACCTCCTGCTTCCTGTCCCCCGGGTTCATGGACGAGCGGCTGTACCTCTTCGCCGCGTCCGACCTACGCGAGGAGCGCCGCGAAGGAGACGACGACGAGGACCTCGAGCCGGAGTGGCGGGACGCCCTCGACGTGTGGCAGGCGGTAGCGGCCGGCCGGGAGACGACGAGCGCCTCGACGCTGCTGGGCCTCTGCCACCTGCTCGGCTCCCGCGGGGAGCTCCCCTGAGCATGCGAACCGAGCGCGCCCTCCAGGACCTCGACCTCAAGGGCGTGATGCTGTCGATCGGCAACTTCGACGGCGTGCACCGCGGCCACCGAGAGCTTCTCGGCCGCATGCGCGACCTCGCCGCGCGGCACGAGGCCCCGTCCGTCGTCGTGACCTTCTTCCCGCCGGCGCGCGTCGTGTTCGGGCACGCGACCTACCTCTCCAGCGAGCGCGAGAAGCTGGCGCTGCTCGCGGAGTTCGACCCGACGGCCGTCGTGATGCTGCCCTTCAGCCGCGAGTACGCGGCCACCGACAAGGGCGTGTTCGTCGACCAGCTCAGGCGCCTGGCCCCCCACACGATCGTCGTGGGCGAGGACTTCCGCTTCGGCCATGGCCGCGCCGGCAACCTCAACGACCTCTCCCCCATCGCTCGGCGGCTCGAGGCGTTCGGGCTCGTCACGCACCAGGGGGAGGTCGTCAAGTCCTCGCGCGTCCGCGAGCACCTGGAGAAGGGCGACGTCGAGCGTGCGAACGCGCTCCTCGGCGCCCCCTATCGCGCCACCGGCGAGGTCGTGCATGGGGAGAAGCGCGGCCGGGCCATCGGCTACCCGACGGCCAACGTCGCCACCGGCGAGCGCAAGGCGTTGCCGCCCGGGGTGTTCGCCGCCACGGTCGCCCTCCCGGAAGCCACCTACGGCGGCATGGCTGCCGTCGGCCGGAAGCCCATGTTCCCGGACGAGCCGCCGACCCTCGAGGTGAACCTCTTCGGGTTCGACGGCGACCTCTACGGCCGCGAGGTGACGGTGTACTTCCACGCGTTCGTGCGCGAGCAGAAGCGGTTCGGGTCGCTGGGCGAGCTCACGGCCGCGCTCGCGGGCGACGAGGCCGCCGCTCGTCAGGCGCTCGGCCGGTTGGGTCTCGGCTAGCTGTCCTTATACTCACGAGGTGTTGATCTACGGGCGGAACGCGGTCCTCGAGGCCCTCAGGCAGGGCCAGACCCAGCGCGTGATGGTCGCACGCGGGGTCCATCCGAAGCTGCTGGCCGAGCTGAGGCGGGAGGCCCAGCGCGCGGGCGCCGACCTCGAGGAGGTGCCACGCGTCCAGCTCGACCAGGCGCTGCGCACGACGTCGCACCAGGGCGTCGCCGCCGAGCTGCCAGAGGTCGAGACGAGCGATCTAGTCGACGCCTTCGCGCTCGCCGAGGAGCGCGGCGAGCGCCTGTTGTTGGTGCTTCTCGACCACCTCACCGACCCCCGCAACGTCGGCGCGATCGTCCGCAGCGCCGAGGCCCTCGGAGCCCACGGCGTGGTCATGGAGGCGCGCCGCAGCGCCCCGCTCTCAGCCGTCGTCGTCAAGGCCTCCGCCGGGGCCACCAGCCTGCTGCCTGTCGTCGTCGTAACGAACCTCGCCAGGACGATCGACGAGCTCAAGGAGCGCGGGGTGTGGGTGTACGGCGCAGCCCCGGCAGCGGACGGCGCGGAACGGCCCGAGGACCTCGACTGGGACCGCGACGCCGCGCTGGTGATCGGCTCCGAGGGCGATGGCATGCGCCGCCTGGTGAGGGAGCGCTGCGACGGTCTGGTCACCGTGCCGATGGCGGGACGCATCGGCTCGCTCAACGCCGCCGTGGCTGCCGGCATCCTGCTCTACGCGGTCGGGAGAGGCCGGGAGCGGTCCGCGGGACCGGCGCGTTGAGCCGCCGCCCGCGACGTGGTAACGGAGCGTCGGGCCCGCGCGCCCGCGTCTCGAGGGGAGAAGCATGGCTCGCAACGTGAAGGCCGACGACCTCTACGGGCTCAGGTTCGTCTCCGACCCGCAGGTGTCGCCGGACGGCCGCCTCGCGGCGGCCGTCGTGACCGAGGCGCTCCGGGGTGAGGACGACGAGCCGCCCCGGTACCGCAGCCGCGTGCACCTGTTCCGGCTCCCGGAGCGCGCACGCCCAGGGCGGCCCGCCAAGGACGGTTGGCCGCGCCCGACGGGCGACGGCGAGGAGTTCACGCGCTCCGGGTACCGCGACAGCTCACCGCGCTTCAGCCCCGACGGCCGGCACCTGGCGTTCCTGTCGGTGAGGGCCGCGAAGGAGCCGCCGCAGCTCCACGTCATGCCGCTCGCCGGGGGCGAGCCGCGCCGCCTGACGGACCACGCGGCCGGCGTCGGCGAGTTCTGCTGGCATCCGGCCGGCGGTGAGCTCTACTACCTCTCCCGCGGCGACGCGAAGGACGACCGCGCCGAGAAGGGCCTGCCACTGCGCGTGACACGCATGCGCTACCGCGGCGACGGCGAGGGATTCTACCCACCGGGCTTCCCCGACCTGTACGCCGTGGGCCTGGAAGGCGAGGCGCGGCTCGTACAGCGCCTCGACGAGCGGGCGCGCGGCCTCGCCTTCGCGCCGGATGGCAAGGCGCTCTACCTGGTGCGGCCGGCCGACGCGGAGGCCGACGCGAGCTTCCGCGCCGACGTCGTCCGTCTCGACGTGGCCAGCGGCCGCGAGCGCGTGATCGCGGCTGGCGTGATCGGGCTCGAGTCGGTGACCCCCTCCCCAGACGGGCTGCGCCTGGCCGTGACCGCGTCCCACCGCGACGACCTCGTCAGCCACGCCGGGGTCTTCGTCGTCGACCTCGCGGGCGAGGGCGACGGCGAGCCTCCGCGGCGGCTCGTCTCGGGAGACCTCGACGTGAGCCCCGCCGAGGCCGGCGACTCCCGCCACGGCGCCCACCCGAACCGGCCCGCTTGGACGAGCCTCCCCACCGGCGAGGCGGCGCTGCTCGTCAACGCGCATACGGGCGGCGTCACGGGCCTCGGTCTCCTGGGAGAGGACGGCGGGTTCCAGAGGCTTCACGCCGCCGACGAGCCTCGAGCGGTCACCTCGTTCGCGTCCCTGGGTGGCGGGGCGGCGGTGTTCGTCGCCGAGTCGCCGACGCGGCCGGGCGAGCTGTGGCACCGCGACGCCACCGGCGCCGAGGAGCGCCTCAGCGGGTTCAACGACCGTTGGGCGGCGGCCCTGCGTCTCCAGGCGCCCGAGGGTCCTTTCGAGGCCAACCCCCACGGCGTCAGGTACTGGGTGATGCGGCCGCACCGACCTCGGGAGGACGGAGCCGCCGTGCTGCAGGTGCACGGCGGACCCCACACCGGGTACGGCAACGGCTTCCTGCTCGAGTTCCAGCACCTCGCGTCCCGTGGCTACGCCGTCGTCTACGGCAACCCGCGCGGCAGCTCGGGCCTCGGTCACGACTTCGCCGCCAACGTTCTGGGCGACTACGGCGGCGACGACGCCGCCGACGTCCTCGACGTAGCGACCGCCGCGATGAAGCGCCTGGGCGCGCCCGACGCGCCGCTGCACCTGACCGGCGGGTCGTACGGCGGCTTCATGACGAACTGGCTCGTAGGCGTCACCGACCGGTTCAGGAGCGCCGTGAGCCAGCGCTCGATCAGCAACTGGACGAGCATGTACGGCACCTCGGACATCGGGCCGACGTTCGTCGAGCGCGAGCTCGGCGGCAACCCGTGGGCCGACCTGGAGACGCTGTGGCGGCAGAGCCCGCTGCGGAACGCAGCGAACGTGCGCACGCCGCTGCTCTTGGTGCACAGCGAGGAGGACTGGCGCTGCCCCATCGAGCAGGCCGAGCAGTTCTTCTCCGCCATCAAGCGCGTCGGGCAGGCTCACGTCGAGCTGCTCCGCTTCCCGGGCGAGGGCCACGAGCTGTCTCGCTCCGGCCGCCCGGACAGGCGCGTGATGCGGCTCGAGGCGATCCTCGGCTGGTTCGAGGACCACGCCTGACCGCCTTGCCGGTGCCTCGGAGCCCACCAGGACCGTTCCGGACGTGCTAGACTCCTTCGGTTGTCCTAACGGACACCTCTGGCTCGGCATCGTCGGATATCCCTGGATCCGCGCTGGAGAGAGATCTATAGGCAAGGAGCAGACATGCCACTCACCGCCGCACAGAAGACCGAGGTCGTCGAGGCCTTCGGCCGCGACCAGCAGGACACGGGGTCGACCGCCGTGCAGGTCGCCCTCCTCACGAAGCGCATCGAGGAGCTCTCCGAGCACCTCCAGACCCACAAGAAGGACCACCACAGCCGCCGCGGGCTGCTGATGATGGTCGGCCGGCGCAAGCGGCTCCTGTCCTACCTCGAGAAGACCGACTTCGAGGGCTACAAGGAACTCATCGGGCGTCTGGGCCTGCGCCGCTGAGGCTCGGGAGCACAGACCACCAGCGCGCACCCGCCGCCGGCGCGGGTGGGCCTCGGACATCCGTACGCGGCGGGGCGCACAGCGCCTCGCCGCAGCGGTATCGGCCGGCGGGAGCCGCCCTCGGGGCGGCAGCGGAGCGGGAGCAGAAGGAGAGAGCGTGAACCCAGAACGACACGGCCTCGAGGGCCACAAGGTCTACCAGACGGAGCTCGGCGGCAGGCAGCTGACCATCGAGACGGGCAAGTACGCCAAGCAGCTGCACGGCAGCGTCACCGTCAGGTACGGCGACACGCTCGTCCTCGTCACCGCGGCGATGAGCGACGCCACGTCGCCGATGCCCTTCCTGCCCCTGACCGTCGAGTACGAGGAGCGCCACTACGCGGTCGGCAAGATCCCCGGTTCGTTCATGCGCCGCGAAGGGCGGCCCGGCACCCAGGCGACGCTCAACGCGCGCCTGATCGACAGGCAGATCCGCCCCCTCTTCCCGAAGCAGCTGCGCAACGAGATCCAGGTCCTCGTGACGGTGCTGTCGGCCGACCAGGTCAACGACCCAGCGCCGCTGGCGGCCATCGGCGCCTCGGCAGCGCTGGCGATCTCCGACATCCCGTGGGCCGGCCCGACCGCCTGCTGCAGCGTGGGATACGTCGATGGCCAGTACGTGGTGAACCCGAGCATGAAGGTGCTGCACGAGGGCGGCAGCCAGCTCGAGCTGACGGTCGCGGCCAGCGCCGAGGCAGTGCTCATGGTCGAGGCCGCCGCGGACGAGCTGCCCGAGGACGTCATGGTCGGCGCGATCGAGCTGGCCCAGGGCGAGCTCTCCAAGGTCGTCGCCCTGATCCAGGGCATGCGCGAGGACATCGGGCTGCCCAAGCGCGAGTTCGCGCCGCCCACGGCTCTCGACCCCGCCATCGTCGAGGACGTCACGCGCGCCGCCCGCGAGCTCGGCCTCAAGGACGCGCTCCTCACCACGGGCAAGCACGACCGCGCCCACACGGTCAAGGACCTGCGCGACCGCATCATCGCCGCCCGCGTGCCCGACCCCGAGGCCGAGGGCGCCACCGAGCAGGTCGACCGGCTCAAGGCCGCGTTCGACAAGGCCGAGCAGGCCGAGCTCAGGCGCATGGTCATCGAGGACGACCTCCGCACCGACGGCAGGCGCCCCGACGTGGTCCGGCCCATCTGGATCGAGACCGGCGTGCTCCCCATGGCGCACGGCTCGGCGGTCTTCACCCGCGGCGAGACGCAGGTGCTGGGCGTAGCCACCCTCGGCACCGGGCGCAGCAACCGGCTCGTGGACGACCTCGGCCTCGAGACGACCGAGGAGTTCATGCTCCACTACAACTTCCCGCCGTACTCCACCGGCGAGGTCAAGCGCCTGCGCGGCACTTCGCGGCGCGAGCTGGGCCACGGCAACCTCGCCCGGCGCGCGCTGGCGGGCACGATCCCCTCGCAGGAGGAGTTCCCCTACGTCCTCCGGGTCGTCGCCGAGACGCTCGAGTCGAACGGGTCGTCCTCGATGGCCTCCGTGTGCGCCGGCTCGCTGGCGCTGATGGACGCCGGCGTGCCGGTGAGCGCGCCCGTGGCCGGCATCGCCATGGGCCTCGTCATGGAGGGCGGCAGGTACAAGATCCTCTCCGACATCCTCGGCAGCGAGGACGCCCTCGGCGACATGGACTTCAAGGTGACCGGCACCGAGGCCGGCGTCACCGCCTTACAGATGGACATCAAGGTCACGGGCATCACGCCCGCCATCATGCGCGAGGCCCTCGAGCAGGCCAAGCAGGGCCGCCTCCACATCCTCGGCAAGATGAGGGAGGCCCTCCCGGGTCCCCGCCCCGAACTGTCCGCGCGGGCGCCCCGCATCATCCAGGTCAAGATCCCCGTCGACAAGATCGGCGCGGTCATCGGACCGGGCGGGAAGCAGATCCGCGAGCTCGAGGCCCACGGCGCCACGATCGAGGTCCTCGAGGACGGCACCGTGCGCATCTACTCCGAGGACTCCGAGGCCGCCAACACGGTCAAGTCGCAGATCGAGTCGCTCACGGCCACGGCCGAGCTCGGCAAGGAGTACGACGGCAGGGTCGCCAAGATCACAGAGTTCGGCGCGTTCGTGACCCTCTTCCCCGGCACCGACGGGCTGCTGCACATCAGCCAGGTCGCCGAGGAGCGCGTCCAGCGCGTCGAGGACCACCTCTCGGAAGGCGACCGTATCCGCGTCAAGGTGAACAACATCGACGACCGCGGCAAGATCGACCTCGTGCGTCCCGAGCTCGAGGGCAAGGTCGCCCCGCGCGCCGCGCGCGGCGGTGGCGGTCGGGGCGGTCCGGGCGGCGGCCGCGACCGCGGACCGCGCGAAGGCGGGTTCAGAGGCGACCGCGACCGCGGACCCCGTGACGGCGGCTTCCGCGGCGACCGCGACCGCGGGTCGCGTGAGGGCGGACCCCGCGACGGCCGCGGCCCGGGTGGCGACCGCGGGCCCCGCGGCCCGCGGCGCGACGACGACTGACGACGACTAGCCCCTCGCCGGCGCGGGGTGATGCGCCGGCCTATCTTGCTTTTCGCCGCCGGGTACGGCGGCCGGGAGTATCAGACCAGTAGTGCGCGACCCGTTCACCGGGTCGCGCCGGCTCCCGCGAGCGGAGCGGGCACGGCGCGCGTAGCGCCTCCCGCCCTCCTCGCGGCGGCCGGAAGCGGAGTGTTATGGCAAGCAAGGAACGCAAGCTGCGCATGATCCCCTTCGGGGGCATGGGCGAGATCGGCAAGAACATGTTCGCCTTCGAGTACGACGACGAGATCC
>JBIQIQ010000007.1:0-45668 GCA_044507975.1 Deinococcaceae bacterium
TCGCGCGCCGTCTCGGCCTGGGAGCGGGCGAACTCGGCCGCCGCCAGCTCGGCCTCCGCGGCGGCGAGCTCCTCCTGCGCCGCTGTCACCCTGCGCTCGGCCTGGGCGACGAGCAGGGTGGCGTTCACGAGCTGGTCCTGCAGCCCCGTGAGCTGGAGGTTGGCCGCGTCGAGCGCCTCCTGCGCCAGGACGGCCTCCTCCTGCAGGCGGGCGGCCTCCGCCTGAGCGGACTCGGCCTCGCCGCGCGCAGCCTCCCGCTCCGCGCGCGCCTCCTCGAGGTCGGCGGTCGCCGAGGCCAGCTCCGCCTCGGTGGCCTCGAGGTCGGTCTGCGTGGCCGCCAACCTCTCCTCCGCTGCGCGGACGGCCACCGCCGCCTCCTCGACGAGCTCCTGCAGCTCGCCCTGCTGCGCCAGCAGGAGGTCGCGCTCGGTGAGCGCCGCGTCGCGGGCCCCGAGCGCGGCGTCGCGCTGCTCCTCGGCCGAGCGGATCGTCTCCTCGGCCTCCTGGAGCGCCGCGCGCAGCTCCGCCAGCTGGGCGTTGGCGTCCTCGACGTTGCCCAGCAGCACCCGCTCCTGCACCCTGAGGCGGTTCAGCTCCTCGAGCGTGCGCTGGAAGTTGAGCAGCGTCGTCGTCGCGTTCTCGAACGCCAGCGCGAGCACGCCCAGCGTCGAGAGCATGATCAGGATGCCGGCCATGACGCCGACGATCTGGCCCGTGCGCTTGGGCCGCGCGCCGAACAGCGACAAGCGCCTCCGGCCGACGTACGTGCCGAGGCGGTCGCCCGCGAAGGCGATGATGCCCGCCAGAACGACGAGGCCGATGACCAGCAGGATTATGAAGGTCATGCGACCGGCGCCCTCCCCTGCCTCTGGCCGACCATGGTCAGAGCTGGAAGTCGCTGCCCAGGTAGGAGGTCCTGACCTCGGGATCGGCCGCGAAGTCGTCCGGCGTGCCGTCGAAGCGCACCCGGCCGTCGAACATCAGGACCACGCGGTCGGCGATGGCGAGGGTCTCGCGGACGCTGTGGTCCGTGAGCAGCACCCCGAGCCCGCGCCTCGCCCTGAGGTCCGAGATCAGCGTCTGGATCTCCCTGATCGACTTGGGGTCGACGCCGGTGAACGGCTCGTCGAGCAGCAGGAAGTCGGGGTCGATCGTGAGGCTGCGCGCGATCTCGAGACGGCGGCGCTCCCCGCCGGAGAGGGTGTCGGCGCGGTGGTGCGCGAGGTGGCTGAGGTGGAACTCCTCCAGCAGGTCGTCGGCCCGGCTCTCCTGCTCGTGCCGCCCCAGCGCCTGGAACTCGAGGATCGCCAGGAGGTTGTCGCGCACGGTCATCCGCCGGAAGGCGCTCGGCTCCTGCGCGAGGTACCCGAGCCCGAGCCGCGCCCTGCGGTGCATCGGCTGGCGCGTGATGTCGTCGCCGCCGAGGCGGATCGCCCCGGAGTTCGGGCGGACGAAGCCGACGATCATGTAGAAGCTGGTCGTCTTCCCCGCCCCGTTGGGGCCCAGCAGCGCGACGATCTCGCCGCGCCTGAGCTCGAGGTCGAGGGAGTCGACGACCTTGCGCCTGCCGTACCGCTTGGAGAGGCCGCGCGCCGACAGGACCTTGCCGGACCCGTCGAGAGCGGCGGCGCCAAGCGCCACCTCGGCGGCGGTGCTGGCGCCGCCGGCCCCGTCAGGCACGCTGCTCAGGGCGCTCATAGGGGCGCATGCTAACACGGTGCCCCGGGACCGCCCGGTGAGGCATCGCTCTCCCGGAACGGCGCTCGGAGGCCTCCCCGACTAGGCGTCGAGGAGGGCCTCCCCGACTAGGCGTCGAGGAGGGCGACGAACGGGTCCTCCAGGGCCGTGCAGACCCACCTCAGGAACCGGGCGGCAGCCGCCCCGTCGATGAGCCTGTGGTCGTAGGTGAGCGCCAGCGGCATCATCGTGCGCGGGGCGAACTCGCCGGCCGACTCATCCCATACCGGCTCGACGGTCGCGCGGGAGACGCCGAGGATGGCGACGTCCGGCGGGTTGACGATGGGCGTGAAGCTCGTGCCGCCGATGCCTCCCAGGTTGGAGATCGAGAAGTTGCCGCCCTGCATCTCGTCCATCGTCAGCTTGCGGTCGCGCGCCTTCTCCGCCAGCTCTCCCAGCTCCCTGGCGAGCTCGATGATGCCCTTGCGGTCGGCGTCCTTGACGACCGGCACCAAGAGACCCGCATCGGTGTCGACGGCCACGCCGACGTTGACGTAGCCCTTCCGAACGACCTCCTGCTTCTCGACGTCGATCGAGGAGTTGAAGTCGGGGAAGCGCCGCAGCGCCACGGCGACGACCTTGAGCAGGATCGCCGTCGGCGTCAGCTTGGCGCCGACCCGGTCAGCCTCCTTCTGGTAGCGCTTGCGGAAGCGCTCTAGCTCGGTCACGTCGGCCCGGTCGAAGTGCGTGACCATGGGGACCGTGGCCCAGGCGGCCGACATCGACCTGACGGTCGCCTTGCGGATGCCGCTCATGGGGAGCCGCTCGACCTCGCCCCAACGCGTGAAGTCGGGGAGAGGGGCGGAAGCCGGCGCGGCCGCTGGCGCGCGGGCCGGGCCGGAAGCGGCCTGGCGCACGTCGTTGGCGGACACGCGCCCGAGCACGCCGGTGCCCTGCACCGCGCGGATGTCGACGCCGAGCTCCCTCGCCAGGCGCCTCACTGACGGTGCGGCAGGGACGAGCCTGCGCTCGTCGTCGCTCTCGGAAGGCTGGGCCTCGCCTCCCCCCGCCGCGCCGCTCGCCGCGGGCACCGGGCCGCGCCCGGCTCCCGGGGCCTCGGCCGCGCCGGTAGGGGCCGGCTCCGCTGCCGGAGCGGCCGACTCGGCCCGCTCGGGCTCTGCTGGGGACTCCTCGCCCGCCGGCTCGGGCGCCGCCTCGGCGGCCTCAGAGCCCGCCTCGTCGACGACGACCAGCACGGCGCCGATCGGCGCCTCGTCGCCCTCCTTGACGTTGACCTTGGTGACGACGCCGGCCGCGGTCGAGGGCACCTCGACGATGGCCTTGTCCGTCTCGAGCTCGACGACCGGCTGGTCCTTCTGGATCTTGTCGCCCGGCTTCACAAGGACGCCGACGACGGTCCCGGACTCGATCCCCTCGCCGACATCGGGAAGCTTAACCTCGGTGGCCACTAGCGGTCCTCCCCGCGAACGTCAGTCATGGTAGGGGTCGGCCTTGTCCGGGCGGATTCCCATCGCGTCGCGGGCCGCAACCACCGCGGAAGCGTCGAGCTGGCCGTCCTGCGAGAGCGCGTGGAGCGTCGCGAGCACGATGTGCTTGGCGTCGACCTCGAAGAAGTCTCTCAGCTCCGCCCTCGCCTCGCTGCGACCGAACCCGTCGGTGCCGAGGCCGACCATCGGCCGCGGCAGGTGTCTGGCAAGCACGTCGGGCATCACCTTCATGTAGTCGCTCGCCGCCACGAGCGGGCCCTTCGCCTTCGCGAGCGCGCGGTGGACGTAGGGGCGCTCGGGCTCGTCGCCGGGGTTGAGCCGGTTGCGGCGGTCGGTGATCAGCGCGTCGCGGTACAGGGCCTTGTAGGACGTGACGCTCCAGACGTCGGCGGCGACGCCGTGCTCCCGCTCCAGGATCTCCTGGGCCTCGAGCACGCTGTTCATGATGCTGCCGGAGCCGAAGAGCTGTGCGTGGAGCTTGGCCTTCTTCTTCGAGCTGGGCCTGAAGAGGTAGAGGCCGTTGAGCACGCCCTCGCGGAGCTCGTCGAGAGAGAGGTGCTCGGGAGCGCCCGGCTGCTGGTAGTTCTCGTTGCCGATCGTGAGGTAGTAGAAGACGTCCTCCTGCTCCTCGTACATGCGCCGGAAGCCGTCGTGGACGACGATCGCCAGCTCGTGCGCGAAGGCGGGGTCGTAGGCCAGGAGGTTGGGGACGGGCAGGGCGAGCACGTGAGAGTTGCCGTCCTGGTGCTGGAGGCCCTCGCCGGCGAGGGTGGTGCGCCCGGCGGTGCCGCCGAAGAGGAAGCCCTTGGCGCGGCTGTCGGCGGCGGCCCAGACGAGGTCACCGACCCGCTGTAGGCCGAACATCGAGTAGAAGAGGTAGAACGGCACGGTGTTGACGCCGTAGTTGGCGTAGGCGGTGCCGGCCGCGATGAACGAGGCCAGGCTGCCCGCCTCGGTGATCCCCTCCTCGAGGATCTGCCCGTCGCGCGACTCCTTGTAGTAGAGGAGGTTCGCGGAGTCGACGGGCTCGTAGAGCTGGCCGACAGGCGAGTAGATCCCGATCTGGCGGAACAGCGCCTCCATGCCGAAGGTGCGGGCCTCGTCAGGCACGATCGGCACGAGGAGCTTGCCCCAGTTGGGGTCGCGCAGCAGCGCGCGCATGAGGTTGACGGTGACCATGGTCGTGGAGACCGCGCGCTCGCCCGACGGGTCGAGGAACTCCTCGAACAGCTCGAAGTCCGGCGCGGGCAGGGGGTCGGCGGTCACGACGCGCTCCGGCTGGAAGCCTCCCAGCTCGCGGCGCCGGGCCATCAGGTACTGGTGCTCCGGGCTGCCGTCCTCGAGCCTGAGGAACGGCTGCTTGGTGATGTCCTCGTCGGAGATGGGCAGGTCGAAGCGGTCGCGGAACGCCTTGAGCTCGTTCTCGTCGAGCTTCTT
Organism: Deinococcaceae bacterium; assembly: GCA_044507975.1. Taxonomy (GTDB): domain Bacteria; phylum Deinococcota; class Deinococci; order Deinococcales; family Trueperaceae; genus DASRWD01. Next base: position 4,623 of record JBIQIQ010000007.1, read on the forward strand.
CTGCTGGTGCGTGACGTTCTGCGCCTCACCGGCGGAGCCCATGCCGTAGCCCTTGACGGTGCGGGCGATGATCACGGTCGGTTGGCCCTCGTGCTCGGTGGCCGCCTTGAACGCCGCGTAGATCTTCACCGGGTCGTGGCCGCCGCGGTTGAGACGGTTGAAGTCCTCGTCGGTGTAGTCGGCGACCAAGGCCTTGAGCTCCGGCGTGTTGAAGAAGCGCTCCTTGAGCTCCGGTCCGCCGAAGGCGGCGTAGCGCTGCGACTCGCCGTCGACGAGCGCCTCGAAGCGCCGGATGAGGGCGCCGTCCTTGTCGCGCTTCAGGAGGTCGTCCCACGCGCTGCCCCAGGCGACCTTGATGACGTTCCAGCCGGAGCCGCGGAAGATGCCCTCGAGCTCCTGGATGATCTGGCCGTTGCCGAACACCGGGCCGTCGAGCCGCTGCAGGTTGGCGTTCAGGACCCAGATGAGGTTGTCGAGCTTCGAGCGCGCCGCGACGCGGATCGCGCCCAAGGTCTCGACCTCGTCGGTCTCGCCGTCCCCGATGAACGCCCACACCTTACCGCTGCCCTTCGGGTAGAGCCCCCTGTCTTCGAGGTAGCGGCGGAACCGCGCCTGGTAGATCGACATCAAGGGCCCGAGGCCCATCGAGACCGTGGGGAAGCTCCAGAAGTGCGGCATCAGCCAGGGGTGCGGGTAGGAGGACACGCCCGGCGGGTCGGCGAGCTCGCGCCGGAAGTTGAGGAGCTGCTCCTCGCTGATGCGACCCTCGAGGTAGGCGCGCGCGTAGAAGCCCGGCGTGGCGTGGCCCTGGAAGTACACGAGGTCGGCGTCCGGGCCCTTCTCGCGGCCGCGGAAGAAGTGGTTCTGGCCCACCTCGTAGAGGTTCGCCGCGGAGGCGTAGGTGGCGATGTGACCACCGATGCCCGGCGACTCCTTGTTGGCGTGCACGACCATGGCCATGGCGTTCCACCGGATCATGTTCGTGATGCGCCTCTCGATCGCGATGTCGCCCGGGTACTCGGGCTGCTCGCTCTCGGGGATCGTGTTGACGTAGGAGGTGTCCGACTCGAACGGCAGCCGAACGCCGTGCTGCTCGGCGTGCGCCTCGAGCGCGTCGAGGATCTCGGCTACGCGCTCGGGGCCCCCGCTCGCCAGGACGTAGTCGAGCGACTCGAGCCACTCCCGCATCTCCTGGGTGTTCAGCTCGCGTAGCTCCGCCGGCTCCAGCTGTGACCTGTCGAGGTCCAGCAGCTGATCGAGAACGTCTGCCATGTTCCTTGTCCTCTCACCGCCCTGCGGCCGCGGTGCGGCCTAGCGGGTGTTGGCGCCTGCATGATGAGCGGATGCGGGGCGCGCCGCGCTCGTGAGGCGCGTCGCGCCGGCCGCTCCTGGTCGTCTCATGGTACAGCACCCCACACTGGCGCCCGGGAGAGGGAGCGACGCGGAGTAGAAGCCACGACGCCCGGCGCCTCCCCCGGCGCCGGAGCGCTCAGCCGGCGGTCGCGAGGCGGCGCAGCAGCCCCGTCACGAGCCCTTCCGCCCGCTCCGCGGCCAGGGCCGTGAACGCCCTGAAGTCCACCTCGGCGGCGTGGTCGGCCGTGTCGCTGATGCTGCGGACGACGAGGAAGGGCAGGCCCCACGCCGCGCAGACCTGGGCGCACGCGGCTCCCTCCATCTCGGCGCAGAGCGCGCCGAACGTCTCCCGGATGCGTCGGCCGGCGGCGGCGTCGGCCACGAACAGGTCGCCGGAGGCCACGCGTCCGACGACGGCCCGGACGCCTTCCATGTCGCTCGCGGCCTCCAGCGCCAGCGCGACGAGCCGCGGGTCGCACGCGAAGACGGTGCCGGTGCCCGGCACCTCGCCGGGCCGGTACCCGAGCCCTGTCACGTCCACGTCGTGCTGAACCGTGTCGGACCCGATCACGAGGTCGCCGACCCGTAGGTCGGGGTCGAGGGCGCCCGCCACGCCGGTGAAGACCACGCTGCCGACCCCGAGCGACACCAGGTGCTGCGTCAGCGCAGCTGCGTTGACCTTGCCGATGCCGCACTCGGCGGCCACGACGTCGCGGCCCTCGAACGTGCCCCGCGCGAGGCGGAAAGGGCCCGAGTCGAGCCGGCGCGAACCGGCGAGGGCGGCGGTGATGCGCTCGACCTCCTCCGGCATCGCGCCGACGACCGCCACGGGCCTGAGCATCGAGGAAGGCGCCGTCAGGAGCGGGGAGCGGCGTTGAACACGGCGCGTCCGAGGTACGCGCCGAGCGGGGCGCCGACCGCCCCCAGCCCCACCATCAGCCAGTCGACGTCCTGACCCTGGAGGGATTGCATGACTCCCAGCACGATCGCGAGCGTCGCGCCGCCGACCATCGCGGTCGTCATCGCCCGCGGCAGGCCTCGGCGCGAGAGGAACAGGGTCGCGAAGTAGCCGTACATCAGGAAGAAGCCCGCGCCGATGAGGCTCTGGCCCACGGTCTTGGTCTCGGCCGGCACCGCGGCCTGCAGGGCGATGAAGAACACCGTGGCGAACATGAAGGCGCCCGAGAAGCGACCGGGGAGCTTCTTGCGCTCCTCGGGCGTCAGGTCGCGCCGCTGCGCCGCGGCCGGCTTGGCCGCCTTGTCTGAGCCGCTACCGGCGGCGAACTGCGCGCGCGCGGACTCCCGGCGTGCCCGCCGCCGCTCCTTGATATCGGCGACCTTCTCCCGGCGGGCCTGCTTGCGCCTCTCCTTCTCGATCTCCGCCTTCTTGTCCAACTTGGCTTGGGCCCGCCGAATCTGCCGGTTCATGGCGCGCAGCATACCTGTCGGTTCGGGCCGCTCCCACCGCGCGGAACGCCGGGCTCCGTGGTAGCCTCGCTCCCCTCATGACCGACGCGCTGCTCGCCGAGGTGGCCGCGGCCCACGGCACCCCTACCTACGTCTACGACCTCGACATCGTCACCGAGCGCTACCGGAGCGTCGAGCGCGCCTTCCCCGGGGCGCGCGTCCACTACGCCGTCAAGGCCAACGCCCTGGGGCCCCTGCTCGCGCACCTGGCCGCGCTTGGAGCCCGCGCCGAGGCCCTGACCGGCGGGGAGCTCGAGCGGGCGCTGCGGGCGGGTCACTCCGCGGCGGACGTCGTGCTCGGCGGGCCGGGCCACACGCCGCCCTTGGCCGAGCGCGCCGGCGAGCTGGGCGTCGGGCTCGTCAGCCTCGACTCGCGTGGAGCGTGGGAGGTGTGGCGCCGCGCCCTCGCCCCGCGCACCCGTTTCCTCGTGCGCCTGAACCCCGGCTTCGACCCGCGCACGCACGAGCACCTCGCCACGGGAGCGGCCGAGTCGAAGTTCGGCATGCCGCGCGCCGAGGCGACCGCGGTCGCCTCGGAGGTCGCCGCGGAGGGTCGGCTGGCGGGCTTCCACGTCCACGCCGGCTCGATGATCTCGGACCCAGAGGTCGCCGCGCTGGTGGCGCGGTCCCTCGAGCCCCTGTACCAGGACTTCGACGGCCTCGACCTCGTCGACTTCGGAGGCGGCTTCGCGGTGCCGGGCGCCGACCTCTCGGCCTTCGCGTCACCGTTGCTGGCCTTCGCCGATCGCCACGCCGTCACGCCGCTCGTGGAACCGGGGCGCTTCCTCGTCGCCGAGGCCGGCGTCCTGCTCACGCGCGTGCTGCACGTCAAGTCCGGGGGCCCGGTGCGCCACGTGATCGCCGACGCCGGCATGGCCGACCTGCTGCGCCCAGCCCTCTACGGCGCGGCTCATCCGGCGCGCGTCGTGGGAGGCTCGCCAGCGCCAGACGGTCGCGAGGGAGAGAGCGGGCCCGCGGACCTCGACGGCCCACTGTGCGAGAACGCCGACCGCCTGGCTCGGGACGTCGAGCTCGGCGCCGTCGGCCCCGGCACCCTGATCGCCGTCGAGAAGGCGGGTGCCTACGGCTTCGCCATGGCCTCGAACTACGGCTCGAGCGTGAGACCAGCCCAGGTCGTGGCGGCAGGGGGCGCCTTCGCCCTCGCGTCTCGCCGGGAGGAGCCCGCCGACCTGTGGCGCCTCGAGGCGCCGGTGGCGGGGCCGGCGCCTGGCTCAAGCGCCCGCGAGACCCTCGCGGTCCTGCTCGATGCCATGGACACGCCGGCGCGGGCCGCCGCTGCGCTCCTCAACTGCGCAGCGGACCATCTCAGGCCCAGGCTCGGGACGCTGGAGGACCTGACGCGCGCGTTCTCGAACGAGCTCTACAGGCCGCTGCTCGGGGTCGGCGCCGCCAGCATGCGCGATCTCGACGAGCGGACCGTCGACGACGGCGAGGTCGCTCGGGCCACCGTAACGACGCCCGCAGGCGACTTCTTGGTGTCGCTGGCGCGTCGCGATGGCGGTCGGCGGCCGAGCTGCTGGCTCGTCACGGGCCTGGCCCGCGACCTGCCTGGGGCCTAGCCGAGGCGACCGCGCTCTCGCGGGCCCGTGGTCAACCGCCGACCTCGACGTTGACGGTGATCGGGACCTCGCCCCCGTTGCGGGCGCGCAAGGCGCCGCGGAACCGGTACGGGCCGGCGATGGCGCTCTCGGGCGCCGAGACCTCGTAGACCGACCAGATGGCGTAGACGGTCCGCGGCGAGCCCGCCACGCCCGAGCCCCGCTCGGAGCTCCTCTCCACGCGCACCGAGTGCAGCCTGAACGTCCAGCCCTCCGGCACCCGGTCGACGCTCAGGCCGAACTGCCCGCTGAGGTCGCCGATCTCGGAGTCGTACCCGCTCGGCACCCACATCGAGGGCTGGAGCCGGCCGGCGTCGAGCCCGAGGTCGGCCAGGGAGTGGTCGAGCCGGACGTAGACCGTGCCGCCAGGCGCGAGCCGCGGCGCGCCGGCAGCGGCAGGGTAGGGGTTGTTGCCCGAACCGCCGAGGGCGGCCGGAGCGCACGCTGCGAGGAGCGCCACGAGCGCCAGCGCCGCGATCGGCCAAGCGAGTCTCCGCATGTCAGGAGGCTATCAGACGGCGGTGAGGCGGCGCTCCTGCAGGGACGACAGCCTCTCGATGTTCTCGAGCGCCCTCAGCCTGTGGGCGTACACCGCCCGGAACACCGCCTCGGCGTCCCGCCACCGCACGAGCCTCCACACCTGCCTGAGGGCCGTCTCCGAGCCCCGCATGATCGTCTCGCAGCGGTGGAGCTGGTGGAAGCGCCGCGAGGTCTCGCGGGCGGCCACGATGGTGGCCACCAGCGTGCGGTTGGGCGTGGCCTCGAACAGAACGTCGTGGAACGCGAAGTAGTGGTCGGCGAAAGCGGCCAGCTCGCTGCGGTCGAGGTCGGCGTGCATGTCGTCGAGGAGCTCGCTCATGCGCACGAGCTGATGCTCGGAGACGAAGGGAGTCGCCTGTCGCGCAGCGGTGGGCTCGAGCACCAGACGCAGCTCGTAGGCCCACACGCCTTGCTCCCACGGCAGGGGCGTCACCTCGACGCGCGTGTGCGGCTTGAGCTCTACCAACCCCTCGGTCTCGAGCTGCCGAACGGCCTCGCGCACCGGTATGGGGCTCACCCCGAAACGGTTGGCGACCTGGGCGAACACGAGCCGGGTGCCCGGCTGCAGCCGACCTTGCACGATGTCGGCGCGCAAGGACTGATAGACGTACTCCGCTTTCGTCATCACTAGACCCCCCGGGGCCCACCACGACTCCGCGCGACGGGCTGCCGGCCGTGGTCTTCTTACTGGCGTTGGCGGATGCTAGCACCGGGCCTGCGGCTCCGTTAACGAGGGCGTCGGGAGCGGTACAAACCGTGGCATGATCGGCCGGAAGCCGCTCTCCGCACCGCGGCGCCTCGAGCCATGGCCGACCCGGACGCCCAGACCCACCAGGCGATAGCCGTCACGGACAGCCGCTACCGACTGCTCCGGGAGGTGCTGCGGCGGCGTGACGAGGGGGCGACCGCCGACGAGCTCTCCCGGGCCTTGGGGGTCAGCCGCACCGCCGTCGCCCAGCAGCTGACGGCGCTGGAGCGGGACGGCCTACTCGAGCCGAAGGGGCGACGCGCCACCGGGGGCCGCCCTAGCCGTACCTACGCGCTCACCGACGCCGGGCGCGAGTCGTTCCCCAGGCGCTACGCCCTTTTCGCCACCTCCCTCATGCGCCACGCCTTCGAGCTCTTCGGGGACGAGGGCCTCACCTCTCTGCTGGAGCGGATGGCAGAGGAGGTCGCGGCCGACGTCGCTCCACGGCTCGCGGGCAAGGTCGGTCCGGAGCGGCGGCGCGAGGTCGTCGCCGCCCTGAACGAGCTCGGCTACGAGGCGACGCTGTCGGACGACGGCACGATCGAGGCCGTCAACTGCGTCTTCAGCCGGGTCGCGCGGCAGAGCCCGGCGGCCTGCCGCTACGACGTCGCTCTCCTCGGCGCCCTCCTCGGCGAGGAGGTCTCCCACGACGCCTGCCTGGCAGAGGGACACGCCTGCTGTCGCTTCCGCCCCGCCTGACCCTGCTAACATGCGCCTTCGTGTAGGGGGAGTAGCCCCCGGCTGAGCCGGGCGTCCGCCTTCGTCAGCACGGCCGCCAAGGGCGGCCCGGACGCGGACATCGTGTGGTCACCCGCACAGGCAAGACCCTAACGGGAGGCAGCAGTGGATCTTCCGTTGTGGGCTTGGGTCGCGTTCATCGCGGCGGTGCTAGGCATGCTGGCCCTGGACCTGGGCGTATTCCATCGCAAGGCGCACGTCGTCAAGGTGAGGGAGGCTGCGTTCTGGACGGGCGTGTGGGTGACGCTGTCGCTGGCCTTCGGCGCGGTCATCTGGAACTGGCTGGGACCCGAGAAGGGCGTCGAGTACCTGACCGGCTACGTGCTGGAGTGGTCTCTGGCCGTCGACAACATCTTCGTCTTCGTCATCGTCTTCAACTTCTTCCGAACCCCATTCAAGTACCAGCAGCGCGTCCTCCTGTGGGGCGTGCTCGGCGCGCTGGTGATGCGCGGCATCATGATCGGCGTCGGCGTGACGCTGATCGAGAACTTCCACTGGATCCTGTACGTGTTCGGCGGCTTCCTCCTGCTCACGGGCCTGCGGATGCTCTTCGGCAAGGACGACCATGGCGCCGACCTCGACGACAACCCGGCGATCAAGCTCGTGCGGCGCTTCGTGAAGGTCTCGCCCGAGTACGACGGTCAGAGGTTCTTCACGGTCATCGACGGGGTCCGCATGGCCACCCCGCTGCTGCTCGTGCTCGTCGTGATCGAGTTCACCGACGTGATCTTCGCCGTCGACTCGATCCCCGCGATCTTCGCCGTGACCACCGACCCGTTCATCGTGTTCACCTCGAACGTCATGGCGATACTCGGCCTGCGCAGCATGTACTTCCTGCTCGCGCACGTCGTGCACCGCTTCGTCTACCTGAAGACCGGGCTGGCCTTCATCCTCACGTACATCGGCATCAAGATGCTCCTGCTCGACGTCTTCCACATCCCCACGCTGATCTCTCTGGGCGTCGTCGTGAGCATCCTGGCCATCAGCATCGTGGCGTCGCTGCTGTGGGGCAAGCCTGACGAGGCGATGCGCCGCGCCAGCGAGGAGCGCGAGGCGGCGGCCGGGTAGTCCTGGGGGCCGAGTACCCGGCGCTGGCGCGCGCCGGCTCCGGCGGCTATCGTCGGCGCCCATGGGCCCACCTGCGCCAGCTCACCTCGTCCTCTCCCTCTCCTGCCCCGATCGGCCCGGCATCGTCCACGCCGTGACCGGCGCCATCGCGGCCCACGCCGGGAACATCACCGAGTCCCAGCAGTTCGGCGATCCCGGCACCGGCCTGTTCTTCATGCGCGTGCAGGTGGAGCTGCCTGCCTCGCGGGCCGAGCTGGAGGCCGAGCTCGCCGACGTCGCCCTCCGCTTCGCCATGGCGTGGCGACTGGACGAGGTCGGACGCCCGCTGCGCACGCTCGTGCTCGCCTCGCGCGAGCCCCACTGCCTCGCCGACCTGCTGCACCGTGAGCGCGGCGGACGGCTGCCGATCGAGGTGGTCGGAGTGGTCTCGAACCACTCAGTGCTGCGCGACCTCGCGGGGTTCCACGGCGCCCCGTTCCACCACGTCCCCGTGACGGCCGCGACGAAGCCGGCCGCCGAGGCGCGCCTGCTCGAGCTCGTCGCCGCGCACGACGTCGAGCTCGTGGTCCTGGCGCGGTACATGCAGGTCCTGTCCGACGAGGTCTGCCGGCGGCTCGCCGGCCGCGTGATCAACATCCACCACTCGTTCCTGCCGAGCTTCAAGGGCGCCAGGCCCTACGCGCAGGCCCACGAGCGCGGCGTCAAGCTGATCGGCGCGACCGCGCACTACGTCACCGCCGACCTCGACGAGGGGCCGATCATCGAGCAGGACGTCGAGCGCGTCGACCACGCCGACGACGTTCCCGAGCTCGTGGCGGTCGGCCAGGACGTCGAGCGCCGCGTTCTCGCGCGCGCCGTGCGCTGGCACGCCGAGCACCGCGTGTTCGTCAACGGGAGCCGGACCGTCGTGTTCCGCTAGCCGCCGCCTACAGACCTCGCTGGGGGTAAGGGGCCTCTCCGCGCGCGAGCATCGCGACGAACTCCGCGATCTTCCTCCGCCTACCGGCCTCGGTCTTCAGGGACTGGAGGCGGAAGACCAGAGCGAAGCGGTTCGAGGAGCTCAGCTTCTCGAACGTGGCCTTGGCCAGAGGGTCGGCCTCGATCGCAGCCAGCAGGTCGGCGGGCGGCGCCGTGTCCTTGGAGACTGAGTACGCCTTCTCCCAGCGCCCGTCGGCCTTCGCCGCCTCCACGTGCTTCAGCCCGTGCTCGGTCATGCGACCCTCAGCGACGAGGCGGGCGACGTTGTCGACGTTCACCTTGCTCCACACGCTCTTCGGCCGGCGGGGGGTGTACCGCTGAAGGAAGCTGGCGTCGTCGAACCCCTTGCGTATGCCGTCGATCCAACCCCAGCAGAGCACGACGTCGATCGCCTCCTTGGCCGTGATCGACGCCAGGCCGGAGCCGACCTTGTGGATCTTGATCCACAGCTCGTCAGCCTTGTCGTGGTTGTCGCGCAGCCAGGCGTAGAACGAACTGGAGTCCTCGAACTCCCTGACCTTGGCGGGGTCTACCTTCACGGCGGCCACGAGCCGATCTTGTCACGTCGGCGCGGTAGCAGCCGCTAGAAGTCGATCTTCTCGTTCTCGCCGAGGTGGCCATGGTTCCCGGTCACCGCGGCCCGCGCCATGTCGAACAGCTGGCGCACCTTGCCGGAGTCGCGGTCCCAGTACTCCGCGCGCTCGGGCTCGACGTTCAGGAGCACGAGGTCAGGGTCGTCCGGCCCCTCGAAGAACGCCTTGTTCATCGGGTTCCACAGCTCGTGCTCCAGCTCCTTGTCGTCGACGATGCGCGCTCTGCCCGAGACCGAGACGAACACGCTCTTGTCGGGATCGGCGTAGCTGACGTTGACGTCCCGATGGCCCTCGACCTGCTGGGACTTCGGGGACGACCGGGCCGTGAAGAACCAGAGCCCGCCCTCCCTCTCCTCCCGCTGCGTGTACATCGGCCGGCTGTAGAGCCGGCCGTCGTCGCCCGTCGTGGTCAGCATCGCGATCTTGATGTCCTTGATCTTCTCCCAGAGCTCCGTGCGCTTGTCCGCCGGCGTGGCCATGTCGGTCTCCTCCCGCCCGCGCTCGCGACGCGGGCCAGTGCTCCAGACATAGACCTTGGCCATGAGGCGCGCCTGGGACGGCCTGGCGGCGGTCGCGGCGCCTACGGGGCCGGGGTGGTGACCGCGGTCATGCGGTTGAAGACGACGCCGATGTCGCCCTCGTGGCTCGGCACGGCCGTGGCCGGGCGCGCTGCTTGCAGCTCAGCTCCGCCCTCGGGCAACCCGTACGTCAGCTCGAAGACCAGCACGTCGCCTGGCAGCGGGCCGCCCAGGTCGAGCGCGAGCTCGAGCCCGTCGCAAGCGGCGCCGTGACAGGAGAAGACCGCGTACCCGTCATCGGCGAAGGGAGCCGGCGTCAGTGGGAACGCGTGCTCCGTCCCGACCACCGTGAGGTCGGCGCCACCGTCGGGCACCGGCACGAGCAGCATCAGCCAGTCGGAGCCCTCGCTGCCGGACACCAGGCGCAGGCTGAGCCGCTGCATCGGACCGATCGCCACGTCACCGAGCACCTCCACGGTGGGCGGCGTGACCTCGTGGAGGGGTGCCTCGGCGTACCGCGCGCCGGGGACGCTCAAAGGCAGGGTCGTGGCGGCTCGGTCGGCGAAGTCGCCGAACCGGGAGAACCCGGCCGGCACGGGCCCCGCCGGCTCCAGGCCGAGCATCCAGCTGGCGCCGACGGGCAGGCCGTCCTGCGCCTCGAGCACGTGCCAGACGTTGAGGCGCTGAGGCCTCAGCTCGGAGAACGTCGGAGCGCGCACCGCCAAGGCGGCGGCCACGACCACGCCCGCTATGCCGGCGACCAGCACCGCGTCCCTGACCGACAGGCGCCTCGCGCCCCGGGCGCGTTCGCCCTGTCCGAACAGCGGGAGGACGGCGACGAGCGCGAGCCCCAGGCACGTAGCGACCGCGGCGCTCAGCGCTAGTCCGAGGAGCGCCTCCACCATGATGGCCAGAGGGAGCCACACGTACGCGGCGGCGAAGGCCGCCACCAACGCGGCCAGGGGTGCCAGGGCGGTGCGCGGTCCGAGCTGCGCCAGCGCGTGCGCGGCGGTCGCCACGCCCAGCGGCACGAGGAACACGACGCTGGCCCCGGGGAAGGTCGCGGCGGTCGCGACCGCCGCCACGGCCCACAGCAGCCACGCGCCGGCGGCCACGCCCCAGAAGCCGACGCGCCGCGCCGCTGGCCCGGCCGAGAGGAGGGAGCCGACGAGGGCGGCCAGCCACACCGCCACGCGCGCGGGCACCGGGGACGCGTACCAGGGCTCGGCGGTGCCGCTGAGGGCCTGCACGGCGTAGGCGGCGCCGTAGCCTGCCGCCGCAGCGGCCACCACGGCGATCAACGCGACGAGGAGGCCCGAGACCGCGGCGGCGCCGGTCGTTACCCGGCGCCGCACCAGCGTCGCGGCCATCAGGAGCCATGCCAGCAGGCAGACCACGGCGGCCGGCAGGGCGAGGCGCTCTGGCACCCGCAGCACCGAGCCGGGCACGAGGTCCATGAAGACGCTGTTCCCCGCCGGCTGGTCCGCGAGGTCGGCGGCTCCCAGCGCGCGGGCCGCTGCGAGGAAGTTGTCGCCGTGGTGCTGGAGACTGCCCAGGTCGAGATGCTCCAGGTCGTCGAGCGGGGTGTGGTAGTGCGCGACCTCCTCGGCGAAGGCGAAGTTCATGCCGTTCAGCCCCGCTCGCTTGTAGACCGTGAAGTCGGTGTCGTTCGGCAGGACCCGGTACAGCTCGTAGAAGAGCGAGCTAATGGCGGGCCGAGGGGCGGCCTGCGCGAAAGCGTCGACGATCCAGGCGTTGTCGACGTTGGTCTCGAACATCAGGCTCTGCCCGCGCGTGCCGCGCGCCTCGAGGTTCAGGACCGCGCCGACGTCGGCGAACCAGGGGTGGCGGCTGAACGCCTCGGCGCCGAGCAGCCCCTGCTCCTCGCCGTCGGTGAGCACCACGATGTAGGGGTTGCGGGCGGGACCTTCCGCCAGCAGCAGCCGGACCGTCTCGAGCACGACGGCCACGCCGACAAGGTCGTCGGCCACGCCGGGACCCGCGCCGACGGAGTCGTAGTGCGCCGTGAGCAGCACGGCGGGGCCTTCCGTCCGCCCCGGGATCCGCGCGAGCACGTTCACCACCTCGCCGCAGACGGCGAAGTCGGGCACGCAGGCGAGGTCCGTCTGGGTGACGGGGCTCAGCCCGAGGCCCGAGAGCTCGGCGAGGATGCGCTCGCGCATCGCGGCGTTGGCCGGCGAGCCGAGCGGGCGCGGCTCCCCCTCCAGCAACAGCCGCTCCAGCAGCGGCAGGGCCCGGCCGGCGGAGAACCGGTCCGGCGGCGCGCCGGCGTCCAGCGGCCGGGGAGGCGCCCCCGCCTGCAGCGCGAGGACGAGGGCGGCCACGAGCAACAAGAGGCCGAGGACCGCGTACACGGGCGACACCACGTGCGCCGCCGGCCTGATGTTCGCAGCGTAGGGCTGCACCCCAGGGCGCGTGGCCCTCGGGTTGGGCTCCTGGGCGGGCCCGCTCCTGCCTGCCGTATCGCTCATGCTGCAGTCTGGCACGGCTCGCCCGGAGATGAGAACGATGGGAGCGCCTGCGGCACCAACGCCTAGAACTTCATCTCACGGCGCCTCCGGGCGCAGTACGGTCGGCGCATGCGCACGCGCAGCGCGGTCGTACTGCTCGATCGGGACAGGGTCTGCCTGATCCAGAGGATCCGGGACGGCCGCACCTACTACCTCTTCCCCGGAGGCGGCGTCGAGCCCGGGGAGACGCCCGAGCAGGCCGCCGAGCGCGAGGCTCTCGAGGAGCTCGGCGTGGAGGTCCGGCTCGAGGGCCTCGTCGCCGAGTCGAGCTTCCGCGGGCGCAGGCAGCTCTACTACCTGGCACGAATCGTGGGCGGCCGCTTCGGCACCGGCACCGGCGAGGAGATGTCGAGCACGTTCGACTCCGAGCGCGGCAGCTACACGCCGGTGTGGATGACGCTGGAGCACATGCGTCACGCCGACGTCAGGCCGCGCGAGCTCTGCCAGGCCCTGTACAGCGGGGAGCTCACGCCCGTCCCGGCCGTCAGGCTGGGCTAGCAGACGAGGGAGAAGGGCTCCGGAGCCGGGCTAGCGGCGCCGCGTGCCGACTCGGAAGTGGCGCACTTCCGCTGGAGCGACGGGAGCGGTCGCTAGCTTGAGGCTCACCGCCGGCGTCCGGCGAGGTCACCGCCTGCCGCGCGTTGGCGCGGCCACTGGGGGAGCATGCGCCTTACCTCGTTGTCCCATCGTCTTCACGTGTTCGTCGCCCTGCTCGCCTTGGCCGCTGCCGCGGGAGCGGCGGCGCCGGCGCACGTCACCGTCGGCGCCTGCCACTGGCTCGACGAGGCCGAGGCCGTGAAGGTCACGGCGGCCTTCTCGTGGAGCGTCTCCGGGGCGGACGAGTACGGCACCTCCACGATCTCCAGGGCTTGGCAGGTCGAGGCCGTCCTCGAGCTGACGGGCGCCTACGGCGGGATCATCGAGTACGGCATCGAGGAGTACGGCGACGAGCCTCCCACCGACCCTCGCGCTTCCGGCTCGTTCGCCATCGAGGACGTCTACGCCTTCGACGGCCATAGCGACAGCGCCCGCGGCGCGGGGGCGCTCACGGACGCCTCTCTCTACGTGATGGTCGACAGCCGCACCTGCGCGGTCGACGCGAGCTTCCACGTAGGCGGCGAAGCGGACTTCCAGAGCCCCCAGGGGAGTTGGCCTGGGGTCGCCCCCATCGGCGACGTTCACCTGTTCGACGTCGTCACGGTCGAGGAGTTCCTCGGCGGCACCCTCGAGCTGCCGCACATCACCGGCGTCGGCCTCGAGGAGTCTCACTTCTTCGGAGGCTGGTTCACGACGGCCGAGACCGCGATCTCAGATCAGAACCTCGGCACGGCGACGTTCACCTGGAGCATCGAGCCGCTGGGAGCGGCGCGGCCGTGACGGCGGGCACCGGCGACCCGACCGCGACCTCACTCCAGGGCGATCAGGTCGTCGAAGTCGGACTGGGTGGCTGGCGCTCGGCCGGCGACCTCGCCAGAGCGGGTGGCCCAGGCGGGGAACGGGAACGTCACCAGCAATGGGACCGGCAGGTCCGGCTGGTGGATGATCATCGAGCCGGGGTTGAGGATGCCGGCGCGCTCCTGCAGGGTGCTCGGCAGGAACCTGTACTCCGGCCGCGACGCCTCGGCCATGTCGAGGCGGCCCACGACGCGCACGGCCGCGTTGCTCACCACGCGCCTCTCGACCTCGCTGGCGGTCTGCTGGGCGCCGATGAGGATGACCCCCAGGCTGCGGCCGCGCTCGGCGATGTCGAGGAGGGTGTCCTTGATCGGGCTCTCCTCCTGAGCCGGCGCGTACTTGTTCAGCTCGTCGAGGACGACGTAGACGGTCCCGGAGTTGCGGGCTGCGGCCTCGCGCCTCTCGAAGACGTCGCGGAGCACCACCCCGACGACGAAAGCCTGCGCGACCGAGTGCAGGTCGTGGATGTCGATGACGTGCACCATGTCGCTGCTCGCGAGCGGGTCGAGGCGCGCCTGCTCGAACTCGCGCGGCGGCAGGTCACCGCGCACGAGGTGGCGGACGTGCCTTAGCGCTCCGCGGAAGCGGCGGATGAACGCCTGGACGGTGCCCTGGGCGTGGTTCTTGCCCCAGTGCTCGCCGATGAGCATGTCCGCTACGTGCTCGACGAGGTCGTCGAGCGTCTCTACGCGCACGCGCCCGTCGCTCTCGAGGCCGGCCAGGGTGCCGCGCGCCGCCAGCGGGTCCCACTCCTCGGCGGCGCCGCCGGGCGGCAACAGCACGTGCGGCCCGCTCTGCCCGGAGGTGGCGCGCTTGAGCTGCTCCGTGACGTCCTCGGTGACGAACTGGATCATCTGGGAGCCGGGGTCGAGCGCGAAGAGGTAGGGCAGCATGCCCTTCCGGCAGAACTCGAGGAGCGACCAGGCGTAGGCCGTGGCGGTGGCGCCCGCTGGCGTCTCGGGTGCGAACCGCTCGGCGCCCGCCAGACCAGGACGTGGAGGCATGCGGCAGGCGACGCGCTCGAACGGCTTGGCGGGCAGGCCGAGCACCTCGTAGCGCGACGTCGACTCCAGGCCGGCCTCGGCGCAGTAGGCCAGCTCGTCGTCGGCGGAGCGGGCGTTGGGCTTGTCGAGGTAGAGCAGGTCGGTGCCCTTGACGTTGAAGACCACCGCCTTGACGTCCTGCCGGTCGGGGGCGACGAACTGACCGTCGGCGCGCCGGGCGTTGAGGACGCTGTAGAGCAGCCAGGTCGCGAAGCTGGTCTTGGTGGCAACCCCCGAGATGCCGCTGATGTTGACGTGGCCGCCCGCGACCCCGCGCACGAAGTCGTAGTTGAGGTAGGCAGGCTGGCCGCAGCGGAGCACGCCGATCGGCAGGGCGGCCTCCTTCATGCGGTCGACGTAGAGGGCCTTGGCGAGGTCGGCCCCGACAGCCAGGCGAACCGGCGCTCCGGGGCGCGGGGGGCGCAGAACGTCCGGGGTGAAGCGGAGGACGCGCGCGTGCGCCATCAGGATCCGTCGGCCGTAGCTCGCGCCCTGCTCGAGGAGCTCGGTGTCGCCGGGGAAGGTGAGGCCCTCGACGCTGTCGACGAGGTCGTCGACCACCGCGTAGACCGTCACCGGCCTCTCTGGGTTGAAGGGGTTGTCGACGTCGACGGCGACGAGCTCGTCGAGCTGCACACGGGCGGCCTCGTCGAGCTTGATCCAGAACTCCAGGGGACGGCTCTTGTCGTTGGCCAGGACGATGCCGACGCTCATGCTGCGAACGCTCCCCGCAGCGCTCCCAGGAGGAGGTCGCGGTTGCCGAACGTGCGGCGCAGGTCGCTCTCGAGGTTCTTGATGATGAGCAGCTGCTGCGGGGCCCGCGCGTCGTGATGGTAGTCGGCGCTGTAGGCGGGGAGCGCGGCGGCGCTCCAGTCGGCGAGGGCGCGCGCCTCGGCGAGCGGCAGGGCGCTGTTCGCCTGCACACGCACGAGACCGTGCCGCGGGTCCACGCCAGGTGCGGCGCCCCGCGGACGGATGACCCACTCGAGGCGCTCTCCCAGGCTGCGGTCGCCGGCCGTCACGCGGTAGACCGGCGTCCTCTGGCCAGGCCGCAGGGAGTCGAGTACGGCGTGCTGCGCCCGCGGCAACCGCTCGCGCCGCGTGGTCTTGACGTACCCGACGACGTTCTGGAAGCTCTCCGACCGGCGCAGCGGCCCATCGACGACCACCATGTCGCTGGGGAACGCCGCCGCGAGGCCCTCCGCCAGCTCGCCCTCCCAGTGGAGCATCAGCCGCTGAGCCTCGGCCGCGAGCTGCTGCTCGGCGGACGACACGACGCGCGGCTCGTAGGCGATGCCCAGCTGCCGCAGCACGACGGGAGCGATGCGCACACCCGCCCTGCCGGCTTCCTCCTCCTCGCCGGACGCCCCCACGATCACGAGGCGGCGGGCGGGGCGCGGCCGAGGAGGCTCGACGCGCGTGCCGAGCGTGCTGGTCACGCTGCCGACCCCCACGACCACGAACAGGCAGGGGCGCTCGCCCAGGGTGCCGGCGGCGTCGTGGCGCCGCGCGCCGTCGACGAAGTGCACGGTGCGAGCCGGCGCGTCCAGCGGCGTGAGAGGCCGCCAGTCCGCCTCGGCCGCCTCGAGGTCGAGCTCGACGTGCTCGTCGCCATCGGTGTCGAAGTCGGTGACGGTGTAGAGGGTGTCCGGGTCCCAAGGGTGCAGTTGGAAGCGCTGCGCCACGCTGCCATCCTAGCGCCGTCCGGCCGCCGATGACTTAGATGTTCAGGCATGGCGCGTTAGCCTGTCGAGGTGCGCATCCTCCACACCGCCGATTGGCACGCCGGCAAGACGCTCTACGGCTTCGACCGCACCCCCGAGATCAGGGCCGCGCTGCAGGAGAGCCTGGAGGTCGCGCTGGAGCACGGCGTCGACGCGGTCCTGGTCGCCGGCGACCTGTTCCACACGCGCAACCCGAGCGCCGAGGCCGAGGAGGCCGTCTACGAGTTCCTGAGGGGCGTCACGGAGGCGGGGCTCCCGCTGGTCGCCGTCGCAGGCAACCACGACAGCCCCCGTCGCCTCGACGCCATGGCCGGGTTCATGCGCGCGAGGGGGGTCCACCTCGTAGGCCGGCCGCGCGCATCGCAGGACGGTGGCGTGCTGTCGTTCGACCTGGGCGGCCACCGCATGCAGGTCGCCTGCTTCCCGTTCGTCAGCGAGCGCGTGCTGCGCACCAGCGCGGAGCTCGCGGGGGAGTCGAGCGGCGAGGGCGTCGTCACCTACCAGGAGCGGGTGGAGCGGCTCATGCGGGGGTATGCGGCCGAGTTCCGCAACGACACGGTCAACGTCCTACTGATGCACGGGACGATGGACGGGGCCAAGCTCTCTGGCAGCGAGTACCAGTTCCATAGCGGCCGCGACTACGCGATCAACCCGAACCACATCCCCGAGTCCGTCTCCTACGTCGCGATGGGGCACATCCACATGCCGCAGGCGGTCGGCAGCTTCCCGGAGGACAGGGCACGCTACTGCGGGAGCCTCGTGCAGCTCGACTTCGGCGAGGCCGGCGACGAGAAGCGCGCCTACGTCGTCGAGCTGGTTCCGGGTGAGCCGGCCCGTACCGTCGCGGCCGTGCCGCTGCGCTGCGGGCGGGAGCTCCGGCAGGAGCGCCTCACTGTGGCCCAGCTCGAGGCCCGGAGGAGCGAGCTGCGCGCCTTCGGCGGCCACCTGAAGCTGACCCTCGAGCTCGAGCGCCACGACCCCACGCTGCGCGAGCGTGTGCGGCAGGACCTACCCAACGCCCGCATCATCCAGGTCGAGGTGCCGCGCACGCAGTTCGAGGGCGTCGTCCGCGACGCGGCGTCGCGGAGCTTGCGCGAGAACTTCGAGGCGTTCTGGCGGGAGAGCCACGACGGCGAGCTCGACGACGAGGTCATGAGGCAGTTCGGCGAGCTCCACGCGAGGGTCGAGAGCGAGGAGCTGGCCCGGTGAGGCCGCGCAAGCTCCTGCTGAGGAACTTCGGCTGCTTCCGGGGCGAGCACGAGATCGACTTCACGCAGCTCGCCAGCGACCTGTTCGCCATCGCCGGTCCCACGGGCAGCGGCAAGAGCACCTTGCTCGACGCGCTCACCTGGGCCCTGTACGGCCAGACGCCGCGCCTCGGCCGCCAGCTCAACGAGCACATCTTCTCACCCGGCGAGACGGACCTCTCGGTCGTACTCGAGTTCTCGGCCGGTGACCACGAGTACCGGGCGACGCGGGCCCTGCGCCGCCGGCCCTCCGGCATCTCCCCCGCCGCCAAGCTCGAGCGGCGCTCCAGCGACGGCCGGTGGCTGACGATCCCGGAGACAGACAAGCTCGGCGAGTACGAGAAGGCGCTCCAGGGCATCGTCGGCCTCGACTACGACGGCTACGTCCGGGCCGTGATGCTGCCGCAGGGGGCCTTCGACGAGTTCCTCCGCGGCAACGACGCCGAGCGCCGCGAGGTCATCAAGGCACTCCTCAAGGCCTACACGATCGAGAAGATGCGCGACCTGGCCGTCAAGCAGAAGCAGGATGCCAAGGGCCTCCTAGACCAGGCGCTGGCGCGCATCGGTCACGAGTACGAGGGCGTCACGCAGGGGCGCGAAGCGGAGCTGGAGGAGCGCCTGAGGGCGCTCGCTGGCGAGCTCGAGTCCCTGAGGTCGCAGCACGCCGAGGCCGCCGCCAGCCTGAAGGCGCTCGACGCGCTCGAAGGCTTCGACGGCGAGCGCCGCGCCGCCGAGGCCGAGCTGGCCCGCCTCGCCGCGGCCGAGGGGGCGGTGCTGACTGCGCGCGCAGCGCTGGAGCGGGCCGCCGCCGCCGAGGCCATCGCGCCCTTGGTACGCGTCCTTCGGAGCCGGGAGCGGGACCTGGCGACCGTGGCCGCGCGGGTCGAGGAGCTCGGGCGGCAGGCGGCGGCGGACCGCGAGCGGCGTGACCGCGCCCAGGCTCGGTCCGAGGCCGCGCTCACCCAACGCTCCCAGAGGCAGCCGGAGCTGCGCCGGCGCCTGACCGAGCTGGAAGAAGGCCGTCGCGACGCGGTCCTGCTCAAGAGGCACGGCGCCACGGCCGACCTCGCCGCGCGCTCCGACGGAGGCGAGTTCGACGAAGAGCGCCTGAACGACGTCCTCGGCATGACGTCGCGGTTGGGCGAGCTGCGACAGCTGGAGCGCGCGGCGGCGGCGGCCGAGAGGGAGCTGCGAGCCAGGGAGTCCGCGCTCGCCCGGGGCCGGGAAGCGGTCGCGCGGCACGCGGCGCAGCTCGATCAGGTCCTCGCCCGCGGCAAGCGGCAGAGCCGGGCGGCCGAGGCGGCCAGACAGCGGCTCGACGAGGCGCGCGTCGCGAACCAGGCGGCGACGCTGCGCGCGCACCTGCACGAGGGCCGCGAGTGCCCCGTGTGCCTGAACGTGGTCAGCAGCGTTCCGGAGTCGGGAGCCGCCGTCGACCTGGGGGTCCTAGAGGCCGAGGCGGAGACGGCCCAGGCGGAGCTCACCAAGCTCCGCGAGGACCACGCGAGGTACAAGCAGCTGCTGGCGAGCGAGCGGGACAAGGTGGCGGAGCTCGAGCGCGGCATCGCCGAAGAGCACGGGCCCCGGGCCACGGCCGCCCGCGCGGAGCTCGAGGGCGCCCTCGCGCCCTTCGCGGGCCACGGGTCCACCGAGGAGGCCATCCGCGAGTCCCTCGCCGCGGCCAGCCAGGCCGAGCTGGCGCGCCTGGCGCGCCGCCTCACCGCCGTCACCGGTGGTCGTGACTTCGAGGCGCTGGTGGCCGAGACGACCGAGGCGCTGTCTAGCCTCGACGCCGCGGTCGAGGCGGCGCAGAAGGAGCTCAGCGAGGCCGAGGCGGAGCTCGCCGCCACCACGGCCCGGCTCGAGACGACCCAGGCCCAGGAGACGGCCGGGCGGGCGAGCCTGCGCGAGGCGCAGGCCGACCTCGACGCCGCCCTGGGCCGGTCGCGGTTCGGCAGCCTCGAGGAGGTCGAGGCGGCGTCGCTCACCGCCGACGAGCAGAGCCGGATGCGGGAGCGGGTAGAGGCCAACGAGGAGGAAAGGCGCGTGGCCGAGGCGAAGCGCGCCGCCGCCGCGGCCGGACTGGCGGGACGCGCCTACGACCCGGTGGAGCACGCCCAGGTGAGAGCGCAGGCCGAAGAGCTCCAGACGCGGATCGAGCTGGCGAGCAGCGACCTCGGTCGGGCCCAGCAGGAGCTCGAGGCGCTGCGGGAACGCCTCGCCGACCTCGAGGCGCTCAAGGCGCAGGCGGCCGAGCACGAGAAGCGGTACGGCGTGCTCCACAGCCTCGAGCAGGCCCTGCGCTCCAACCAGTTCGAGGCCTACGTGCTGGGCCACGCCCTCGCCGACCTCGCGGTCAACGCCAGCGTGATCATCAACGAGCTGACGGACGGGCGGTACGAGCTCGATTACGACGGCGAGTTCTACGTCCGCGACACCTGGATGGACTCGCACAGGCGCTCGGTGAAGACCCTCTCGGGGGGCGAGAGCTTCATCGTCAGCCTGGCCTTGGCCCTGGCCCTCGCCGACACCGTGGCCGGCCAGCAGAGCCTCGGGGCGCTCTTCCTCGACGAAGGCTTCGGCACGCTCGACCCCGACTCTCTCGACAGCGTCACAGAGGTGCTTACCAACCTGACGGGCTCGGGCCGCATGGTCGGGGTCATCACCCACGTCACCAGCCTGACCGAGCGCTTGCCGGCTCGTCTGCTGGTCGGGAAGGGCCAGCTCGGCAGCAGCCTGACCTGGGACACCTGAGGCCGATCCGGGGCGGCGCCAGGCGGGGCGTTGGTCCCTGGCCAGCGCGCCTCCTGCCTGCTTACGTGAAGGCGGAAGGAGGTGCAGGCATGTCCCTCAACATGGGCATCGTCGACCGCGTCCTCCGTGCAGCCATCGGCATCGCGGCAGCCGCCATAGTGGCCTTCGGGCTCGTGGCCTCGCCGTGGACGTGGGTGCTCATCGGCGTCGCCGTGATCATGCTGGCGACTGCAACCGTGGGCTTCTGCCCGCTCTACGCCCTGCTGGGCGCCCACACGAACCGTCCTCTCCACGCCGGGAAGCACGTCTGAGCGGTCGACCGCGTGCCGCGCGGGGCGCCAGTCAGCGCGCGGCACGCGGTGCCACGTTGGCGCCGAGCCGTCAGGCCCCTGGGTCTGGCGAGGCAAGCTACCCACCAGGCGAGCCGAGTTCTCATTCCGATTTCGTCAATCTTCAGGGACGAGGTGAGCGGACGTCCAGCCGGTCGGCGACACCGACCTGCCTGAACCGCGCCTCGTTCTCGTAGCGAGCCGGGCTCGGACGAGGTGCCCGGGTCCGTCTCCGATCGGAGGTGCGTGATGAAGGGTATCCGTCCGGCAGCTCTCCTGGCAGCCTTCCTCTTGCTCAGCCCGCTGGTACACGCCCAACAGGACGCACCGGGTGCGGGGGCGGCCGGTGGGGCGCGAGCCGACCCGCTCATCGAGCGGGCCAGGACCCTGTTCGAGCCGATCCCCCAAGAGCCCCCAGCCATCGAGGGCAACCCTTTCAGCGAGGAGAAAGAGCTCCTGGGCCGCACGCTCTGGTTCGACCCGCGTCTCTCAGCGAGCTGGTTCGTGAGCTGCAACAGCTGCCACAACCTCGGGACGGCCGGCGTTGACCTGCAGCCTCTGTCACTGGGTCACGCCTGGCAGCGGGGCGGCCGCAACTCCCCCACGGTGCTCAACTCGGTCTTCAACGTCGCGCAGTTCTGGGACGGCCGCGCCGAGGACCTCGCCCAGCAGGCGATGGGACCCATCCAGGACGCCCTCGAGATGAACAACACGCCGGAGCGCGCGGTGGCGACCCTCGCCTCCATGCCGGAGTACCAGGCGCTGTTCGGGGCGGCCTTCCCCGACGAGGCGGAGCCGCTCAGCTTCGAGAACATGGCGCGGGCGATCGAGGTGTTCGAGTCCACCCTGCTGACTCCCGACTCGCCGTTCGACCAGTTCTTGCGAGGCGACGCCGCCGCCTTGGGTGAGCAGGAGCGCGCCGGGCTCGAGCTCTTCATGAACCGGGGCTGCGTCGCCTGTCACCGCGGCATCAACGTCGGCAGCCATGACTACTACCCGTTCGGCGTGATCGAGAGGCCCGACGCGACGATCCTGCCGCCCGGTGACCTCGGCCGCTACGCGATCACGAACCGCGAGGTCGACCGCTACGCGTTCAAGTCGCCGACGCTGCGCAACGTGGCGCTCACGCCGCCGTACTTCCACTCCGGCACCGTCTGGGAGCTCGAGGACGCCGTCCGGATCATGGGCTCGGCACAGCTCGGCGCCGACCTGAACGAGGAGGAGGTCCTGGCGATCACCGCGTTCCTGCGCTCGCTGACAGGGGTGCAGCCGGTCGTCGAGTACCCCCTGATGCCGAACATCACGAACGCGACGCCACGTCCGCTGCCCGAGGTGCGGTAGCGAGGCTGAGCGAGACGGGGAAGCTCAGGCAGCGGCGCCGGACGGCCTGTACGTGAGCACGACGACGCCGCTGCCGAGCTGCTCGGACCCCGTGAGCTCGAGGTCGACCCGCTCCTCGAACAGCGGCCGTCCGCTGCCGAGCGCGACCGGATGGACCATGAGACGGTACTCGTCGATAAGGCCCAGCGACGTCAGTCGCTGCACGATGCTGATGCTGCCGTCGAGGCGGATCCCCTTCCGGGACTCCGCCTTCAGCCGCCTGACCTCCTCGGGCACGATGTCCCGGTAGACCGTCGTTCCCTGCCAGTCGGCCTCCTCCAGGGAGGAGGAGTAGACGACCTTCTTCATCGCGTTGAAGCTCCTCCCGATCCGCTTCTCGGCCTCGGTCGCCTGTGGGTCGTTCGGGACGTCCCGCCAACCGAGGAAGAGCTGGTAGGACCGGCGACCCAACATGAGCGTATCGGCGCGGTCGAGCGCAGCGACCATGTAGTCGGCACGGTCGTCACCCATGATGATCCAGTCGAGACGGCCGTTCGCGTCGGCGACGTAGCCGTCGAGCGTGGTGGCCAGGATGACGTGGAGGTCGCCCATGACGCCTTCTCCTTCCACCCTCGTGGAACCGGACACCGTGGAGGCCGAGGGCAGCGCGTTCGCGAGAGCCTACTCCTTGAGCGGCGAAGCCGGGGCCAGCTGGGCACGTAGAGCGGCGGTCAGCGCCTCGAGCTGCAGGAGCTGCTCGCTCGACAGCGCGCTCACGAACAGCTCCTGCACGGCCTGCAGGTGAGGGATCGAGCCGCGCCGGAACGCCTCGGCGCCGGCCGGCGACAGGACGACCTCCGCCCCTCTACTGTCCTCGGCGCACTCCTCCCGGCCGACGAGCCCCCGCCTCTCCATGCGGCCGAGGTGGTGCGAGAGGCGGCTGCGCTCCCAACCGATGCGCGCTGCGAGCTCCGAGGACCGCAGCCGGTGCCCCACGGCCTCGTTCAGGGCCAGGAGGACCTGGTAGTCGCCGAGGGAGAGCGCCGAGTCGCTCTGCATGCGGCTTGCCAGTCGCGACCTGAGCGCCTCCGCCGTCTCGATGTAGCTCCGCCACACGCGGAGCTGCTGCTTCGTGGGCAGGCGTCTTCCTCGCTGTGAGCTTCTCTCCCGGTCCACGGCGCTCCTCCTTGTTGACATGTCAATGATATTGGCGCATGATTGACATGTCAACTAGCGCCGGCCGCACGGTCCGGCAGCTCGTAGGCCGGCCAACGCGCCGGCGCACCCTTCGACCACGATCCCAGGAGAGAGCATGAGCACCGACGACAGCATCAACGCCATCGAGTTCGGCATCGACAGCTTCGGAGACCTACCGCGCGACGACCGCGGCGCGCTCGTCTCCTACGCCCAAGCGATCCGCGCCACCGTCGAGGAAGCGGTCCTGGCCGACCAGGTCGGCATCGACGCGGTCGCCCTCGGTGAGCACCACCGCCGCGAGTTCTCGATCTCCACGCCCGAGACGGTGCTGGCGGGCATCGCCACCGTCACGGAGCGCATCCGCCTCGGCTCGGGGGTCACGGTCCTCTCGTCGGACGACCCCGTCAGGGTCTTCCAGCGCTTCGCCACGGTGGACGCGCTCTCGAACGGCCGCGCCGAGGTGATCCTCGGACGCGGGTCCTTCACCGAGTCGTTCCCGCTCTTCGGCTACGACCTCGAGGACTACGAGCTCCTCTTCGACGAGAAGATCGACCTCTTCTCCAGGCTGCTGGACGAGGGCCCGGTCAGCTGGCAGGGCAAGACGCGGGCACCCCTCGTCGAGGCGGACGTCTTCCCCAAGACCGAGTCGGGGCGCCTGCGGACCTGGGTCGGCGTCGGCGGCTCACCGCAGTCCGTCGTCCGCACGGCTCGCTACGGCTTCCGGCTGATGCTCGCGATCATCGGCGGCGCGCCGCAGCGCTTCGGGCCCTACGTCGAGCTCTATCGGCGCGCCACCGAGCAGCTCGGCACGCAGGCTCACCCGGTGGGCATGCACTCCCCTGGCTTCATCGCCGCCACGGACGAGGAGGCCAAGGAGGTCTACTACCCCGGCTACAAGGGACTGATGGACTCGATCGGCCGGGAGCGAGGTTGGCCGCCGCAGCGCCGCGAGCACTTCGAGGCCGAGGTCGCCCACGGCTCGCTCTACGTCGGCTCCCCGGAGACGGTCGCCCGCAAGATCGCCAAGGCCGTGAAGGCGCTAGACGTCGGGCGCTTCGACCTGATCTACACGACCGGCGGCGCCGTCCCCGCCAGCTCCAGGCTGCGCGCCGTCGAGCTCTTCGGCACGGAGGTCATCCCGCTGGTGCGGGAGATGCTGACCGACGACAAGGCGCTCGTGGCGGCGGCCTCATGACGCGGGGGGCGCGCACCGTCGGCATCCTCGGGGCGGGCAAGCTCGGCACGGTGCTGGCCCGCCTGGCGCTGGCCGCGGGCTACGAAGTGCTCATCGCGGGGTCCGGAGACCCCGAGAGGATCGCCCTCACCACCGAGGTCCTGACGCCGGGCGCCAAGGCGGTGTGGCCCGCCGAGGCGGCGAGCGGCGCCGACGTCGTGATCCTCGCCCTGCCCCTGGGCCGGTACCGCGAGGTGCCGCGCGCGGAGCTCGCGGGCAAGCTGGTGATCGACGCCATGAACTACTGGTGGGAGACCGACGGCGTGAGGGACGACCTGACCGACGCGCGCGTCACCACCAGCGAGCTGGTGCAGGCTTCCCTGCCCGGCGCTCGGGTCGTGAAGGCCTTCAACCACGTGGGCTACCACGACCTCGAGGTCGGCGCCCGGCCGGCTGGCGCTCCCGACCGGAAGGCGATCGCCGTCGCCGGTGACGACGCCGCTGCCGTGGCTCTCGCGACGGCACTGGTAGACGACCTCGGCTTCGACCCGGTTCTCGTCGGACCGCTCCGCGCCGGGGCGCGGCTCCAACCGGGCAACCCGGCTTTCGGAGCGAACGTGGACGCGGCCACGCTGAAGGGGCTCGTCGGCTACGAGGGAGACGCGGAGCCTCACGCCAGCCCGGCGACCGAGGCGCTCGGAGCGGCCGCCACGACGTTCTGATCGTCACCCAGATCGTCGACGACCTGCACGAGCGGCCGGCTCACCGGACGTGCTGCACATGCACGACCGTCTCACTCCGCGAAGAACCACTCCAGCTCCCGGCCCAGCTGACCGGGGTCGGCCACGTGCCCGGCGTGCGGGATCGTTCGGCGCACAGCCCCAGGGATCGCGCCGGCGACGGCGTCGGCGGCTTCGCCGAAGAAGCCGGGATGCAGGCCCTCCACGTGAGGATCGGGCCCTCCACCCGTCAGGACCAGGGTCGGCTGCGCGATCCTCCGGAGACGCTCCACGGGAGGCGACCCGTCACCCAGCACCGCCGCGTCGTATGCGAGCGTCGGGGCGAGCGACAGCAGTGGCCGCCAGTGCGGCGAGCTCCTGGCCGCTTCGACGTCCGCGTCCGAGGACCCCGCCAACCGCATGAACGACGCGAGGGCCTCGTCCATCTCGCCTCGGGCGAGGTTCTCCCCGAGGCGCTCGACGTACTGCGCCCACGCCTGGGTCGCCTCGGCGCCGATGCTGTAAGGCACCTCGTACACGGCTATCTTGGGGGCGGCGACCCGTCGGGCCGCAGCCTCCAGCACCAAGGCGCCTCCGGACGACGCCCCGAACAGGTAGGCAGAACCACCGGCCTCGGAGATCAGGGCCTCGATGTCCTCGACCTCGAGCTCCACGCCGTAGCCCGGGGCATCGCCGCTGGCGCCGCGACCGCGGCGGGCGTAGTTGTAGACCGTGAACCTCCCTGCGAGGGCTTCGGCGAGAGGAGCGTGCTCGCTCCCGTCGTCCAGGCCACCGCCGACCAGCACGACCGCGGGACCGTCGCCGGCACGCGAGAAGGCGATGCGGGTACCGTCCCTCGACCTTACGAAGCTCATGTCACCATCCCACGAGTCCCGCCCGACTCGAGAGGTTCCGTTCTACCGACCGGCGTGCCACACGAGGCCGACGTTACGGTCACGCGCCGAACTGCTTCAGGTGGTGGTCCGCATGCTTCCACGCGAAAGCGCCTACCTCCTCGTACGTCAGAGGCCCGAAGAAGTCGTGCACGAAGACGTCCGCGCTGTACGCGGCGTACCCTTCCAGGCTGGTCAGCCACGCTGCGCGCGCGGCGGAGAACTCCGGTTCGTCCGTCGGGACGAGCTCCGGCATCGTCGGAACGTTCCTCGCCATCTCCTTGTCGGGCCGGAGCATGCGCCGCAGCACCGGCCTCCCCACGAGCCTTCCCATGAAGGTCTGCCGGTTGGATGCGCCGCTCTGGATCCAGAGGTCGAACCGTTGGCAGTGGCCCAGCATCTGGGCGACCGTCATCTTGCCCCACTGGCGAGGGCTGTCGGGTCGTAGGGCCTGGATGCGCGCGGCCAGGCGTGCCCTGTCGCGCTCGTCGTGAACGCTGCTGAGACCTCGGGCGGTGACGACCATGAGCAGACCTCCGTGGCGGGGATTTGACGAGACTAGACGGTCTCGTATGATACTGTCAACCGTCCCAGAGTGGAGGTGGCGGTGATGAGCAGACGGTCGCCCGACGAGCCTCTCCGAGCCCAGCCGCGCCAACTGCCGCCTGCGTCCGCCCGCAAGCGTCGAGCGATCCTCACTGCGGCCACCGAGATGTTCCTGGCACACGGCTACCTGGGTGTGAGCATGGACGAGCTGGCAGCTCGCGCCGGCATCGCCAAGCAGACCCTCTATCGCCACTTCGAGAGCAAGGAAGCGCTGTTCGTGGCGATGGTCGGGACCTTGACCGACGCCGCCAGCCGAACGGTTCACGACGAGGTCGCGGGCCCGGAGCCCGGCCAGACGACCGAGGAGTTCCTGCTCGCCTACGCCCAGCGTCAGCTCAGGGTGGTGTTGACCCCGACGCTGATGGGCCTGCGCCGGCTCGCGATCGGCGAGGCAGGCCGCTTCCCGGAGCTGGCTCGAGTGCTCTACGAACGAGGGCCTGGGCGCGCGCTCGCGGCGTTGGCCGCCGTGTTCACGCTGCTGGACGAGCGCGGTTCGTTGCGAGTGCCCGACCCGGAGATCGCCGCGTCGCACTTCAACTGGCTCGTCATGGGCGACGCGATCAACAAGGCGATGCTCTTGGGCGACGACGCGTTACCGAGCGAAGACGAGCTGGCAGCCATGGCCAGATCCGGGGTCGCCGTGTTCCTGGCAGCGTACGCGTGAGGCCGACTACCAGCTGGTGGATCACACCGCCGCCGGGAGCGACGACGGTTCCGTATGACGAACCACTCGCCCCGGCCTCGCACCGCCGGAAGAGAGGTGCCGCTTACCTGGCGGCACGCCGCCGGGCCCCGTCGGTGTGACCAGAGCGCGACCTCATGCCTTCGCAGCGTCCGGGTTGGCTGCCATGGGCAGGCTCACGGTCACCGAGAGGCCGCCACCGGCGCGCGGAACCATCTCGAGCTCGCTGTCGTGTGCGGCCGCGACGCTGCTGACGATCGCTAGGCCCAGCCCCACGCCGGCGTGGCCGCTGCGTATGCGTCCCGGTCCGCGCTGGAAGGGCTCCGTGAGCGTGGGTACCACGTGCGGCGAGAGGGGCGGGCCCGTGTTCTCCACCCTCAGCAAGGCCCGACCAGCCTCGGTGCCGGTGCTGACACTCACGGCACCACCCTCGTCTAGGTTGTGCACGACCGCGTTGTGCACCAGGTTCATCGTCATCTGCAGCAGCAAGGGGTACGAGCCAGCGGCCAGCGCCGCCTCGGCGTCCACCTCGACGTTCACCCCGTGCCTCTCGGCGAGCGGCAGGAGCGTCTCCACCGCCTCCTCCACGACGAGAGACATGTCCACGGCTTCGACCCGGAACGACCGCCTACCGCTGCGGCTCAGCGTGAGCAGAGCCTCGGTCAGCTCGGTCGACCGCGCGTTGACTGCCAGCAACCGCTCGATGAGTTCCATCCGGTCGTGGTCGGGGTCGTTGCGGGCCACCTCGAGGAGCGTCCGAGTGATGGCCAGTGGCGTGCGCAGCTCGTGGGAGGCGTTCGCGGCGAAGCGCTGCTGCTCGGCCACCTGCGCCTCGAGCAGCGCCAGCATGTTGTCGAAGGCGTCGGCGAGCTCGCGGAACTCGTCGGCGCGGCCCTCCAGCTCGATGCGGTGCGAGAGCGACCCCTGTGCGGCCCTGCGCGTAGCGCGGGTGATGCGGTCGAGCGGCGCGAGCATCCGTCCGGCGAGCAGCCAGCCGCCCAAGAGGCCGAAGCCGAACAGGAAGAAGAACCCCCAAGCCGCCTTCGGCGCGAAGGCGCGGATCAGGTCGCCTCGCCCGGGCCAGAACCCGACCCTCGTGCTCACGGCATCGGGGGGCACGTAGCGCAACAGGAACACCCACACGATCGCCAGTAGCAGGGTGCCCGCCACCACCAGGAACCCGGCGTAGCTGAGGGTGAGCCGCAGTCGTACGCTGACGCCAGGCCGCCTAGGCACGCCCTGAGGGTTCGCCCGTGTCGATCCTGTAACCAACGCTAGGCACGGTGGCGATGAGCCACGGCTCGCCGAGCCTCTTGCGCAGCCCGGATATCGTGATCCTCACGGCGTTGGTGAAGGGGTCGGCGTTCTCGTCCCAGGCGAGCTCCAGCAGCTCGTCCGCGCTCACTACGCCGCCGTGCGCCTGCATCAGCACCTCGAGGACAGCGAACTGCTTCCTGGTCAGCGCCACGTACCGGCCGTCGCGGTACACCTCGCGCCGAAACGGGTCGAGCTGCAGCCCCGCCAGCTCTAGCACCGGCGGCCGCTTGACCTCGCGACGGCGATGCAGCGCCCGGAGTCGGAGCACCAGCTCCCTCAGCTCGAACGGCTTCGTCAGGTAGTCGTCGGCGCCGATGCCGAAGCCCGACTCCTTGTCCTGGAGCCGGTCGGCGGCAGTGAGCATGAGGATCGGCGTGCCCGTCCCCGACGCCACGATGCTCCGGGCGACCTCGTCGCCCGAGGGCCCCGGGATGTCGCGGTCGAGCACTGCGACCTCGTACTCGTTCGAGCTGAGCAGCTCGAGGGCCGCGTGGCCGTTGCCCGCGACGTCGGCGGCGATGGCCTCCAGCCTCAGCCCGTCCCGGATGGCCTCCGCCATGAGCGGCTCGTCCTCGACGACAAGAACACGCACGTCCGCGATCTTAGCTGGGCGCGCGTTTCGTCAGCGTATGGAGAAACGCTAACGGGCATGCAACACGGCTTCCGGTCGACTGGGCGCATGAGACGTACAGGAGACTTGGGTTCGGAGGCGCTCCGCGCGCGAGCCGCGGGAGCGGCGACCCCGCTGCCGCTGGGTTCGGACGGGCCGAGAGCGGTGCCGTCGCAGACGGGCGCGCTGGTACGGGTCGCGGTGTTCGGTTGCGGACCGGAGGAGGCCGCCGTGGTGAGGGAGGCCGCGGCACGGCTCGGCGTCGACGCGATCACGACCGCGGCCCCCGCCAGCGAGATGGACGCGACGATCGCGGGCGCGACGCGCTGTGTGAGCGTCAGCCACAGGTCGCGTGTCTCCAACGGGACGCTGACCGCCTGGAGGCAGGCGGGAGTGGAGTTCATCTCCTCGCGGAGCATCGGCCTCGATCACGTCGACGTGGAGTTCGCCCGGAGCATCGGCCTAACCGTTCGCAACGTCGCCTACTCGCCGGACGGAGTCGCCGACTTCACCGCGATGCTGATCCTCATGACCGTGCGCGGCGCCAGGGAGACGATCCGCCGCGCCGACGACCACGACTTCCGGCCCGCGCGTGCCCCCGGTGCGGACATGCGCGACCTCACCGTGGGCGTGGTAGGGACGGGCCGCATCGGCAAGGGCGTCGCACGCAGGCTCCGGGCGTTCGGCTGCCGCGTGCTCGCCCACGACCACCGGCCCAAGGCCCCCCTCGACTACGTGCCGCTCGACGAACTGCTGCGCCTCAGCGACGTCGTGACTCTGCACGTCCCCCTGACGGCCGACACCCGTCACCTGCTGGGTCGCGAACGCCTGGCGCGCATGAAGCCCGGCGCGGTCGTCGTGAACACCAGCCGCGGCGCGCTCGTCGACACGGCCGCCCTGCTGGAGGCCCTGGAGGCGGGGACGTTGGGCGGCGCCGCCCTCGACGTGCTCGAAGGCGAGGAGGCGATCTTCCATGCCGACCGCCGCGGCGGCTCCGTGAAGCATCCCTTCCTAGCGCGTCTCCAGGCCCTGCCCAACGTCGTCGTCACGCCGCACACGGCCTTCCACACGAGCCGGGCGCTGCGGGAGATGTTCGAGGGCAGCCTCCGAGACTGCGCGCTCTTCGCGAGCGGGGGCCTGAGGTGAGCGGAAGGCCACGGGTGGGCGTTCTGTTCGGCGGCACGTCGGAGGAGCATGCGGTGTCGGTGAGGTCCGCCCGGCAGGCGGCCAGGTGCCTCGACGCGGCGAGCTACGAGCTGGTCTGGGTCGGCATCACGCGGGCCGGGGAGTGGTTCCTCTGCGACGGGCCCGAAGGCGACTGGGAGGCGAGAGCCGTGCAGCGAGCCATCGTGGCGCCGGACCGGGACGTGCACGGGCTGCTCGTAGAGGACCGTGGCGCGTGGGAGCCCCTCAGGCTCGACCTCGTATTGCCTCTCCTCCACGGCAAGCACGGGGAGGACGGCGCCGTACAGGGTCTGCTGCAGCTCGCCGGCGTCCCTTACGTCGGCTGCGACGTGCCCAGCTCGGCGCTGTGCATGGACAAGGCGCTCGCCTACCTGGTGGCTCGGGCCGCTGGCATCGCCACGCCGCGGTTTCAGGTCGTCATGTCGGGTGAGCCTGCTGCGCCAGTACCGTTCCCCTACCCGGTATTCGTGAAGCCAGCCCGTTCAGGGTCGTCGTTCGGCGTCACCAAGGTGGAGATGCCCGAGGAGCTGGAGCGCGCCGTGGCGGAGGCGCGACGGTTCGACCCGAAGGTCCTCGTCGAGGAGGCGGTGGCCGGCGCCGAGGTCGGATGTGCGGTGCTGGGCGAAGGTCCCGATCTCGTCGTCGGGGAACTCGACCAGGTCGTCCTCTCCCACGGCTTCTTCCGCATCCACCAGGAGGCGGACCCGGAGACGGGGTCGGAGAACTCCACGCACCGAGTACCCGCCGACCTACCCGACGAGGCGCGCTCGCTCGTGATCGCGACGGCGAAGACCCTCTACCGCGCCTTCGGGTGCCAGGGGCTCGCCCGCGTCGACATGTTCCTGACGCGCGACGGGAGCGTCGTGCTCAACGAGGTCAACACGATGCCGGGGATGACCTCGTACAGCCGCTTCCCGCGGATGATGGCCGCTGCGGGGCTGCCGCTGGGCCAGGTGCTGGACCGCCTGATCGTGGCGGGGCTGGCGAGAGGCGCGCGGTGACGCGGGCGCCTGTGAGGGGCGTGCTGCCGGACGGCTTCGCCTACCTGGACGAGGCCCTGCCCGGCGTGCGCTGGGACGCCAGGTACGCCACGAGGTACAACTTCACCGGCGAGAAGGTGGACGGGTACCTGGCGAACCGGGTAGTGGTCACGCACGCGGTCTGCGCGGCGCTCCGCCGGGCCCAGGTCGAGGCGGCGACGCTGGGCCTCGGGCTCTACGTGTGGGACGCGTATCGTCCGCAGCGCGCCGTGGACAGCTTCCTGCGCTGGTCTCAGGCGGCGGAGGACGGCCGCACCAAGCAGCGGTACTACCCGAACGTCGACAAGAGCGAGTTGTTCACCAAAGGCTACGTGGCGGCGCGGTCGGCCCACAGCCGCGGCTGCGCCGTCGACCTCACCCTCTACGACCTGAAGGCCGGCGAACCCCTCCACATGGGTACGGGCTTCGACTACCTGGACCCGCTGTCGCGACACGGAGCTCCGGGCGTCGACGGGGCCGCCACAGGCAACCGCCGGCTCCTGCTCGAGCTCATGGAGGCGTGCGGCTTCACCGCCTACTCGGAGGAATGGTGGCACTACGCGTTGAGGGACGAGCCCCACCCAGACGCCTACTTCGACTTCCCGATAGCCTGATCAGCCGCGCCTCTGTCAGCCGGTGCAGTCGGCGCTCTTACCAGCGGTAGTAGCAGTCAATTGTTTTGAAGCCAGACTTCCGCAGAGACGCGGTTTCCGATTCCTCCTTTGTAGCAATTGCTCCGCCTGGCTTTGCCCATTGTCTTGGCGGCTCTAAGAGGCGAGGCCAAGAAGCGTCCAAGGAGGCTTTCTCGTGTCCCCTCTACGAAGCTCAGGAGTGGGCAGACCAGCTTGAATGATGTAAGGAAACTCCTTACGATGGGTTCAGGAGGCTAAGATGATCACCAGCCGCCTTACCAGCAAAGGACAGACGACCATCCCGAGAAGCGTGCGCCAGGCGCTGAACCTAGGAGAGCGCGACAGCCTCGAGTTCGAGCTGAGGGACGGATACGTCATCCTCAGGAAAGCTCGGCCGGACCACGGCGAAGACCCGTTCGCGACCTTCGAAGAGTGGGCCAGCGTAGCAGACCAGCGCGCCTATGGCGACCTTTGAACAAGGCGACGTAGTCCGCGTCCCCTTCCCCTACACCGACAGACCCATCCGGCAACACCGTCCGGCCCTGGTCATCTCACGCGGCGGCATCGGCGATGTGCAGCAACTCCTCTGGGTACTGATGATCACCAGCGCGGACAACCGGCGCTGGCCAGGCGACGTCGACCTCGAAGACCGCTACGCAGACGCAGGACTCCCCGCGCCCTCCATCATCCGCACCGCCAAGATCGCCACCATCGAAAGCGCACACGCAGGCCGCATCGGCAAGGTCGATGAAGACCTGCTGGGCCACGTACTCAAGCTGGTCAACAACATCATCCACCCGGAAGCGAGTGCACCGGGCCAAAGCTAGAACTCACACTCTGCCTTGGGAAGCCGCTGCATCAGTAGCCGATCCCAGAGGTTTTCGAGAAGCTATTTACCAGCGGTAGTAGCGGTCAATTGTTTTGACATTGAGCCCCGTTGGGGACGCAGTTTCCCACGTCAGCGGCACTACTCGTTTCGAGGCGCGCTTTGCCAGTTGTTTTGACGACTCTCAGAGTCGAGTCTAGGACAACGTTTGCGTGAGGTACGCCCCCTCTACGAAACCTAGAACTGCCCGCTTCGGACGTACCCGTAAGCCTACAGCGCTCAGCCTCACTGTTACACCATACCGATGCCGTCCCCCCGGGCCCACAAACCGTCGGTGCTTCGTGCTAAGGTACCTACACTACATGGAAGCCCCCCACGACCAGCAGACCCCCGCCACCCGCCTCGAGCAGCTCTTCAGGGAGCACCACGGCTACCTGCGGCGCCAGCAGGTGGTCGACGCCGGCATCGACCCGCACCTGCTCTCGGCCTGGGTGGAGCAAGGCCGCGCCGAGCGCGTCCAGCGCGGCGTCTACCGCGACGCTACCGCCCCAGCCCTAACGGACGAAACGTACATCGAGCTGGCGCTCCGCATCCCCAAAGGCGTCATCTGCCTCCGCAGCGCCCTCTCCTTCCACGAACTGAGCACGATCGTGCCGGGAGAGATCGACCTCGCCATCCCCAACAAGGCCCGCACGCCCCCCATCGACTACCCGCCCGTGCGCTTCTACTACTTCACCGAACGCGTCTACCTTTACGGCATCGAGGAGCACCCCGCCGGACCGGCCACGCTCAAGGTCTACTCCCCCGAGAAGACCCTCGCCGACATGCTCTACTACCGCAACGAACTCGGCAACGACCTCTTCCTGGAATCCCTCCAGACCTACATGCGCAGGCGTGAGCCTAGGCCTAACCCCGCCGAGGTGATGGAGGCGGCGCGCGTACGCCGCGTGCACGGCCAGATGCGCACCTACCTCGAGGCGCTCATATGAAGACGAACATGGCCGCCTCCGTGCGGCAGCGCCTGAGGAACCTCGCACGCGACCAAGGCGTCGACTACAACCGCCTGCAACTGCTCTACGTGCAAGAAAGGTGGCTGGCGCGCCTCGCGCGCAGCAGCCACCGCGACCGGCTCATCCTCAAAGGCGGCCTCTACCTGTACGGCAGCTTCGGGCTCGCCTCGCGTCCCACCCGAGACATCGACTTCCTGGGCCGGGCGACGCCAGCCGAGGTCGCCCAGACCGTGCAGATGGTGCATGACATCGCGAGCATCGACCTGCCCGACGGCGTCCACTTCGACCCCACCACTATCCGAGGTGAAGAGAACCGCGCCGCCACCGAGTACGGCGGCGTGAGGATCGAACTGACCGCCTACCTCGGCTCAGCCAGAGAGCGGCTCCGCATCGACGTCGGCTTCGGCGACGCCCTTCCCACAGGGCCCACCGCTCTCGACTACCCGACGCTCCTCGACACCCCGCTGCCCAACGTCCTCGCCTACTCCCTCGAAACCGTCATCGCCGAGAAGCTCCAAGCCGCCACGGACCTCTACGAGGTCAACTCCCGCTACAAGGACTTCTACGACATCCACCATCTCGCCACCAGCCAGGCCTTCGAAGCCCAGGACCTCCACAGGGCCATCGAAGCGACCTTCAACCGGAGAGGAACGGCGATCCCCGAAGCGCACCGCCTCTTCGCACCCGCGTTCACGGACGACCAGGGTCGACAAGCGCAGTGGAGCGCCTTCCTGAAGCGCATTCGCCAGAGCTCCCCCGAAAGCTTCCCCGACCTGATGAAAGATATCAACGCCTTCATCGGGCCGATCCTGAGCGGCGCCATGAGGGGAAGCTGGAATCCGACCGAAAGAGCGTGGACGAACGATGAAAGCACCTGGCAGGGGCAAACATCGGCTCCCTGACGACGCGAATCTGCAAGGGGGGTAAGAGTCAGAGACATTTTCCCGCCGGTGGGTTCACCAGCGGTAGTAGCGGACGAACCGAATTAATCTGCGCCGAGGGTATCAACGCTGATCAAGTCGCTCGCGAGGAACGCCGCCCCACGTCCGCTACGGGAGCAGCGTTGCGTTTGATCGGGTGCCAGCACATTGCAGGTCTAAGCAAGCCTGCCACAGCCGTCCTGCGCTCAACCAGCTAACGCGAAAGCTCTCGCAACACCTCAGGGTGCCTGACCGCCACTCGCAGCAGAGTCCGCGCCGCTCCCGTCGGCTCCCGTCGGCCCTGCTCCCAGTCCTGCAACGTACGCGCAGAAACCCCCAGCAACTCGGCAAACTCACGCTGCGACATCCCGACATGCACCCGCGCCGCCGCAACCGGAGAAAGCTCGACCTCGGTCCGGCGCGCCGCCTC
The DNA here is from genome assembly GCA_044507975.1 of Deinococcaceae bacterium. Classification (GTDB taxonomy): domain Bacteria; phylum Deinococcota; class Deinococci; order Deinococcales; family Trueperaceae; genus DASRWD01. The sequence continues at coordinate 39,868 of JBIQIQ010000007.1, forward strand.
GCCACGCTTCATCTGCTCCACCGAGGCCAGAAGGTCAGCCTGGAATTTCGCCATCTCGTCATCCATCTTCGATGCTCCGTTTCAGCCGCGCCAAGAACTCCACCGGCAGGTCGTCGAACTTCGCCTTCGTGTAAGCGATGAGCAGCCAGATGGTGCCATCCCGGACGATGAAGTAGATAACCCTCGCACCGCCCCGCTTGCCTCGCCCGCTCGCCGACCAGCGGACCTTCCGGCAGCCACCGCTCCGGGGAATGAGGTCACCCGCCTCCGGGTTCGCGGCGATCCAGGAGACGAACGCCTCGCGCTCCCGCTCCGACCAGATCGCGGCGGCGTACTTCACGAACACGTCCGTCTCGGCGACCGTCCGCACGCCACAGTATACGGCAGCGCCGTACATGCTGCAATGGAAGGGGCACGCTCCGGCCAAGCAGCCTGAGGGCGTTCACGGAGTAGACAAGCAACTTAGGAAGAGCAGGAACATCTTCCCACCAGTGGCCTTCTACCAGCGGTAATGCCTAATGTGCTCCCCCCGCTCAGCGATCTCGCTCATGGCCTCGAGGCCGATCTCGATGTGCAGGTCGGTGAACCGCCGGAAGACGCTGCTGGCCGAGTCGCGCGTCTTGATGCCGCCGCGCTTGAGCGGCAGGTCCGACACCAGCAGCAGCGCGCCGATCGGCACCTTCGAGGCGAAGCCGACCGAGAACAGCGTCGCGGTCTCCATGTCGATCGCCAGGGCGCGCTCGTCGTACAGGAGCTGCTTGAACTCGTCGTTGAACTCCCAGAACCGCGTGTCGGTGGTGTGAACCACCCCGGTGCGGTAATCGTGGCCCTTCTCGACGATGATCTGTGAGACGAACTTCTGCACCTTGAACGTCGGCAGGGCGGGCACCTGCGGCGGCATGTAGTGCTTCGAGGCGCCCTCGTCGCGGATCGCGGCCGTCGGCAGCACGAAGTCGCCCACCTCGAGCGATCGATGCAGGCCGCCGCACATGCCCAGGAAGAGCGTGGCCTTCGGCTCGGCGGTCGCCAGCACCTCGATGATCAGCGCGGCGACGGGCGAGCCCACCGAGAAGTTGATGAGCGACACGCCGAGCCGCTCCGAGTGCCTCGCGGTCATCGCCGATCCGCGCGTGGTGACGACGTCGTCGGACATCCTGCCGAAGCGCTCCGAGTAGTACTCGAAGTTCGTCAGCAGGATCTGCTTCTGCATGCCCTCGGGCGGCGTGCCCGTGTAGCGCTCGAGGATCTGCCTCCCGATCTCCCACTTGTCCGGGTTGTTGTAGATGAGGTTCATGTTCACGGGTCGCCCTGTGTCGTGCGACCCCTGCTCGACGCCGTCGTCCGTGTCTAGGGCCACGCGCTTGCGCTCCTGCGGCGTCGTCACGCTGCCCGCCCCCTGAGCCTGCTCGACGAACTCGTCGGGGGCGTCTTCCCTGTCCTCGCTTCTCATGCGACATGCTACCCACGCGCGGGTGAGACGCGCGGCGCCGGCGCCGAGGAGTAGAGTCAGCGTCCGTGGCGCGCGCGGTTCCCCAGCCCGAGCCCCGTCCCGGTCTGGAGGGGCCAGCGCACGTGCGTCAGGTCGACGTCGCGCGGCGCTGGGCGCCGCTCGCCGCGAGCTGGCTGGCGATGGGGTTGGAAGGGCCGATCGTGGCGGCGGTGATGGCCCGGTTGTCCGAGCCGGCCGTCAACCTGGCGGCCTTCGGGGGCGTCGTCATGCCGGTGGCCCTGCTGATCGAGGCGCCGATCATGATGCTCCTCACGGCCAGCACCGCCCTCGCCAAGGACCTCGCGTCGTACCGCCTGATGTATCGCTTCATGATGCTGGCTGGCCTGGCGCTCACCGTCATCCACGCCGCGGTGGCGTTCACCCCGCTCTACGAGGTGACCGTGGTGCCTCTGCTCGGTCCGCCCGAGGTGGTTCGCGAGCCCGCGCGGCTCGGGCTGATGCTCATGCTGCCGTGGAGCTGGGCGATCGCCTACCGCCGGTTCCACCAGGGCCTGCTGATACGCAACGACATGTCGCAGCACGTGACCATCGGTACCGTCCTGCGCTTGGTGGCACTGGGCGCTACCCTGCTAGTCTCCGCGCTGGCGGGCGCGAGCGGCATCGCGGCGGGCGGGCTGGCGATCGCGGTGGCCGTGACGGTCGAGGCCGCCTACGCCGGGATCGTCTCGAGACCGATCGTGACCGGCCCACTGGCGCGCGCCGAGCCTGTGAGACCGCCGCTGGCGCTGCCGGCGTTCTGGGGGTTCTACGCCCCGCTCGCCCTGACCTCGTTCGTCTCGCTCGTGGTCACGCCGCTCGGCAGCGCGGCCATCAGCCGCATGCCGGAGGCGCTGCCGTCGCTGGCGGCGTGGCCGGTCGTCAGCGGCCTGCTATTCATGTTCCGGTCTCTGGGGTTCGCCTTCAACGAGGTCGTGGTCGCCATGCTCGACCACCGGGGTGCCTACCGGTCGCTGCGCCGGTTCACGCTCACGCTGGGCGCGGCGGTCCTGGCGGGTACGGCGCTCGTCGCCTTCACGCCGCTGTCGGAGCTGTGGTTCTCGGTCGTGTCCGGGCTGCCGCCAGACCTGACGCGCATAGCCGGCTACGGCTTCGTCGCCGCGATGCTGTGGCCGCTCCTCGACGTGCTTCGCAACTTCCTGCAGGGGGTGGCCGTTCACGGTGGGCGCACGAGAAGCGTGAGCGAGTCGATGTTCGTGTTCCTCGGCGTCAGCGCTGCGATCCTCGGCATCGGCACCGCATGGCAGGCGTTCCCCGCCCTGCCCTTCGCCATGGTCGCGTTCGTGGCGGCGACGGCCGCCCAGGTCGGCTGGCTGTGGTGGCGGGCGCGGCCTAGCCTGCGGACCTTGGCGACCGAGGCTTCCGAGTAGCGTGGGGCGCTACACCGCGAACCAGAGCGTGCGCGGGTCGAGGCCCGGAGGAGCTCCAGCTGCGCCCGCCAGGTGGCGCGGAGGCTGCGCGGCCGCCAGCTCGCTCGCGAGCTGCCGCGCGGAGGCCAAGTAGGCCGCGTGGTCCTCGGCCTCCGGCCTGTCCGAGTAGCTCACGGCCTGCCACAGGTCGGGCTCGAAGCCCACCACGCCGTGCTCCGCCTCGGAGCGGTGGCGCCAGGCGCCGGTGCGCCAGTCGAAGCCGTACTCCCGCACGAACAGGTGACCGTGCTCGGCGACGAACCCCACGGCGTCGAGTATGAAGTCGCACTCCGCGTCGGTCAGCAGGTAGTGGAACGACAGGCGCGCCCAACCGGGCTTCACGCCCTCATAGCCCTCCTCGATCGCCCTCAGGAACGCGAGCGAGGTGTCGTCGTCGATGCCGAGGAGCAGGTGCCCGTACGGCCCGGCGCAGGAGCACCCCGCGCGGCCCTGTATGCCGAAGAGGTCGGAGAGCAGCTTGACGACGAGCTTGGCGTGCAGCTGGACGCCTCCCGACTCGACCAGGAACGACGCGACGGCCAGGCGCGGCGCCGTGAGGTTGCCGAGCACGCGGACGCCCGGCGTCTCGGTCAGGCGCTTCAGGGCACGGCCGATGAGCTCGCGCTCACGGCTCTCGATGCTCTCGACCCCGATGCGCTCCTTGACGCGGAACGCGAGCGCGGCGCGCAGCTTCTGAACGATGGCCGGCGTGCCGGCGTCCTCCCGCACCTCGACGTCGCCGATGTACCTGCGGTCCTCGCGGCTGACGTACGTGACGGTGCCGCCACCTGCGGTCGTCGGGCACTCCAGGCTGTAGAGCGACTCGTGAAGCAGCAGGAGGCCCGGCGAGCCGGGGCCGCCGAGGAACTTGTGCGGGCTGAGCACGACCGCGTCGATCCAGTCGTCTTCACCCTCCTCCGAGGGTCTCACGTCGATGCTCACGTAGGGCGCGCTCGCGGCGTAGTCGAACACCGCCACGGCGCCATGCCGGTGGAGGAGGCTGGCGATCGCCCTGACGTCGGTGATGAGGCCGGTGACGTTCGACGCGGCGGAGAACGAGCCGATCTTCCGCCGGCCAGCGAAGCGCGGGTCGGACAGGGAGCCCTCCAGCGCCGCGAGGTCGATGAGGCCGTCTCGGTCGAGCGGCACCGTCACGACCTCGGCGAGCGACTCGCGCCAGGACAGGTCGTTGGAGTGATGCTCGTAAGGGCCAACGAACACCACGGGCCGCTCGGCCTCGGACAGGGCGGCTATCAGGCGCCCGCGGTGCTGCGGGGCGACGCTCACGCCTAGCACCTCCTGGAGGCGCTTCAGCGCGCCGGTCGCACCGGTGCCCGGGAACAGCAGCTTGTAGCGGGAGTCGGCTCCCAGGCAGCGCTTGACGTACTCGGCCGCCTGGTGGGTGAGCCTCGTCGTGTGGGCGCCGAGGGCGCTGTCCTCGGTGTGGGTGTTCGCGTAGAGCGGTAGGACCGCCCCGGCGAGCGACTCCTCCACGGAGCGGAGGTGCCTGCCGGAAGCGATGTGGTCGGCGTACGTGACCCGCCTCGCGCCGTAGGGCGTGCTCACGCACGCGCCTCGGTCGAGCAGGTCCTGCCTGACGGCCTCGAACTCGCCCACGTCTCACTCCTAGCCTGGTCGAAGGTTACACGAAGCGACCGGACGAGGTGACGCCGTTGCCCTCCGCCGGCCCGCGGGCTCGGCGCCAGTACCCCGCTCCGCTCGCGAGGGTCCGCTGGGTCGTAGAGTCGCAGCGTGAGCAGGTCGATCGCCGAGCACCTCAGGGAGCGCGTCCTCGTCCTCGACGGCGCCATGGGCACGATGATCCAGCACAGGCGCCTCTCCGAGGCGGACTTCCGCGGCGAGCGCTTCGCCGACCACCCGCTCGACCTCAAGGGCGCGAACGACGTGCTCGTCCTCACCCGGCCTCAGACGATCGCCGACATCCACACGGCCTACCTCCGCGCCGGAGCGGACGTCATCGAGACGAACACGTTCAACGCCACGCGCATCGGGCTCGCGGAGTACGGGCTTCAGGACGCCATCGCCGACATCAACCGCGAGGCCGCCAAGCTGGCGCGGGCAGCGGCCGACGCCGCCTCGACCCCGGAGCGGCCTCGCTGGGTCGCGGGCGCGATCGGGCCGACGAACAAGACGCTGAGCCTGTCGCCTCGCGTCGAGGATCCCGGCTACCGCGCCGTGACCTTCGACGAGGTCAAGGGCGCCTATCTCGAGCAGGCGACTGCGCTCCTCGAAGGCGGCGTCGACCTGCTGCTCGTGGAGACGGTGTTCGACACACTCATGGCCAAGGCCGCGCTGATGGCGTGCGAGGACGCGATGGCGCGCGCGGGGAAGCGCCTGCCTCTGGTGCTCTCGGGCACCGTCGTCGACGCCTCGGGACGCCTCCTGTCCGGGCAGACGCTCGAGGCGTTCTGGACGTCGGTGCGGCACCACGACCTGCTCGCGGTCGGCCTCAACTGCTCGCTCGGGCCGGTCGAGATGCGGCCCTACGTCGAGGAGCTGTCCCGCCTCGCCTCCACCTTCACGGTCGCCTACCCCAACGCCGGCCTGCCCAACGCCTTCGGAGGCTACGACCTGGGGCCGACGGAGATGACCGACGTCGTACGCGACTTCCTCTCGGAAGGCTGGGTCAACGTCGTCGGCGGCTGCTGCGGCACGACGCCCGAGCACGTGGCCGCCTTCGCTGCCGCGGCGCGCGCTGCCACCCCTCGGGTCCCGCCGCCCCGCGACGCCAGGCCGCGCTTCGCCGGCCTCGAGGCGCTGGTGGTGGGCGCGGCCTCCGGCGACGTCGCTACGCCACGGGGCTCGGCGTTCGTCAACGTGGGCGAGCGCACGAACCTGACGGGCTCCCGTCGCTTCAAGCGCCT